>NZ_JAUBQX010000010.1:54794-130965 GCF_036701505.1 Microcoleus sp. Pol11C2
AACTGGGATGGTCTTCAGGAAGCGATCGCCTGTCTATTTCCACAGCTTGCAAATACAGCGGTTCCGCTTCCGAGTCCCTGCCTTGATCACGATAAAGTTCGGCTAAATTGTTGAGGTCAATAGCTAAATCGGGATGGTCTTCAGAAAGCGATCGCCTGTCTATTTCTAATGCTTGCAAAAACAGCGGTTCCGCTTCCCAGTACCTTCCTTGGGATTTATAAAGTCCGGCTAAATTGTTGAGGTGAATAGCTAAATCGTGATGGTCTTCAGGAAGCGATCGCCTGTCTATTTTTAATGCTTGCAAAAACAGCGGTTCCGCTTCCGAGTACCTTCCTTGGGATTTATAAAGTCCGGCTAAATTGTTGAGGTGACTAGCTAAATCGGGATGGTCTTCAGGAAGCGATCGCCTGTCTATTTCTAATGCTTGCAAATACAGCGGTTCCGCTTCCGAGTACCTTCCTTGGGATTTATAAAGTGCGGCTAAATTGTTGAGGTGACTAGCTAAATCGGGATGGTCTTCAGGAAGCGATTGCCTGTCTACTTCTAATGCTTGTAAATACAGCGGTTCCGCTTCCGAGTACCTTCCTTGGGATTTATAAAGTCCGGCGATGTAATTTAAACTACTTGATAATTCCAGTTCCACATCTAACTCTTGCTGAAGGGCGATCGCCTTTTTAAAATAGTCGATCGCCAATTCATACTCATCCTGAAAATTTTCGCACTCTCCCGACTTGATCCTTCTGTAATAAATCTTCCCCATACTCGCATAAAGACTTGCCAAACTGGGGTCTTCGAGGCCTTTTTTCTGTTCGGTTCGCGCGATTAAATCCTGCAAATCTTCCAGCGGAATCAAACTCGGCGGTTCGCGATCGTCCTCTTCAACTAGGGAGCGAAACGGTTCAAATTCAGTTTTGGGAACAGCCGCAGTTTTTTTCGTATCAAAGCGAAACACACCTTTGCGCCAACTCCAAAAATCAGGAGATTCATTGCTAATCAGAATTTCAATTTGTCGCGTCACCCACAAGACAATCGAAAACGGAAATTCCCGCAATGCTTCCCGCGTCCATTGCAAATAGCCAAAAAACACTTGTTGTTCCGATCGACTTTCGCCAAATTGTTTAAAAAACCGCAGTTTCTCCACACCCGTCACGGTGATCACGGCTTTTCCCCGCTGCTGCAAATATGCTTCTTGTTTGACTAAATTGGCCAGCGCCGATCGCAAACTCGGTTCACCCCTCGCCAATTCTACGCGATAGCGGCGGATATCTGGTTCGAGTTCTGCTTCATAATACGAAATCAGGCGATCGCGACAGTCGCTATCATCGCAAACTGCGATTAGCAAGTTGAGAATATCTTTACCCGCTTCAATTGACACGAGTAAATCTTCATAATTATCTTGGTTTTGACTGTTGAGATTCGACATAATTGATTGTCATTTGTATCGAAGTCTCGATCCCCCTAAATCCCCCTTAATAAGGGGGACTTTGAGAATACTCTTGTCCCCCCCTTATTAAGGGGGACTTTGAGAACACTCTTTTCCCCCCCTTCTTAAGGGGGGCTAGGGGGGATCGACTTTGGACTCAGACATTACCTTAGTCCCCTTTGCTGGGCCGAAAATTTGTGCGATCGCGTTGCTAGCGGTTTCAACCGCCGAGTTTAATTGTTGAGTATAAAAGAAATTATTGAAGCGGAAAATCATCTCGCTGCTTTAACAATTCTAGCACGATCGGGTGAATGTCGTACCACAAAACAGCATTGCGATATTCCAAAACATATAACCCATGCAGCAAGTCCAAAAAGCCTTGTGCTTTCGGGTCGGCAGGTTTAAAATCTCTGTAAGTTGCTATCAACATCTCATAATCAGTTGTCCCTAAACGGGTATCAAAATCGATCCGCAATTTATTAATCGCTTCCTCAAACACCTCAGCATTAATTTTAATTGCAGCTTCTGGATTCCGTCGCACCAACCGCAAACAAATGCGGCAGCATTCGTTTGCAATTCTAATCAATTCTCGCAATACTCCACCGCTGTATGCGACAAGGCGATCCAGGGTTTCTGGTTCGATCAATTCGCTTCCCAAGCGTTTAGCTAAAATCTCTTTCAATCTCGCCGCCGGTTCCGCCATTGCAACAGCATCAGCATTCCGGCTTTCCCCGCGTTTAAACAGCTTAGTTACTGGCATGAACACGATTTGATCGTTAGTTTCCGTTTCCACGGTAGCGGCCAAAGAGACATCTCGCAGCGCCGAAATAGGAGTTGTTAAAATCATCCTAAAATTCGGCAAAAATAGGGCTTTGATATGTTCTTGATAAACTTGGCGAACTACACCTAAATCCAACTTATCCAGGTCATCAATCACTACAATTACGTCTTTTTTGGCGCCTTCTCGAACTACGGCCGCAATCTCGTTAATTGTCGCCACCAAATCAGAAACTTTGCGAATAAACTCTTGTTTTATTTCTTCACGAATCGTCGCATCAGCTTTTAACTTCCCTGTAATCATCTTAAACAAGTTAAAACCGACCGATCCGCTTGCGCCCAATTCGTCAATTTTAGTTTTAGTTTTAGTAGCAAACCAGTTATAAAATGATTCTTTAATTGATTGTTTGATGGGAATTTCCAGTTTTTCTGCTGCATCCATCAACTGAACTGCGATCGCAAACAAGATATTGATATGATTGACATCCGACATTTCAATCAAGTCGGAAATCGAGAAAAAGACTGTAAAATAACGATCGTCCATCTGGCGGCAAAATTCTGCCAAAAGTGTAGATTTACCGCAACCGCGATGTCCGCTAAAAATAATTTTACCCCTACCGGAAGGGTCATCTTCGACTAATTGCTCTAATTGTTCGAGAACTTCCGTCCCGTATTCTACTCGGAAGTTCTCGACTTCTTTCGGAGTTATCAGCGGCGATAACTCCATATTTGCATAGGCTGTCCGAAAGGATTCTAATAATATTTTGGACATGGCACTCTGAGGCTATTATTTAATGTTCTTCATGATTATAAGCTTTCTACCATCTTAATTGTAGATTTTTGACCGGATCTGGGGCAAACCCCACAATAGTTTTTAAAGCCGGAGAGTTCCCATAGCCACCCTTAACAAAAGGGGGACAAGATTACTCAAAGTTGGTCTTTTTAAAGAAAGAACATTTAGGGGGGAGCTGAATTTGAGGTGAAATGTTTAATATTTAATTAGTTAATTCCTACCGCCATCCCAACCACCTGAGCACGGGCACAACTAAATAATGACTTACTCCCAAACAAAGCCCGATCGCACTTCCCAACAAACCAAAAAACACAATTGAGCCCCAAACTTGCAGCCAGCCGAAGGTAACGTTAGACAGTGACAAAATCCCAAAGAAACTCCCCGGAAAAATGTTCCAAGCATTCAGCAACAGAAACATTCCCGTAGAGAAAACAGCCACAACCAAAGCGTGAACTAATTGATGGCTCCGCAAACCCATTCCCACAGTCAAAGAGGCGATCGCAAAAGCTCCCAAAATAACCCCCTGCACACCACTAGAAGCTGTTGCTTCCATCCAGCACAAACCCGCCAACAAATAACCCTGAGCTCCCATCAATCCAGACAGCCAATACTGTTTTTGCTGGCGAAAACTCCCCGCATCCGTCAAACCGATCGCAGTTCCCAACCCCGCAAATCCAAACAGCAGCACTTCCGGCCCGACAGCGAAAGTCATGTTAGGAATTAATTGCTGCAAACCTTCATTCAGAAAACTGGCAATTTGCGGGCCAATAGGCGAAGCATAGCCCAAAACCAAACCGCCGATCGCCCCCGCACATCCACCAACGGCACCCAGCACCATTTCCCAACCCGTATCCAGAGAAGCTACCACGATTTGGGCGATCGCGCCGAACAGCACAACCATCAAACTTCCCGTTTTTTGCGCCCCCGCCACCACTACTTGCCGGCAGAATTCTAAAATAGCTTGACCGATTGGGGCGATCGCGATTTTGCCCTTACTCCTAGCATAAATCTCCTGCAAACGCGCCCGAACATCACCAGCCGTCGCGGGACGCTGCTGCACATTCGATCGCACCATATCGTCCAACAAATTCGCCAAAGCCGGAGTCACAGATACAATGTGGCGCCACCGCAACTCTCCCGTCATCGGATCTTCAATTTCCGCCGGATACTTCCCCGTCAGCAAATGAATACAAGTCCGCCCCAGGGCATAAAAATCCGTCGCCGGCACCACACCGCCGCCCACAATTTGTTCTGGCGGACTGTACCCGGGCGAAATCAACCGCGTCGAACTCCGAGAATCTTTCCCCACGGATTCGACACCGCCCATCTGTTTAACTCCCCCAAAGTCGATCGTCACCAATTGCAGTCCGCCCAAACCCTTGCTTAGCAAAACTTGGGGCGATTCCGGGTCTCGCAGCATCAAATTTGAGGGTTTAATGTCGCGGTGAATAATCTGACACCTGTGCAACTCCTCTAAAATTTCCACAGCTTGACTCAGCCAACTAAACACCCATTCCTGCGGACATCCTTGAGGGTGCTCGTCGAGAACCTCTTCTAAAGTTTTGCCGTGAATCTTTTCCATTACCAAACAAGGCAGTCGCTTCGCCGCAGGATTTCCATCTCCGCCTGCAAAATTTTGGGTTTGGACGTGAAAATAACCGTCAGGCTCGACTCTAGGGACGCCCGGGTGCCGCAAAAGTGCCAAAACCCAAGCTTCTTGCTCGAACAGTTTCAGCGCTTTCGGGGCCGTTTCCAGCAACACTTTCAGGACGCGCTCGGTTTCAGTTTCTGTGTCCCAAACTGTGAAAATTGCTGCAAAGCCCCCGGAACCGAGGCTTTGTAGAGGCACGTAGCGATTTTTTAGTCGCAGCGGAGCCCCGCAACTATGACAAAAATTGTTGCCCCAAGTCTGAGGGTAGGGCCTTGGGCAATCTGGATTGATGCAGTGAACGGCTTTTGAAGGGGGGTGAGGCACAACCAGAGTAAAAATGGGGCTAAATATCCATAGTAGACTTACGCGCTGCTAACGCAGAAACCCGGTTTTCAGCGAGGTTAAATGGCTGTAACGACGGATTTGGTTTGAGAGCACAAGTCCTGTCCATATTATGTGCTATGCTGTCGATTTTTGAGTTGGCGGGCCCAGAGTCACGGGATTTGAGATTTTGGATTTTAGATTGCTACATACTGAATTGTAGTTGAGATCGATCGGGCGATCGATCTTAACTCCCCACGACAACTTTAGGTATTTCTAACTACTTAGCCCAGATCCATTACCCCTTACCAATTCTGATTTTTAAGTATTAAATTCTTTACATAAACCGTATTGATTCGCTGTTCGGCTCGCTGCACAATATCTTTCGCTCGCTCGAAATTCCTCCCCACTCTGCGATCCCCAGCCTTTCCTCCTGCATCCTTCGCCGCTGGCTTTTCATAAGATATGTTACAAATATTTGCCTAATGTAAAGCAAAATAAATAATACTTATGATGATTAAAAGAATATTAAAATTTGAGAGTGACACTTTGTTGATATATTTTTAACAGCCTGCGATCGGGCAAAAAAATTAAGCGAATACTAGGAAGCGAGATATGGCTTACGCGCAAACCCAAACTCAATCAAAGGCTGGGTATAAAGCCGGAGTTCAAGACTATAAACTAACGTATTACACGCCGGACTACACCCCAAAGGATACAGATGTTTTGGCGGCTTTCCGGGTAACACCGCAGCCGGGAGTTCCGCCAGAAGAAGCAGGCGCTGCTGTAGCTGCTGAATCTTCCACAGGTACATGGACAACTGTGTGGACTGACCTCCTGACCGACCTCGACCGCTACAAAGGTCGCTGCTACGACATCGAGCCAGTTCCCGGTGAAGACAACCAATACATCTGCTTCATTGCCTATCCTTTGGATTTGTTTGAAGAAGGTTCCGTCACCAACTTGCTGACCTCTTTGGTCGGTAACGTGTTCGGTTTCAAAGCTCTGCGCGCTCTGCGTTTGGAAGACTTGCGGATTCCCATTGCTTACCTGAAAACCTTCCAAGGCCCTCCTCACGGTATTACCGTTGAGCGGGACAAATTGAACAAGTACGGCCGTCCTTTGCTGGGTTGTACAATTAAGCCCAAATTGGGTCTGTCTGCTAAGAACTACGGTCGTGCCGTTTACGAAGTTCTGCGCGGCGGTTTGGACTTCACCAAAGACGACGAAAACATCAACTCGCAACCGTTCATGCGCTGGCGCGATCGTTTCTTGTTCGTTCAAGAAGCTATTGAAAAAGCTCAAGCAGAAACCGGCGAAGTCAAGGGTCACTACCTCAACGTAACTGCCCCCACCTGCGAAGAGATGATGGAGCGGGCTGAGTTCGCTAAGGAAATCAAAACCCCCATCATCATGCACGACTACCTGACCGGTGGTTTCACTGCTAACACCACCTTGGCCAAATGGTGCCGCCGCAATGGTATTTTGCTGCACATCCACCGCGCCATGCACGCAGTTATCGACCGTCAGAAAAACCACGGTATCCACTTCCGCGTGCTTGCCAAGTGCTTGCGGATGTCCGGCGGCGACCACCTGCACTCCGGTACAGTTGTGGGTAAACTCGAAGGCGAAAAAGGCATCACGATGGGCTTCGTAGACTTGATGCGTGAAGACCACATCGAAGAAGACCGCAGCCGCGGTATTTACTTCACCCAAGATTGGGCCTCCATGCCCGGTGTCATGCCGGTTGCTTCTGGTGGTATCCACATCTGGCACATGCCGGCTTTGGTGGAAATCTTCGGCGACGACTCCTGCTTGCAGTTCGGCGGCGGCACCTTGGGCCACCCTTGGGGTAATGCACCTGGTGCAACTGCTAACCGCGTTGCTTTGGAAGCTTGCGTCCAAGCTCGTAACGAAGGCCGCAACTTGATGCGCGAAGGCGGCGACGTGATCCGCGAAGCTTGCAAATGGTCTCCTGAACTGGCTGTTGCTTGCGAACTCTGGAAAGAAATCAAGTTTGAGTTCGAGGCAATGGATACCCTTTAAGGATTTTTGGTTGGAGATTTTAGGTTTTAGGTCGCAAACTTGCTAGGAAGTCTTTATCTTTGAAGAAGATTTACAAGTAAGTTTGCATCCAAAATCTAAAATCCAAAATCTAAAATTTGAGGGGGCTGGGGTCAAAATGGATCTCAAACAAGTTGCGAAAGACACCGCTAAGGTGCTGGCAAGTTACCTAACCTATCAATCCGTGCGGATGGTGGTCGCTCAGTTGAGCGAAACCAATCCTCCTTTGGCAATCTGGTTGAACGACTTTTCCACGAAGGCCAAAATCCAAGATGGAGAAGCATACATTCAAGAGTTGCTGAGGGAAAATCAAGATTTAGGATTTCGGATCATGACTGTGCGAGAGTATCTGGCTCACGATGTGACAGAATATTTGCCAGAAATGGTTTGTACTGGCATTCAACAGGCGAATATGGAACACAGACGCCAGCATTTAGAGCGAACTACGCAACTTAATTGGTCTGTTTCTAGCAGTAATCCTGAAACATCAATAGATTCTGAACCGAATCTGGATAATTTGTCGAGTTAATCGATCGACAAGTGCGATCGAACACACACCTTAGAGATACAAAAAATGAAGACTTTACCTAAAGAGCGTCGTTACGAAACTCTGTCCTATTTGCCCCCGCTGACAGACGCGCAAATTGCCAAGCAACTCCAGTACATCTTGGATCAAGGCTACATTCCCGGCGTAGAATTCAACGAAACCTCTGCCGCTGAAATGCGCTACTGGACTCTGTGGAAGCTACCTTTGTTTGGTGCTCGCAGCGTCAAAGAAATCATGACAGAAGTTCAAGCTTGCCGTCAAGACAATCCTAGTTGCTACATCCGCGTCATGGGTTTTGACAACGTGAAGCAGTGCCAAGTGCTCAGCTTCATCGTGCACAAGCCGAACACCAGAGGCTACTAAAAAATATTGGCTGGCGAATCTAACTTTTAGGTTAACAGTCATTGGAGATTGGAGGCGGGGAATTTTCTCTGCCTCTTTTTTTATGTTTGTACTAAGGACTTTAATCCTTATTCTTCCTTTTGCTATAGCTTACAAATAGCTTTTAAAACTTGCAGCAACAAAATTGAAGGTTCGGGTTCCATCTAACTCAGAAAGGACATTAGCTGATAGGTTGGGGGATTTCCTCTGCAGATATGGACAAACTGATAAAACTCTCCGCTAGTTGCAAATTCCCAAACAGACTCTTGATATTCTAAACTTTTAGAGGCATAAGTTAGAAGTTGGGGCAAACCAGCGGGGGGAGCAATTAGACTATTTTTAGATTTTATTACTAAAATCCAAAATGGTAGATCAGCGGCAATTTGTTTCTATTTATTGATTGCTAAAATGTCAAATCGGCCTGTAATCGTTGTGTCTTCATATTCTATAGTTATGCTAGCAATGTCTTGTTCTAGACTCATCTTGATTGGGCTGCGGTAGAAGCCAGCCAATCGCATTAAGGGAAACGTAATTAAAGCCTGTACCAGTCCTTCAGAGACTCTTTCTACTGAGAGGTATTCGCGAAAATCGTTGCGAATTTGGGCGAGTTCTAACTGTTCTATCTCTGTTAAGGATTCTAAGGATAAAAATTTTGTGTACGTGTCATTATTAAGCTGATATTGGAATTTTAAAAAAATGACTGACTTCACCGAGCGTTATATTTTTGGGGTTAATAGTTGTTGTCATCTTTGATAGTTATTTAAGTTTTAATTAATTAAAATTATAACATAACCCTAATTCTCATATAGGTTTGTAATAAGGACTTTAGTCCTTTCAACCTGGACCTTAAGGACTAAAGTCCTTACTACGAACCTAATCTCTCCTTTCCATCACACTCCCATCAACTATTTCATAACCCCAATTAAAGTGTCGATTTGCCAACTGCTGGGCCATGTCATATTCGCCCAAATAGCAGAGTTCAACTAACTTTTGATATCCTTCATATCTTTCTCGCTGCAACCTTTCCTGTCGCCGTCTTTCTCTCTCTTCTTCAGAAGGATTTGCTCGCTCTTCCCCCAGCGGGTTAATCTCGCTAATTCGTTTCATATCCGCCTCATTAAAAAGGGATTGATTCGACTATTTCACCGTCAACTATTTCGTAGCCCCATTCTGGGTTGGCAGCGATTTGTTTTTCTACTAGACTTCTGCCGAGAGGAGTTTGGTATGCTTTTTGCAAAGAGGAAATACTGGGGATTTCGGCGGGAGTTGGGGATTCTTCTTGTTCAAGTTGTAGCGGTTCAGCAATTGTTTCAGATGTGGATTGATTTAAGACTGATTGAGGGGCGATCGCCCCTAACTTCTGCATAACGCTATCCTTGGTGATTTGCGGTTTTTCGTTGAAGGAAGAGGGCAGATATGGTGTTTCAACGCCCTGCTGTTTTGCTTTGATCGCATCATCAGCAAGACGATCGCACTTTCGCAGAAATCCCTCCCACAAATCTTTGCCCAAAACCGGGTTTCTCAAGTCAGCACGAGCTTTAGAGACTGCTGCTTCTAGGGGTTCGCCTTTGTGCACGTAATACTGAATTCGCTCTTCTTCAAAAGCAGGATAAGGCACTTCCGGCTCGATTTCCCAATCTCGCTTAACTTTTTGACTTTCTCCTAAAGGAATTCCGGCGATAAATTCATCCCAAAAAGTTGAGGTTAAGCCTTTTGTCATGCTGTCAATAATTTTAAAGGCCCATCCAGAAGGATTGCCAAATCCTAAGCTGCGCTCTTGAGCATATGCTTCTAAAGCTCGCTGAAAGTTGTGCAGTTGTTCTTGGGAATCCCAAGGGCCGCTAAATCGGTAATTAGGCGTGACAGCAACGGCTATTTGCTGGCGGGGCTGCCCGAAATATTTGTCGGTTTTAACTACATGATTTGGGGGTGATGTTTCGCGGAAGATTGCTACAGGGTGATTGTTATTTTCGCGGCTTATCGGTGTTATAATATCTGGCGGATTCGGTGTCCCAAAGTTATTGAGTTTTTCCTCGAAAGCATCAATGTCCGCCCAGAGTTCTAGGGTATCCGTGTTGGGATTTATTAATTTTTCTTTCAGCAGTGCTCGCAGTTTTAGCTGCTTTCTCGCTAATTCCTGTTCTTCCTGATTTAAACCCGTTGCTTTTTCTATTTCTGTGCTGTTAGTTTTCACCCATTCGCCGGAGTTGGACTTTTGTGATTGCCATTGCAATAATTGGCAAAGAAAAATACTCGCCGCGACTCCGCCGGTAATTGTGGCGAGTTTGGGATAGTAGATGGCGGGGTTTCCTAGATTTCCTAAAAATATTCCTATTTTCATTTTGTATATTCTTAATTCCCTTGAATCTTAGGGTTATTATTGGCGCAGCTTAGCTTGAATTCTAGGGGGCGCATCGGGGCAGCTTACCTCAACTAAACTAGCATTGAGAAACTTAAGATTTTCTTTAAGCTTCTGTCTATTCCTGACTGAATGGAGTTTCTAGAGTAAAAACGGGGATCGCTTATTCGATCGCCTGATTGACAGGGCTGAGTTAAACGTAATAATAAATTATTTACTGTACAGCTTCTGCCAAAATGAATCCAGAACGCCAAGAGGCTTATTTGAACTTAATCGAGCGAGTGCTTACTTGTCCCAACGGCCAAGAACCAGAGGTTTTGAGTTCGCGTTCCGATTTAATTGATGCGGGATTTGTGCAAATGCTAATCCAGATATCGGCTTCAATGGCGCGCGAAGGTGACGAAGATACTGCTAATTTTTTAGTGCAACTTGCTCGTTTGCTGGGGAAATCTTTGGGTTTGTCGCCGGATTTGAGGCCGGCTGGGTACAGTAGTGCAAAGGGGTAGAAAAGAGTTGCGATCGCCTCGTTGTATCATGTTTTGAGAAATGAGGGCGATTCCCTACCCTTCGGGATAGCTTCGCCTCACCTACTTTTTAAATGTCTGGATTGCCTTATAGTTTATATTCGAGAGGTTCACAAAACTCATCCACCCCTGTTTTAAATACATAAATAATTACCGAAGTCACCAAAATATTAGGGCAAATTTTTGCTGCTACTAAATCTCTAAATGCTGCATTCAATTGTCCGTTTGTCAACTCTTCTTTAACCTCTGATTTGCAGATAGCAACGCGGCATCTTTTGGCCAATCCGTCTAACCAATTTTCCGAGATATTGGGTTCTTGTCCGGCTTGAATTGCTAGAGATATCGCTGCATCTTCAATGTTACCTTCGCAATCTTCGATGGCGTCTAGGGCTTTTAGGGCTTCGGGATATTCGGCTAATTGTGAGCGAAATTGGGCAATTTGTTGTGAGGTAATAATCACCATATTATTTTCCTGTGTTCTCTGCTGGCGGGATAAGTTTAGCAATTAAAGTTGATATTATAGCATTTTTTGATTGAGGTGGGAATTAGGCGCTCGAACTTAATTACATTTTTAACTAATATTTTGCACCTCGCAATAGTCTGGATGGGGCTTAAGCCCTGGTATTAAAGCTTAAGTCCGGGCTATGGGGAGTGATGTTAAAATTGACAAAATGCGGCGCTAAAATAAGTTTGCAGGACTCATATTTTTAGGGAGTTAGGAAAAATGACGACCGTTACTTTAAACTTAGATACTGTCGAACTAACAGATGAACAGTTTTACCGTTTATGCCAGATGAATCGAGATTGGCAATTTGAACGGACACCTAAAGGAGAAATCATTATTATGTCACCCGTAGGCGGAGTCAGCGGCAATCGAGAAACCTATTTAATTACAGATTTGGGCTTGGGGAACCGTAAAATGCAGCTAGGGAGAGTGTTTAGTTATTCTACAATTTTTCGCTTGCCTAATAATGGCTATCGCGCTCCAGACGTGGCTTGGGTTAGCTTAGAAAGATGGTCTGCTTGAACAGCAGAACAACAAGATAAATTTCCGCCAATCTGTCCTGATTTTGTCATATAATTGCGATCGCGCCTAGACCCCCTGCGACCGCTTCAGGAGAAAATGCAGGAGTATCTAAACAGCGATATACGCTTGGGTTGGTTAATTAACGCTCTCGACGAAAAAGTGGAGATTTATCGCCCTTCTGGCGAAGTAGAGATTCGACAATTTCTTGTAAGTTTATCGGGAGAAGATGTCTTGCCCGGATTTGTTCTTAATTTGCCGATGATTTGATATTGCATCAAATTTTTCCTATTTCCAACTGTATTTTCTTCGGACAAATATCATCATCGTACCAACCAGTCAAAGCTACCGCCAAAGCATCCGCCGCATCGTCGGGTTTCGGAATATAACCCAACTCTAACTCCCGCGCCACGGCCTCTTGCACTTCAGATTTATCCGCATTACCGCGGCCGGTCAAAGCTTGCTTAATTTGAGCCGGTGTAAACTCAAAAAGCGGCACTCCACACTGCGCCAATACGAGCGTCAAAACGCCCCGCGCTTGCGCTACAAGTATGGTATTTCCCATCTTGTAAAAAAACAGTTTTTCGGCAATTGCTATATCAGGTTTAATCTGTTCAATTACCTCGTGCAAATCGTCGTAAATTGTTTTCAATCGCTGCCCCATTTCCTGTTTTGGCGTTGTTTGTATGACGCCGCAATCAATCAGGGAAACGGTGTTTTTATCTTGTTGGCCGGGGACAATTTGACAGGAAATTGCCCCGTAGCCAAGATTGGCTAAGCCGGGATCTAATCCTAAAATTCGTTTTTCCATTGCCAGAATTAGTAATTGGAAATGGGGAATAAGGTATGAAAATTTAGGGAAGGTTTCATTACCACCAATTACCCATTACCAATTACCAATTACCAATTACCCCTCAGTTGTTTCTAGGCCGAATACCCGATCGAACACTTTAGTCACTTTATACCCCGAATCTATTGATTCTAGCGGGTCTTTCCGCAACCGGTGCCGCAAACACAGAGTCATCACCCGGCGAATATCGTCCACAGTCACCTCTGTGCGGCACTCCAAAGCCGTGAAAGCTTTCGCAGCCCGATTTGTCACCAAATCGCCCCGCAGCCCGTCTACGTCCAATTCAGCGCAGACTTGGGAGATTTTTACCCGCAACTCTCGATCGATAGTTACCGATTTCAACCTTTCCTGAGCTTCCACCAACTTCTGCTGCATCTCATCTTGTTCGCGCTGGTATTTCGAGAGAAACTCCGCCGGATTTTGGTCAAAACTCGATCGCTGTTCGACAATTTCCACTCTTAAATTGGGATCTTTCACAGTCCGAATTTCTGCGTGCATCCCGAATCTGTCGAGCAACTGCGGCCGCAATTCTCCTTCTTCTGGGTTGCCGGAACCGATGAGAATAAACTTAGCCGGATGGCGGATCGAAATGCCTTCTCTTTCAACAGTATTCCAACCGCTGGCGGCAGAGTCGAGCAAAACATCGACTAAATGATCGTCGAGCAAATTGACTTCATCAACGTACAGAATGCCGCGGTTAGCTTTAGCTAAAAGGCCTGGTTCAAAAGCTTTAACACCTTCCGACAAAGCTTTCTCGATGTCGATCGTACCGCAAACTCGGTCTTCGGTAGCGCCCAGAGGCAAGTCTACCATTTGAACTTTTTTGCGGGCGATTTTAAGGTCAGTTTGAGATAAACTGCGATCGCGCACCTCATCGCTCATCAAATCTGGATCGCTGGGATGACTGTTAAAAGGATCGTCAGCCACCACCTCAATTTCCGGCAGCAAATCAGTGAGGGCGCGGATTGTGGTAGATTTACCAGTACCTCGATCGCCCATAATCATCACCCCGCCAATTTTGGGATCGATGACATTCAACAGCAGCGCCAGTTTCATCTCCTCCTGGCCAACAATCGCAGTGAAGGGAAAAACAGCGCGGCGGGCTGGAGTAGCGGTAACGGTTGGTAGAGCGCCCGCATTTAGGGTATTGCTGACTTCGGCAGTAGGACTCACAGGATAACTCAAAATATAATAATTGCTTGTTTATTGTGACATACAAGCGGACAACAGTCGATCGGCAGCCTTGAAATCCAAGTACAGAGTTTGTCTGATTCCTCTCAAAACCCCGCCAAAAACAGACTATTTCTGAGACACAGAACGCGCCAACTCTAAAATTTGTTGCTGACGTTCCTCAGACAAACGTTGAACCATCGTAGCTAATAGCTCAGATATAGACAACCAACGCCTTTCTTTCGACTTCCAAACCACTAAAAACTGCTCGGTAGACAGAGTACACAAAGCTATCGTTTCACCAGAGTGAGCGCTAAATTATACCTCGTAATTTCCCTCATCATAACCATCTACAATTGCCCCTCTAACACCCTGGTGCAAATTATATTCAGGTAATGTTACTAACAATTCGACTACATCAAATAATTCTGGCACGAGCGTGCTTACCTCCGAACGAATAGTGTTACCAGTCTCGCCCCCTTACTACCCGGTTCTACGATCCCACCTCTACGGACAATCCCCTGCTGTCCCTGTGCACAATTTCCAAGTCTACAGTATAGCGCTGTCCGTGTTTGTAATTTAGTCCTAAAACTGCTTCAGCATCAAGAGTTTTAGCTGAAATCTGTGTTAACAGCTATTCATAGTTTTCTTGGCTAAATCCTAAACGACGCTGAAATATTACAGCTTTATCGCTACCGACTGGATTATCTAAATTAAGAGCATACTCTGTTAATTTTCGAGGATCGATAACGAGAGGGCTGACAAGTTCTTTCAGGTTCATGTTTGTTTACATAAAACTAATTTTAGCATCCAACAGATTAAAGATCTGTTTTGGGAACCAGATCGACTTTCAATTTTAGCTCTAACGTACAATAACTAATAACTAATAACCCACAACTACCACTGCGGCTCGGAAGCCATCAAAGCAGTCGCAGCCTCGCTCGGTAACGCCTTAGCAAAAAAATAACCCTGACCATATTCGCAGCCGATCGACCTCAACCTAGCTAATTGTGCCGCCGTCTCCACACCCTCAGCAATCACATCCATACCCAAAGCGTGAGCCAGCGCCACAATCGTCCGCACGATCGCCACATTCTCCCCCTCGCTTTCAATCTCCATCCGCCCCACAAACGACTTATCAACCTTCAAAGTATCCGTAGGAAACCGACTCAAATAACTCAACGACGAATAACCCGTACCAAAATCATCAATTCCCAACTTGACATTTAACGCTTTCATCTGCTTCAAAACCCCGATCGCCGACTCCACATCCTCCATCACCACACTCTCAGTAATCTCCAACTTCAAACTCTCGGCACTCAAACCCGTTGTTTCCAAAATCACCTGAATGCGATCGACCAAATCCGGCTGAGCAAACTGCTTGCCAGATAAATTTACACTCATAATCAAAGCTTGATCGAAACCAAACATTTCCTCCCACAGCCGCAACTGCCGGCAAGCCTCCTCCAGCACCCACTCACCCAGCGGCACAATTGCACCCGTTTCCTCAGCCACCGGAATAAACTTCATCGGCGGAATCAAACCCCGCAGCGGGTGTTGCCAGCGTACCAAAGCCTCAAACCCAATAATCCTCCCGCTTGCCAAAGATACAAACGGCTGGTAATGCAGCAAAAACTCCTGACGCTTGAGGGCCATCCGCAAATCAGTTTCCAACTGCAACCTCTCCACCGCCAAAGCGTGCATCGAAGCATTAAACACCTGATACCTTCCCGTTCCCAAAGCCTTCGCCCGGTACATCGCCGTGTGGGCGTCCCGCAGCAAGTGTTCCGGCTGTTCCCTGACAGTAGCAGCGGGTTCGCCCCCCAGCGCAATCCCGATGCTTGCCGTCACAAACACCTCCTGCCCCTTCAACTCAAAAGGCACAATTAAAGCTTGGTGAATTCGAGTGGCCAAATCCACGGCACTGTCAACATCAACATTCCTCACCAAAATCGCAAAATCATCACCCCCCACCCGCGCCACAGTATCCCCGGAGCCAATAATCGCCCTCAACCGCAGCACCACCGCCATCAGCAGTTCATCCCCCACCAAATGACCCAAAGAATCATTAATCACCTTAAACCTGTCTAAATCCAGAAACAGCACCGCAAACACATAGCTGCGCCGGCCCCTAGTATTGGCGATCGCCCGCCCCAGGCAATCCACGAACAAATCCCGGTTGGGCAAACCCGTTAGAGAATCGTGAAAAGCATCGTAAAGCTTCCTGTAAGCACTGACACCCACACCAGTCACCACCAAACCCAAAGTCGGCGACACTAACGGTAGCCACCCACCCCCACTAAAAATCCCATAAGTAATCCCCAACAAACACATCAATGCAGCACCCCCAGCCAATCCAGCCCTCGCAGGGTGCTGAATCCGCCAAGCCAAAACCCCGCCAACCATTGCCCAAGCACCGTTCCACAAAATTTCCGCCCATTCCGGCCACACCCAAAACAGCGATCGCCCATCCAAAACCGCACTCAATATTTGGCTGAGCATTTGCGCGTGCAGCAACACCCCCGGCATTTTCGGACTTTGCTTTTTAACTGGGCTGTAAGGCGTCAAAAACAAATCTCTGGTACTCGGTGCCGTCGTCCCGATCAACACAATCTTGTCCTTAACCCAGCTTGCTTCAATTTCTCCCTTCAATACCTGCCTGATACTGACTTGTCGCGCCACCTCCTTACCAGAACGGTATTTGAGCAGAATTTGGTAGCCTTTGGCGTCAATATTTGCATAGCCGCCGCTGTCAGAAGTTAAAGGCACAAATTCTGCCTTTCCCCAGTTGATTTGGTGGGGATGAACAGGGCTATTTTTCTGCTGTACTCTGTCTTTGAGATACAACAAAGCCACTTGCACAGAAAACGAGAAAGCAGTATTCTTTTCTGGTTGCGAGACTGAGAGCAAATTGCGGCGTACAACGCCATCAGGGTCGAGCACGAAGTCGTTAAAACCAACTCGATCGGGCGGTATCCCCGGAGGCGCAGGCACTCCCGGACTTTCTGAATCGCTCAATTGGTTGATCGCCACAACATTGGGTGCTTTCAGCGCGGCCAACAATTCTTGGTGTCCCGGCGCTTGAGGCAAATCCCGGTACAAATCCAAACCGATAACTTTTGGCTGATACTTTTGCAGTTTTGCCAAGGTTTGAGCGATCGCACCGTCGGAAATCGGAAATCTCCCCAAAGCTTGAATATCGGCCTCAGAAATTCCCACTACCAGCAGTCGCGGATCGGGGCCCGCATCTGGCTGCAAGCGCACTAACGAGTCAAAACTCGCCAATTCCAAGCTTTGTAGGCCTCCCAACTGCCGAACTCCCATATTCAGCAGCGTTACAGTCACGCCCGCAAGCATTGCAGGCAAAATCCTGACCCGTCGGTTTTGAGAACTCAGGTTGAGACCAGTTGCGACAGACATGACATATCGAAGATTTCGAGAGAATTTGGCAGTCACAGAAAAAATATGTCGGTGCAAATTAGCTTTGCACAAGTCTGTTCTTACAGAATTGAGCTTAATATGAGATTGAATGTAATTTTTTCAGAACTTGTGCCGCAACCGAGTTTCTTTAAGCTAATTACTCGATTTGGCAAAGTATTTCTCGAATGGGAACCGGGTTTTTGAAGATTTGCCGACAAATCCTGTCTTTCATTCCTGGTTTCCCCAAATTCGCACAAGCGTTAAAATTTAGTCGATCAAACTTTCAGGATATTTTTGAGATGATGGCGAATCAACTTCCGATTCCGGTGATTGTTAACGGTGCAGCAGGCAAAATGGGCCGCGAAGTAATTAAGGCGATCGCCCATGCTAGTGACATGACCTTATTTGGGGCTGTAGACCGCTCTCCTGAGTGCCTCAACGCCGATGCCGGCGAATTAGCCGGATGCGGCCCGTTAGAAGTTCCCATCACTGACGACTTGCAAGGAATGCTGGTATTAGCAGCTCAGGAAAAGCAGTTAGGCGTGATGGTAGATTTTACGCACCCTTCGTCTGTTTATGAAAACGTGCGATCGGCCATAGCTTACGGCATTCGCCCGGTAGTCGGCACTACTGGCTTGAGCAGCGAGCAAATTGAAAACTTAGCTGAATTTGCTGACAAAGCTAGCACTGGGTGTTTAATCATACCCAATTTCTCGATCGGCATGGTTTTGCTCCAACAAGCTGCCGTCACAGCATCTCAGTATTTTGAACACGTAGAAATTATCGAGCTGCACCACAATCAAAAAGCCGACGCCCCCAGCGGTACGGCAATTCAAACTGCCCAAATGTTAGCAGAAATGGGAAAAACTTTCAATCCGCCAGAAGTTGAGGAAACCGAAAAATTAGCCGGAGCCCGAGGTTCACTGGCTGATGAAGGGATTCGCATTCACAGCATCCGTTTACCCGGTTTAATTGCCCACCAAGAGGTAATTTTTGGGGGCGCCGGTCAAGTTTATACTTTACGACACGATACGAGCGATCGCGCTTGTTATATGCCAGGAGTCTTGCTGTCTGTACGCAAAGTCCTTGAATTGCGATCGCTCGTTTACGGTCTGGAAAAAATATTGTAGTCATTAATCATTAGTCATTAGTCATGAGTCATTAGTAATGTGGAATTAATATAACTTCTAACTTTTGACTTCTAACTTCGGATTTTTGACTTCAACATCAATCCCTTAAATCTGTTAAATCCCTTAATATAATCCGCTTCCAAACAGACAGCCGTTGCATCCAGTACATTGCTCGTTGCCGAACTTCCTATGCTAATTCCCTTAACCCGCGAAACATTTCAAGAACTAATTCCCGCCGTCGCCACGGGAGCGCAATACAAATATATTTGGGGAAAACCGCCCGATTTTTTGAGGCGAATGTTAATCTCAGCAGTCAGCGTAGTTTTCCTCCTGGTAGTTTACAACTTCGCCGGTTCCGATGTCGGGCCGCTAGTTTTAATCACCGGATTGATAGCTGGTTTGTACTGGCTGTGGGGGCCTATTTTGTGGGCGAGTTTGCGGAATGCAGAATGCCGCAAATATCAATACTGCGGTTTTTGGCAAGGCCGAGTTTTGGATATATATATTACAGATGAAATCACCAGTCAAGAAGAAACAGTCAACCAAAAAGGACAACTCGTAATAGTTGACAACCTAGAACCGCGCATCAACTTAGAAGTTGGCGACAAAACCGGATTTACTACTACACTTCGAGCTCCCTTGCGGAAAGATCACCAAGGAATTGTCCCCGGCCAAGCTGCTTTAATGTTAATTATGTCAAATCAAGAAGATTTAGGCAGAATTGCCAAAGTTTCAGATATTTATATTCCCAGCCGTGACGTGTGGGTAAGCGACTATCCCTATTTACGCAGAGATTTGTTTGTTGAGATGAGCCAACAAATTAAAAAAGGCAGGAAAAAAGACCGCGATCGCACTAATCAAAGCAGAGACGTAAAAAGGCGATCGCCCGCTGATTATTAATAAATAACCGCCACTTGTAAGAGCGATGGCAAGTTAAACCCCAGCAAAAACTTAATTTCTGGAGATGTCTAATAATAGTTAAGCGTCATTGCGAGATTTTCAAGAAATACACCAATTTAGAGAAGTCGCTTCAAGAGCTTTTTCGTCATAAACACGCTATTCGGGTCATCAATGTATTCAGCGAAGGGGCCTCGGTACTTGAACCCATACCGTATATACAAGGCTCGTGCCGGGGCGAACTCAGGCAAAGCCCCTGTTTCCAAATTCAGGCAATCGTAAGCACGCCGTTCGGCTTCTTTTATAGTGTGTTCAAGGATCTTCGAGGCGATACCTTTACGGCGGTGAGCCTTGGCAGTACGCATTGATTTGATTTCACCACTTCTTGAATCTAGTTCTTTTAGTGCTCCGCATCCGAGTAATTAATCACCCTCCCAAGCCGTCCAGAAAGTAATATCGGGCGAGCGCAATGCTTCTAAATCAAGAGCATGAACGCTTTCAGGTGGTGTAATCTCCTTCATATTTTCGAGATGTTCGCACAGAAAGTCAGTGATCTTTCTACCTCTGAGGTCATCTTCGCGAATTTGCAATCGGCACATTCGCTTAATTTGTTAGAGAATTCTACTCTATCAAGACTTACCCACTCCGACAAAGAAACCGGGTTTTTTACCGAATCTGTGGCTGCAACCTGCGTATTTTCCTAAAAAAACCCGGTTTCTGGATTCTCATGCGTCTAGGACTATCTATGATGGTTCACAGAATCCCGCAGTATAAAAAGTAACTTAATTTGTTCACAAAATTACGAAAAAACAGATTGTGACAGTAGAGGGTGCCCAAAGCGGGATCTAAAATCTAAAATCCCATGACTCATGACACTTAACTTATCGATCAACTGTTCCCCTCTTGGCCGTAAGCTTGCCAAGCCAAATCCACCAGCCCGTTAACAATAGCCACAGCCACCACCGCAGAACCCTTGCGGCCCTCAATCCGAATGTGAGGAATCATCGAATCATGCAGCCGCGACTTAGCAACGTCAACCCCTACAAATCCAGAAGGAGTCCCAATCACCAAAGCCGGCCGAATTTCCTCAGATTCAATCAAATCCACGATCGCCGACAAAGCAGTTTGAGCCTGGCCCACCACAAAAATCCCTTCAGGATAGCGTCTTGCCAAAGTTTCAATCCCCCAAGCCGCCCGCGTCCTTTCCTTTTGAGGGCGCGTCAAAGCCTCCATCGAACAGTAAACCGGATTCGCAAAGGTATTTTGGATGAGGGGCGTAATGCCCACCTGCACCATCGGCACATCTACCACGATCGTAGTCCGAGCAGCCAAAGCCGCCGCCCCAGCCTGCAAAGCCTGATCGGAAAAACTAATTAAAGACTTGTACTCAAAATCAGCAGTCGCATAAATCACGCGGCGGACTATTTCGTACTCCGCCGCTGAAAAACCGTGGTCGCCAATTTCGTTATCGATTAATCCCAGACTCTGGGCATCGCTTACGTGCCATTCCATTTGTTGGATAGCTGTCGCCTGTGAGTTGTCAGGTATCAGCTTACCAGCTTTTAGTCATTCGTTGACTGTTGAGTAAAATCTGCCAACTGCCAACTGACAACTAAGTTTCCGACGATGAAGAAGATTTGCCCAACACCGGAGTCAGGAATGCCACCAAAACTCCGATCGCAAAACCAGCCACATTCCGAACCACAGGCAACCAGTCAGAAGTCCGAGTCACCACCGGCCCAAGTCCGAAAGCAAAAAACAGAATGCCCCACAGCGGCGAAAAAATCAGCGCCCACTGCCAAGCCACAACCTGTCCCGGCTTCCGAGGCTGAGCAGCAAACCCACAGATGACGCCACCAAGCACCGACGTAATTAACGTCAGAACCCACTGTTCCCTCGGCAAACCGGGAACCACGCGGCATCCGCCCTGACGCAAACAGCCTTCTATCGACTCCAAAGATTCAATAATCGCTCGATCTTCCCCATTGTCCCGCACAAAAAATTGATTACCGTAACGGGTTTGCAGTTCCACCCAAAAAGTGCGCGGCAGCAGCGGATACAGCGAGTCGCCCACATTAAAATTGAGCAAATTGCCTCCTCGGGGGTCAGCAACTAGCAACACACTCTTGTTATCTAGCCCCCAATAACTTTTGACAGCCAAACCGGGCGTGCGATCGTACTGAGTCAGCACTCGCAGTTTCCAGCCAGTTTCGGCTTCAAATGCCTTTAAATTTTTTTCCAAATTTTGTTCTTCAATATCCGTAAGGGCTTTAGCTAAGTCAATGATCGGCGTCTGAGTTGACGGCAACAAATCGGGATTATTGAAAGCGTGGGCCGCAGGTGCGATCGTCCACACGGACAAAGCCAGAAAAAATGCGGCAACAGAGGCTAGAAATTTTCGCGGGAAAAGCTGTGACATAGGAACTTATAATCCGGGTCTTAATTGTGAATGCTAGCTGGCGGTCTTAACCAGAGGATAAGAGAAAACTCATATTTCTTTACAATTATTTACTTTACAGGAAGCCGAGAGCAAGGGGAAGATTTCGGGCAAGGAAAGTTTTGAAGAGTCAACCGTCAACAGTCAACCGTCAACCGTCAAATGACTAAAATTGAGATTTTGCCCCAACCCCCTCACAGAGACGCCGATCGCGATCGCTCACATTAGGATTAGTTCTCAGATAATCTCCCACCCAGTCACAGCCCCTCACCAGCAAATCGTCAAGATCCAAATTCCATAAAATCACCCGATTATCCCGGCCTGCAGAAGCCAGAACCTTCCCATCCGGGCTAAAATTCACACTCATCACGCTGTCTTTATGTCCAGTCAAAGTTTTCAGCAAAGTCCCGCTGCGACTCCAAAGCTTCACCTTATGGTCATAACTGCCCGAAGCAACCAACAAACCATCCGGGCTAAAACCCACGCTAGTCACGCTGTCGCTAGAACCCTTCAGCAGCGTCGCCACCAAAGTCCCGTCTACCTTCCACAATTTCACCGAATTGTCGTAACCAGCCGAAGCCAGCATTTTGCCATCAGGGCTAAAAGCAACCCCCAACACAAAACTGTTGTGAGCTCCTTCAAAAGTTCTCAGCAAACGACCGTCCCGATTCCAGAGTTTGAGAGTACCATCATCGCTTGCAGAAGCCAGCATTGAGCCGTCGGGACTGAAAGTCACCCCAGTCACCCAGCCTGTGTGTCCCGTTAAAGTCTTAATCAACCTGCCGTTTCTAGTCCAGAGTTTCACAGTCTTATCCTTGCTCGCCGAAGCCAGAACCTCGCTGTCGGGGCTAAAACTCACGCTCATCACGCTGTCGGCGTGGCCGTCGAGAGTGAACAGCACAGAAGGCGAACACGGGAATAGCGGAGCCGAGGGACAAGGGAGAATATTATTCATGCCATCTTCTGTCAAACTCCAGACTTTCACCGTTTTGTCGTAACTCCCAGAAGCAAGTAGCTGGCCATCGGGGCTGAAACTGACGCTGGCGACTCTCTGAGTGTGTCCTTCCAAGGTTTCTAGCAAAACTCCCGTGCGACTCCAGAGTTTGATAGTTTTGTCCGTAGAAGCAGAAGCCAGCCTTTGGCCGTCGGGGCTAAAAGTAACGCCTTGCACCCGGTTTTGGTGTCCGTCGAGGGTTTTGAGTGGCACGTCATCGAGCCGCCACAGCCTGACAGTTTTGTCAAAACTTGCCGAAGCCAAAGTTTTGCCTTCCGGGCTAAAACTCACCTGAGTAACTCGATCGGCGTGTCCCTCAAAAGTTCTCAGTAAGCGACTCTCTGGTTTAATGTTGGTAGCATCGGTTGCACGTTTGTCGCCAACACCAGCAAGACTCCAGAGTTTTACAGTCCCGTCTGCACTTCCCGAAGCAAGTGTTTGACCGTCGGGGGAGAAACTGACACCAAATACCCACTTGCTGTGCCCCCGCAAAGTTGTTAGCAGTTCACCTTTTTTTGCTGGTGTTGAATTTTCTGTTGGTGGGTGTTTGAGTGCAGCGATGCTCCAGATTTTCACCGTTTTATCTTCACCCGCACTGGCGATCGTTTCACCATCGGGGGAGAAACTGACGGTGTAAATTTTCGAGGGTTGTCTGTTTTCGCTATGCCATAAATTAGCAATTAACCGGCCGTCAGAACTCCACAGTTTCACAGTACCGTCATCACTCGCCACAGCGACTATTTTGCCGTCGCGGCTGAAGCTTAGCCAATTTACGGGAGCAAATTGTTCGATCGTTCTCAGCAGCGTGCCGTCGGTTTTCCAAAGTTTGATAGTTTTGTCTGTAGATCCGCTGGCGATCGTTTGACCGTCCGAACTAAAAGCAACGCTGGTAACGCTATTAGTATGCCCTTTGAAAGTAGCCAGCAAACTGCCGTCTGTTTGCCAAATTTTGACAGTTTTATCTAAACTTGCCGAGGCTATGGTTTTGTTGTCGGGACTGAACGCTACACAGGAGACACTGTTAGTGTGGTCTTTGAAAGTTGCCAGCAAACTGCCGTCGCGCCGCCAAAGTTTGACTGTTTTATCTACACTGGAAGAAGCTATTGTTTCGCCGTCGGGACTGAAGCTAAGACCCCAAACTACATCGCCGTGTCCTTCTAAGCGGTTGCGTTCTTTGACTCCATAAACTGCCTGCTGGAGGGCAGCAGAAATCAGAATTTCGGTGTCTTTGAGAGTAGACATTTGTTGGGAGTGTTCGATCTGTTTCCACTTTTTACCAGCTCTCAAACTTTCCATCATGGCGTCAAATTTGTTGTTTGAGAAATAAAGTGCTTCCGAAGCTGCTGTCAGGGTACTGATTTCTGCTCGCTGAGTTTGAGCGACAGCTAGCTGTTTTTGACCCACAGCCCGCCACCAAAAATTTACGGCGGCGATGGTAGAACTGGTTAGTAGCATGACGCCGATTACTGCTACTCCCAGCAGTTGTTTGAGAAAAGTATTGGCTCGATAGAGCTGTGCTTGACTCATTTTTTTATCGGCTTCTGCTTTGTGCAGTCTGGCTTCTAAGCCGAATCTTTGGCGGATCGGTCGCACTAAATAGTCGTGTACCAATTGATAGCGGTCTTCGGGCGCTTCCCGTAGCAGAAATAGCAAACCGTGACCAACTAAAATGTCTAAAATCAAGTCGAGGTTGTCGGTTTTCTTTTGTCGGCTTTCAGGGTCTTTTGCGAACTGTCGCTGTAGGGAAATTCTGTTTCTGCCGATCGCCGATAATTCGGTTTCCTGGGCATCGGCTGGCTGCGGGCCTGTAACTAACGAGAGTTCGTGTTTGGTTTTTATCAGGCGAACGCCTCTTTCATCTGTCAGAGAAAACAAGATTTTCCACGCTGCATCTTCGTTAACGGGCCCGCAGTCAGAGATAACTCCTTCGAGCGATCGTTTCACTAATTCCGCTTTGGGATTGTCCCCCAATTGCTGGTACTGTGCTAGACTGGTAATACCTTCTTCTTGCAGTTGCGCTCCTACTACCTGCAATTCGATTGGTCGCACTTCTTGCAATTCGTCTGCTAAATCTTCTACGAAGGCATCGATCAGTGCCGGCTCTAAATAAAATTCCGCCCGTTCTGTTAAGTGTCCGATGACAGCCCGCGCGTCTTTGATAGAAAAACTCCGCAGTTGGTAGCGGATACTTTTGTCGAGAATATTATTGTTAATAGCGTCAAGATTAGGAAAACGATCGCAATCTAGTAAGTAGTGCAAATAATCTTCGCGCAAGCACAGAATTATCTTGACATAAGGCAAATTCAAAAACAACCGCAAAAAATTATAAAAAAGTTGTCTTTGTGCCACGGAAGTCGAAACAAAGAAAAACTCTTCAAATTGATCGAAAATCAGGACAGTCAACAAATTATTTGTGGCATTTTCGCGCAACTGATCTATAATAAAAGAAGAGACTTCCGAGCTGCGAGCAGGAATAACCGAGCAACTTTTTTTGTGGAGTTCCTGTAGTCCTTTCGAGATTAATTTACTTTCCTCTTCGGCTTGTTTGTCGTACAGTGCGCTGTTCAAAGCATTTTCTAACTCCACCAGCCAGTCGGTGTAAACTTTGACTACTACGGGCAATGTATCCCGCGCGCCCGGAGTAATATTTTTCAAAGCTGGTACTAAGCCGGCATTGACTAGAGAACTTTTCCCGACTCCGCTGGGCCCGTGAATAATAGTTAATTTATGGTCGTCCCTGCTAATTCTTTCTAGCAAGCTATTGATATCTGTTTGGCGCGAGTAAGCTGTCATGGACGCTGCGATGGCAGCTTGGTTTTGAGCTGAGGGACCCGAAGGATTGACGGCTTGGCGCTGCTGCTGCAATTGGCTGGCTCCGATAAAAGCTCTAAATCCGTATTGATATTCGATCGAACGCTGGGTTTTTTTAATCCGAAACGCTTTAAGGTACTCTCCCTGCTCGAAATAAACCGCTTGCAATTCCGTCAAAATATCGATGTAAAGTCGGGGGTCGTACTTCGGCTCGCTTTGAGATTGAGCCAACTCCAAAGAATGAACCGCCGCTTCCCACTGGCCTAGCTGCCGCAAACTTCGGGCTAAAAGTAAAAGATACGAACTCCTGTCGGATTTAGGATGTTGGATTTTAGATTTGGGTTCGTTACTTAACTCGTTAGAGCCCACAAATTCTGGATAATTTCCCTCAAACCCCAATCTCAAATCTTCAATCAGCAATCTCAAATCATTAGGCGTTTGATCCAAAATCGCCAAAGCCAACTCGGCTAGCTGGCGGGCTTGACTCCACCTCGACTGTTGCAGGGCAACTTCAGCCAAAAAGCCGTAATCTTGAGCTAGTTGGCTGGGGGTACCGTAAGTGAAGTGCAACTGCAAAGAATTTTCCGCTAATGCTTGCAACTCTCCCCAAGCTTTCAGGCGCTGCAGCACTTCTCCGAGGTGTGCTGTCACCTCAGCGACCAATTCCGGGCGTGAGGCAAGGGAGAAAGCGTTTCTAGATTGTTCGAGGCTAATCCAAGCTTGTTCCCAGTGCTGGCGGTTGGCTACCGGGTTTCTGGCTGCTTGCAAGCGGTGACACAAGGCTATGTGAAACAGCACTATGCCTTCTCTCTCTAAAAATAAAACTTTGGGGACAGGATTCGACAAGGAGGAGAAGGTTTCTGGGTTTTGGGGATGTTCCAAGTTTGCCAGTTCCCAGTTGCCCGTTTTCTGCTGCCAAAATACTAAACTTTCTTGGTAGTGAATTAAGGCAGTTTCGGTTTGGTCACTGACATAGTAATCTCGACCGAGAACGAATTGCAGGCTGGCTTTGAGGGCTGGTTCTAATTCTTCACCGCGATTTTGTAAATCTCTTAAAGCTAATTCTAGTTCTCGGCGTGGCAAAGAGCCGATCGCCAAATCGAAGGTATTGCCCGGACTCAATGGCGAATACGAGTGGACTTCTGATGGTCGTCGGTTTTGGGGCCCTGAGTTAAAAGTTAGAAAGCGTTCTCCAGAGCTGATTTCGCGCTCCAGGCCGCGTTTTTCGCACTGGGTTTCGCAGGTCTCACAATTAGCGATGGTGCTGACGTTGCTGCTGGTGAGTTCTTGATTGAGTTCGCCTATTTTAAATATAGTATCGGCCCGCCTAGCGAGGAAATTAATTAATTCGTCAACGCCCATTTCAAATTTAATTGTGGCGGCGGCCCAACTTTTGAAATCCGGGGCCAGACGAATCATTTTGGTCACGATGTCATCTGTTACCCACAAAATCACTGGGCAGGAAAAATTTTTGCGAAATTCGTCTCGCACTTGATTGGTAGAAGCCATCACTTCGTCGATCGCTACTACTGTTTCTAAACCGAATACCATCAAAGCCGAGGCGGCACCGACAGGCGAGTACCCCTCATGGAAAGTGCTTGCCTGCAGAGTAGTGTAAAGGGTTTTGACTGAAGGTGGCAGGACGATATCTTGAATTGGAACTGGGGACACTTCTCGCAGCCGCTGCGCTATTTGTTGCCGCAACTGCTCGTAGTTGCAGCGCACCAAAATTAGCGAGAATTGGTGTTGAGACATTGTGATTGACCTGACCAGAGTTTTGAGCGATCGCTCGTTGTAGTTGGCAGTTTCTTGTACCTTAATTAGATCGGTCATGCGTGTACCTCTTTTTCATTAATCAATTACCTAACGCTCGCCAATCGTTACTGAAAGCGTCTCTACTTAGACATCCCCGTCTCTGTATGACGCTTTATCTCTGTATAAATACGTAGTTTCCCGTACTTGTTCTATCAATACTTACATATTTATTAGATCCAATGTAAAGATATCATACCTCTGAATCTCAGAGAATGCTAGACTTCCCAATAAAATTTTAATGTTATCTTAGTTTTTTTGATTCAGCTACATATAAAGGACTACCGATCATAAATAGCCAAGTGCTAAGTTCACGATCATACCGACGGCTAGCTATTAGGAAACAACTCCGATATATCTGTAGCAGGCATTTAGCACAACAGTCAAAAAAATGTCTTCCAGGATGGAATTAGTTTAAATTAAGAGCAACAGATAAAAACAGACATAGGGGGTCTGACATTGCAGATATGAGAGTTGAGAGTGGGTAAAGTCCTTAGTGGCGGCAAAGTTTTACACGATAATAACATTCACCACCTATAGCAAGCATTCAACAGAAATCAGCCAGTGGCAAAAACCGCTGACTGATTTATGTATTGGATGGTAAGATTTCGGAGTTGTGAGGGATGATTTTTCAGTTAAATACTTTCTAAGTCCCTCGTGGTTAAGGGTTCTCAGAGTCACGAAGCTATCTCAAAAATCCCAACTATTTTGCTTCACAGGGCTGCAGCCACTCCTTATATTTTCTGGTTTCTGCTAGGGCTGGATTAATCCCAAACCAACGACCTTCTTGATCGCGGTATTCAAAGACAAACATACTTCGCAACAAGATTTGAGATTCTTCTTCGCCGGTTACACTTTGTCGCTTGACGACTTGAAACAGCAATTCCCATTCCAGGTCATTGATGGCTCCCAAAAGGTCATCGCGATATTCTTGAATGACGCTTTCGAGGCATTCGCGAGAGAAGGGAGGGTCTTCGTGCTGCAAACAGCTATACAAAAGCATCAGTAGATTGCGAACGTGACCGCCACTAATCCGACAAAGCCGATCTAAAGTTTCGGGAGAGTCAAACACCTGGGAAATCAAATCAATGCGTTGATGGGGAGCAACTGCGGGGAAAGCTCTAGCTAATACTAGCTGCCGCAGCAGTGCCATTCCTTCAATGTGGTCGTCGCCCGATCGCATTTGCACCGGTACCATCGGCATCACCTTGGGCTTGACTCCAAATCGACTGGCGAGGCGGCCGAAGTCGTTGGAAAATATCAAAGTCAGGGGAATCGTGTAGACGACGTGGCAATTGAGTTTTTTCAACTGTTCGCCGCGGTCTAAAAACAAATATTCTGGCTGGGTGCGTCCGTTGGGTTTGATGGAGGGGTCAAGGCGATCTAGGTTGTCAACGATGACTGCGAGTCCTTTTTTGCCTTGCTGCTTAAGTTCAGCGTTAGCTTTGTTGAGGAGTTCTTCGTTGATCGACTGCAAAATGCTGTTGGTGCGGGGTTCGAGATATTGCCTAAGTTGCGATCGCAGTTTGGGAGAGTCTTTAGTTTTAGCAGTAACTCTAGCAATGCCTACAGATAACTCGGCTTCCGCTGACAAATCTATGGGAGTCTGCAAAAATTCTGCCACTTCTGCAAACAGATTGGTAAAATAGCTCGGTCTGAGTTTGATTTTAGCGGATTCCATAGTTTCGCTGACTTGGCGCGCAATGCTCAGCAAAATATCGCTGATGTCTACATCACCCATGTCTAAGTCTTGGGAAGACTCGAAGTAGACGACGCAAAAACCCTCTTGCTCTAACTCAGCTTTTAGTCGAAACAATTCCGTAGATTTGCCACACCCGATATGTCCTGTAAATAGCTGACAGGTTGGCTCGTTGGGGGAGATGCGGGTAATGGTTCGCTGTAAAGATTCAATGATTTTGCCACCACGCACGGAACCAAAATCAATGTAGTATTGATAATCTCCTGGGTCTCCCGCAACAAGGGTCTTGCTCGGGTTGCAGGCTTTATAGAATCTGTCTAATTCGAGTGCGATCACAATGGAAGCCGAATAAAAGTTAAAAAAGTTAATCGAAAGTCTAAACTTTCTTTAGTTGAGTTTAGTTTGATTTGTAACCTTTTGCCCTGTGGGGTAATGCCCTAAATACCCAAAGAACCTTGATCTGGTAAGGGGTTTTCCCGGCACTGGAATTGAGAATTTTTAATTAATAATTTTTTATTACTTAGCGGGCTCAGTGATATTACTGATATTGGCAGGAGTCTGGGTAAATTTGTGGGGATCTGATTAAATGGTAGGGGAAAACAGGGTTCAAGAGAGAGATTAAACAGTTTTGAATTTGTGCTAATCCTTAATTACTATATTGTCAAGACGTAGATGGCTAGTTTTGGAGCGGTTTCTCAAACAGAGTTAGGGCGCAGGCGCCAAAAGTTGCGGCAGCAAAGGCGCGCTCGATTGGCGGCTGTTGTGTGGCAAATGCTGGCAGCGAGCGCAATGGCTGGAGGTTTGCTGTGGTGGATTGCTCAGCCGGCTTGGTTAATTGCCCGATCGGAACAAGTGAAGGTGGAGGGCAATCAGTGGCTGTCGGATAAGGCGGTGCGGTCTTTGGTGCCGCTGTCTTACCCGCAGTCGCTGTGGGGGATTCAACCGCAGGCCCTGGCCGAAAAGCTGGAGTCCACCGGGCCGATCGCCAAAGCGAAGGTGACTCGTAACTTGTTTCCGCCGAGTTTGACTGTAGAAGTGGCAGAACGCCTGCCAGTGGCCGTGGCGCAGCCGACTGCGGTGTTGAAATCGAACAGTGAGAAGGAAAAAGTGGGGTGGCTGGACGCTCGCGGAGGTTGGATGCCGTCGGATAGTTATACTGCTGTACGATCGCAGAATAGTTCGATCGGGCCCGGCAGCATTCCGGGAACGCAGCCTCAGCGTTCTTTGCCCACTTTAAAAGTCATCGGGCCTTTGGAACAGTATCGCGCCTCTTGGCCGAAGTTTTACCAAGGACTCAGCGGCTTGACGGTGAAAGTGTTTGAGATTAATTGGCAAAACCCGAACAACTTGATCTTGAAAACAGAGATCGGTACCGTACACTTAGGGCCGTACAGTTCCAGGACTGCGGAGCAACTTAAGGTTTTAGACCGAATGCGACAATTGCCAAAACAGATAGATTCAAGCAAAATAGCCTACATTGACTTGAAAAATCCTGCTTCGCCGATCGTCCATTTGCCACAACTCCCCGGCAGTTTGGAGAGTTCAACTCCCGCACCCACTCGCGCCCAAAATTGATCCTCTGTCAACAAAAGGTAGAAGGTATCGATCGATAGGCAGAATTTTGGCCCATCAGGATCGATACGCAGGGCTTGCAATCAGCCGAGTTTTTGGATAGCGCCCCGCGTCAGGGGCTAGTATCCATTTTTTTTCCTTCTGCCTTGCTTACAACTGCCTTAATCCGGTCAAGTACCTGGATGGCGTCAAGCGAGGTCTGGGCTAGCGAGGTCTGCCACATCCGAGATTGCTAACATTAAGCATCGATCTGTGTGAGTTTTTCGCGCAACTTAGCCTATAGTTGATTGTGAATTGGCGTTTAGTTAACAAGCTGTAATCTACTATCCCCGACTCTAATGAAGCTTAATAATAGACAGGGGTCTGACCAAGACAGTCCCCCTTCGGAAGAAGTAAAAAATTTTCCGGTGGCTGCAGATTCCGCCAATCCGTTTAGACGCAAGTCTGGTTATGTAAATGTAGATAGTATTGATATCGATCCTATGGTCAATCCCAAAGACATAATGCCCAGCAGTGCTGCCAAAATCAAAGTAATTGGCGTCGGCGGCGGTGGGGGCAACGCCGTTAACCGGATGATTGCTAGCGAGGTTTCTGGTGTCGAGTTTTGGTGTGTGAATACTGATTCCCAAGCTCTGGTTCTCTCAAATGCTCCGAAACGCTTGCAAGTAGGACAGAAGTTGACGCGCGGTTTGGGCGCGGGGGGCAATCCGGCGATCGGTCAAAAGGCTGCGGAGGAATCTCGCGACGAGGTTGCTAATGCTCTGAATCATGCGGATTTGGTATTTATCACAGCCGGCATGGGCGGCGGTACGGGCACAGGCGCGGCTCCGATCGTGGCTGAGGTAGCTAAGGAAATGGGCGCCTTGACTGTGGGCATAGTGACGCGGCCTTTTACGTTTGAGGGACGGCGGCGCACCAGCCAAGCTGAGGAAGGGATTGCGGCTTTGCAAACCCGGGTGGATACGCTGATCGTAATTCCTAACGACAAGCTGCTGTCTGTGATTTCGGAACAAATGCCGGTACAAGAGGCTTTTCGAGTTGCTGACGATATCCTGCGCCAAGGGGTTCAGGGTATTTCTGACATTATTACTATTCCCGGTTTGGTGAATGTTGACTTTGCTGACGTGCGGGCAGTAATGGCTGATGCGGGTTCGGCTTTGATGGGCATCGGCGTAGGTTCTGGGAAGTCGCGGGCTAGGGAGGCTGCGATGCAGGCTATTTCTTCGCCTCTGCTGGAAGCTTCGTCTATTGAGGGCGCTAGAGGTGTAGTGTTTAACATCACTGGCGGTACAGACATGACGCTGCACGAGGTGAATGCGGCGGCTGAGACGATTTACGAGGTTGTCGATCCGAATGCCAATATTATTTTTGGAGCGGTGATTGACGAGCGGCTTCAGGGCGAAATTAAGATTACTGTGATCGCTACTGGTTTTTCGGGGGAAGTTGCCCCCCCTCCGACTCCGGGGCGGACGCAAAATGTTAATGCTCCTTGGCGGGCTGCAACTGGGCCGACGACTCCGGCTCAACAGGCGCCCGATCCGACAACGAAACCGCCGCAGGATTTGGGATTGGATATTCCTGAGTTTTTGCGTAACCGTCGCCCGCCTAGATAAATGTGGATTTGGGATTTTGGATGGCGGATTAAATCTAAAATCTCAAATCTCAAATCTCAAATTTCTAGGGTTTGGCCTGGTTCGGGTTCGAGGAGTTGGGTGGAGAGTCCCGATTTTGCTAGCAAATCGCGAAATTCGGGGATGCTGCCGACCGATCGCACTAACATTGGTAAAATGCCTGTGGCTCGGATGTCTCCTGCGGCTGTAGGCAGAAAAAACCGAGGTTTCAGTGTTTGCGCCAGGCCGAGGGCTTCAGAAGGCCCGATGATGACTTGTCCGAGGAAGGGGAAGATTTGACCGATGACTGGGGCGATAGCTACGTCTACTGTGTCTATTTTCTGTTTGACTTTTTCTAATGGTGGCAGGTGCGGTTCGTAATAAAGTGTCTCGCCACTGCTTAAATCTTTGAGCAAATAGCCGTTTTCTTCCTGTCCCGGCCCGATTTCGGCTCCGGGTACGGCGGTAATTTGTAACTTTTCTTTAAAATTTAACTCTTGCCAATTTGCTAAAGATGTGATATTGGTGTAGCCTAAACTGCTGAGGACTTTGGCGGCGGTGGGTGAGGCGATCGCGGGAATTGTGCGATCGAGCTGTTCGAGTGTTTGTTTGTGACAGTGGTCGTCTAATCCTTGGGAAATTAGGATGAGGTCGATCGGCGGTAAGGTGCTGGGAGTGAAGGCGACGGGCGTGTTATGGTAGGCGGTGAACAGCCAGGGTTGACCGTAAAATACGAGGGGATCGACCAGCCAGGGATCGACAAGGATTGTTTGGCCTGCGATGTGGAAGATCCAAGAGTTGAGGTCGATTCGGGTGAGTTTCACAGTTATTTGCAATAATTCTTTACAATTGGTTTAATCATAGCTAATTTTGTTTGGGAATTTTAACCGTTTCGGAAGCACAGGCGGGACGCCCGTGCCACGGGGAAGCACAGGCGGGACGCCCGTGCCACAGATATGATGGGATGTGTCTGGAGAAAGTTTGCGTTTATCTGCGGTTGAAAAAGATGGTTAAATCGAGAATTCCTGTGGCTTTGACTGTGGCTGGATCTGACAGTGGCGGGGGGGCCGGGATTCAGGCGGATTTGCGGACTTTTGCGTTTCACTGCGTGCACGGTACGAGTGCTTTGACTTGTGTGACGGCTCAAAATACTTTGGGGGTGACGCGGGTGGATGCTTTGTCTGCGGAGGCTGTGGCGGCTCAAATTAAGGCGGTGGTTGGGGATATTGGGGTGGATGCTGTGAAGACTGGGATGCTGCTGAATCGGGAAATTATGGCGGCGGTGGCTTCACAGGTTGAGGCTTTGGGAATAGGGAATTTGGTTGTCGATCCGGTGATGGTTTCACGATCGGGCGATCGATTGATTGATGAGGGGGCGATCGCTTGTTTGCGGGATGTTTTGATTCCAATGGCTGCTGTCGTGACTCCCAATCGGTTTGAGGCTCAGATTTTGAGCGGTTTAGAGATTTTTTCTCTAGAGGATATGAGGGCGGCGGCGCAGCAGATTTATCGATCGGGTGCGAAGGCTGTTTTGGTGAAGGGCGGCGGGATGGCGGGAGATTTGCGGGGAATTGATGTTTGGTTTGACGGTACGCGGTTGGATGTGTTGAAGACTGAGACTGTTGATACTGGAAATACTCACGGGACTGGTTGTACTTTGAGTGCTGCGATCGCTGCTAATTTGGCTTTGGGTAAAGATTTGTTTACGGCGGTGATATTGGCTAAGGATTATGTGACTACTGCTCTCAAATATGCTTTGGATATTGGGGAAGGCCAAGGGCCAGTAGGTCATTTTTTCCCGCTGTTGAAGTAATAAGGAAGAGGGAAGAAGTTAACTGTCAGTTAATTTCTTAATTTTTCAGGCGATAGAGCGATCGCCACCAAGTCTTCGATTTTCTTAATATTCGGATCGCCGGCTAAATAACCAATCCCTCGGTGCAAGTGCAGGCGAAATTGTTTAGCTAGAGTTTCTTTTTCTGTGCCTAAATTGTCTTGGTGACACCGCTGTTTGAGGGCAATTATCAAGATATCGGCCATGTCGCCGCCGAAGACATCCCAGCTTAATTCGACGTTGCTGTCGCTGGGAATTGGTACTGGGGATGGGATGCTGGGCTCGGCGAGCGAGCGGCAAAATCCCCACCTGCATAGAATATTCCACTGATCGATTTTGGTCGATCGTTTCAGTTTTGATAGTTGGTCTTTGCCTGTTTGGGATAGGCGGATGCGATCGACTGGTGGTTCCATGAGTTTGAGATTGTTTGGTATATTGTAAAAAGTGTTAATATTGCGGAAGCAAAGCCTCTAGATAACGAGAAATAATTCACATTTTTTTACACGGCGCGACTTGATTAAATCGGTTTTTTTTGGTATTTTGATTGTAGTAGGATTTATCCTTAATAATGGGATGGTGGCAAAAATAAAATTTTCGCCACCATCCCATTATGCTATATATACTACCGCAACCCCAGGGCAAAGTCAAGGGGTTGCGGCTATTTTTTAGCCTTAATTTTTATTCCCAGAAATAACCTTTTTCGACGGTGGTTTGGTGTTTGGCGGAGTCGTATTTGAGGAGGTAACTGTGGGCGATCGCCTCTAATTCTTGGAGTTTTTCGTATTCTACTTTTCTAATTTCCGTGTCGGTAGAAAGCAGGATGACTTGGTGGCTGGCCGAGGGGAAATAGCGTTCCACTAGGTTGTTTCTGTGGGAGGAGTCGAGGCGGCCCAAGGGAGTGTCGATCGCCACTGGCAATTGTCTCCCGGATACTCTCGCTAATCCCCACAAAAAGGCGATCGCCAGCAATTGTTTTTCCCCGGCTGAAAGTCGGTGTTTGGGTACTGGTTTGCCTTCTGGATCGTAAATGGAGAGGCTAAATGTTTGAGTGTCGATCGCAACTCTGTGTACGAGGTCGGTTTTGTGCAACAGGTAGCGGAAACAGTCGGTAATTTCTATTTCGAGTTTGTTGAGTTTTTTGAGAGTGAGTTTTTCTTTAAAGAGTTTCAGGGTGGCTTGGGCTTTGGCGATCGAAGCGATGACGTGTTGGCTGTTTCTGATGGTGATGTATTCGCTGCTGTAGTTTTCTAGTTCTTTTTGGTTTTTGGCTAATTCTCTCTCTAATTCATCGACGCGGCGGTTGGCTGATTCGCAGGCGGCGGATGCGATAGCGACGGCTTTTTGGGCTTTTCTGACTTCTTCTTCTAGTTTTTCGTAGGCTTCGGGGGAAGCTGCGGCTGCGAGTTGTCTGTCTGTGAAGTCGATTTCTGATTCGATGTTTTTGATTTCTTCTATTTGGTCGCGGGCTAGAATTTGCTGGGCTTTGATTTGGTAGCTAAGGAGGCTTTCTAGTTCCTGGATGCTGTTGTTGTCGGCGTTCATCCAGGGCGGAAGGTCTGTTCCTGCTTGCTGTTCGAGTTCTTGATTTTCTTGGCGGATAAAGTCTTGAATTTTATCTAGCTGTTGGGGATTTAACGAGATTTCCGCGATGTAGTTGAGGAGGCGAGCGCTTCTGTGTTTGATAACATTTTGGGCAATCTTTGCTTGCTGCTGGCTGGCTTCTGTTTCTGCTTGCGTTTTTGCTTCACTTAGTAAGGGCGAAATTAGGGCTAGTGGTAGGGTATTTGATGCTAATTCCATCAGGGATTGACGGGTTTTTTCTGCCTGATTTCTGTAGTCGTTTAGCTGTCTGTCTAGTTGACTGCGATCGGCGGCAATTTTCCCGCCTTCATAAATAAACTTTTCTGATGCTTGTTGCTGATTTTTTTGAGCTTTATCTAATTCGTTTTTAAAGCTGGCTTGTTCTTGCTTAGCCAACTCTATTTCATCAGAAATTTTCTGAAAAGTTTGTTCGATTTTTTCTAAAGCAGCCAAGTCTTTTTTGCCAGCAATTTCTTTCCGCTTGCGGCCGGCTAATATTTCTAAATCGACGGCGAGGCGTTCTGCTAATTCTAAACCTAAAAGAGATTTAATCGCCCCGACGACAAACTCTGGCGGTGTTTCGAGTTCGGCGAGTTCTTTAACTTGTTCGCCGTCAAACAAAAATAGGTTGGATATTCCGACGGGCAAAAGGGTTTCGATGTATTCGTCCCAGGTGTTAGTAATTGCTTTGTCCGACCACCAATCGCTGACAATCTCGCTGTAGATGAGAATGCTTAAGTTGTCTTTGATATCTAATTTTTTCCAGTATCTAACTATTTTAAATTGAGCTAATTTGTCATCTTGGACTTGTTCAAATGTTAGTTCGACGCGGGTATCTTCTAATTGGGGTGTGTGGCGGTTGACGCATTGATTGAGAAAGTCGCTGTAGCTTAAATTGCCTCTGGTGGAACATTGGGCGCGACCACCGTAGAGGGCGAGGCGAATTGCGTCCATGAGGGTGGTTTTGCCGCCGCCATTCATGCCGCCAAATAAAATGACTGGGCAGGGATTTCCGTCTTTTTCGGGGCGGAGATTGATGGTTTGGGTGCCTGCATAGGGGCCGAAGTTTTTGAGGACGAGTTCGAGGAATTGCATTATAGATGTTGTCGGTGGTTGCTGATTTGTTTGGTAGGTACGTCAGCGATTGGGCTATCCATTATGTGGATAATAATGATAGCTGACGCACCTTACGCAGGGTAAATTGTGATTTAACAGATTTAATCTTTGCTATTTTTATCTCCTACATCGGGAGTAGAAAATTTGATGTCTGCCCAAGATAGCTGTCTGCTTTGATTGCTGTTGCTTTCGAGTTCTTCTTTAAGTTTGGCAATATCAACGGTATCGTTTTTTGCGGAACTGTTGGTTTGGGCTATCGCATCTTTGAATTGCTGAATGTTTTCCGTCGGATTTGCTTTAATATCTTCCACCGCTTTTTTTAAATTGCGTTGGTAGTGGGCGTTGCCAATGGCTTCTTCCTTCGATCGCGAACTGGTTTCAAAGCATTTGTCCAAATCGGCGTAAATGCCTGTACGGCGGGGTTTTGTGTAATATTGGCGTTCTGTGTCGAGGAGTTTTGCCATCAATTCGAGGTGCATTTTGTCCTCGCTGCAAATCTCTTCGATCGCAGTCCATTCATCGCTACCGAGGAGTTTTCTTTCAGCGGCGGGACGGGAATCTTCAAAAGGTTCGCCCGTAACTTCTTCGTAAATCCGGGGCAAAGAGTCGTCAAATTCATGCTTTTCTTCCAGCCAAATTCGGCGGATTTCGCTAAGTTCTTCTGGGGTAATTAAGGTGATATCGCGCATTTCTAGGGGTGCGGTTTTGCGGACGTGGGTTTGTGCTTCCAGGACTCGTCTCAGCCAGTGTTCTCGCCAGAATTTGGTGTAGGGCCCTGGGATGGGTTCGACGGAGGTTGTGTCGTCGCCCATGTTGCGTTCAAACAGTTCTACTCTACCGTAGATGCGCCGGAAGTCTCTTTTTGGGTGATCGTCTGGAATGTCTAATTCGTTGCGAATATCGAGTAGAGGCTGCATCCATTCTTTTTCCTCATCGTTTTGAATCATTGCCTCCATAGATTTATCTTGGCTTACCATTGTGCAAACCCAGCAGCCAAAGCGAGAATTTCCACAACTAGGGGTGGAAGTATCGACAACTAAAGGACATTCATTGTCTGCTGTTGCACCTCGATACATAGTTAGCAAATCTTTATTGTTATTTCCCCACGGATTATCCCACTGCATCAAGTAAAGCCACACTTCATCTGTTCGCCAGTCTTCAATGGGAAGGTAAATATAAGAGTTAGGGCGAGTGGGATTAGCATTAAGGCGTTCGCTTACCCGCCACTCCCTATGTTTAGCCATATTTGCGGCGCGTTTAGCACTTTCAGCCTTGCGAGTACCTAGAACAAGAATTACCTCGCCGCTAGTTCTAATTATTTCACGAATAAAAGAACCGGTTGGTTGTATTTTCAATCGTTCCGTACACCATCTAAATCGATTTCTAGGTGCTGGGTATCCTTTACCTATTAAGCACGCCCAAAAGGTATCTTGAACGGCTGGATAAGTTAAATGAGTTTCTATTGGCATTCCCTGTTCTTGGGCTGCAACTTTCATCCGTTTTAGAGAATTATGTACTCCAGCAGCTACTATAGGGTTTTCTACCAGTGTATCATTTGTTAAAACATGAATTTTTTTGTGGCGTTTCTCAATTGGCAACTCTGCAATCGCATACCAGACAAGCTGTAGGACTGCCGAACTATCTTTGCCGCCACTCCAACCGATTACAAGTGGGAGTTCATCTTGACAATAAAGTTCTTGAATTTCCTTTTTCAAAATTTCTATGTCTGCCATTAAATCGCCAATATTGCGTGGCGGAAATAGTGACATCTGTTGTAATTCATTCATTTTCTCGATCTCCCTTTTGATTTTGAAGTAAACACATTTTTGCGATGCCACTGAAGCGCATCTATTCTCGGATAATATTGCTCTAAACTTGGCAAAATAATCTGTTCTCCGTGAAACTCTCTCATTAATCTAGGGTATGGTGAGTCCTCTTGTAAATCGCTATCAACTATAATTTGATAACGATCGTCAACAGCAAACCATCCTCGGTCGAATGCCCAATGATGATTTTTACAGAGTGAGAGCCCATTATCTGGTCTATTATCATAAAACTCAGAGAAGGGCTTGATATGTGCGCCATCTACAATACTTTGACTAAGTGAGGGAGTGACGACTTTTAATCGACAGAAAGCACATCGGTAATCATACAAATGCACGACACTTTTACGAAAAACCGCCTCTCTAACCACAGATTTTTTTAAATACACCTTTGGTTTGATATCTGGATGATCCGATTCAATACTATCTAATTCATCCAAGGTATAATCTTGAAGAGACTGGTTAATGTTTAAAATATCTCCGCTCTGTTTTTGGTTAGAGGAAAACCAGACCGAGAGCAGTACATCTATTAATTCTTTCCGGGCATTACTATCTTGCAACAGACTAAATAGTTCATCGTCTATTCTTGCGCTGTCAATAGCTTGTTTTAACGTATTGATTGTTTGAGGGCGCCCTCCTTCATATTGTTCGCTAAATTTAAGATACCAAAATCTAGGTTTTTTGTTTTTCAAGTGATAAAACGGAAGAGGAAAAGAATCATCCTTTAAAGGATTAGAAGTCAGCGCCGACCAATTTTGGTTGAAGGTGTTAATTAATTCATCGGAAATGGTAATGCGGTTCTCCTTGAGCAAACCTTGTGCAATTAAATCAGTTACAGACAATAGCAGTGTTGGCTGATTTAGAGCATTACCGCGTTTCTGTGAAGTGTTGACATTAAGATTTGCAAAACAATTGCGATAATAAGCTAAATTTTTATATTCTGATTCCTGCCCCGTACTCACTGCTCCCTCCTGGTATGATTAAATATAATCCAGTCTTAAATTTTACACGATTTTTCACAATTTTTATTCATTCGGGCACGGGCGTCCCGCCTTTGCTGCATCTGCGATTTCCAAACCCAACCGCTTTTTAAAATAATCAGTCATCCAACTAACACTCGCCCTCGATCGCGAAATCCCCCCTTTCAACAAAATCCCACCCTCCCAATCAGGATTAGAAATCGACCAATCAACCTGCTGCAAAAGGCTCAAACGTTCCTCCCAACTCTCAGGAAAAACCGACAGCAAAGCCGCCCCAACTTCCCCCAAACTCTCAAGCACAACACTGTGACAGTGCACGGAATCCCGGCGCATTTCCCCCGCCGCCACTTGCTTGTGCAGAACTAATTGCCAATCAGGAATAAAACTGCAAACCGCATTCCAATAACTAACCGCCAGTTGTATTTGCTGAGTAAGTTCTTCCTCTTTTTCCTGTTTTGTGGCGCGGTAACGAGAGGGTTTTGCGTGTTTGTTGCTGTGGATGTTGGACAGCAAAGCCACGATCGCACGATCGATCGCACTCAGCGCAAACAACTTGTGCGATCGTCCGTTCAAACTCCCCTTCTCCATCTCAGTCAAACACCGGAAAACCTCAACCTGCTTAACAACAGCCTTCACCACAAAAGCGCGATCGTCCCGGTGGTTGTAAAGTACACTTAGCGACGCCTCCAAAGGAACTTGAAAATTATTCAAATCAGCAAACATCTGCTGCGATTTTTCCAACCCAATATCGAGAAACAAAATCAGCGCCACCGTCTCATATCCCAACTGCGGATTTTCCCTCAAAGCCATCTCAAAAGCCGCCCGGCGATGCTGTCCGTCATTAATAGTAAACTTAGCATCCATCGGCACCCGCAAGCGACCAATTTTCCGTTCCTCTGCCTCATTTCCCACTGCTTCAAAAGTAATATCCGCATCAATCGAAGCAGCAATTGCCCCACAAGTATAATTTGTAGGATTCTTGACCAAATAATCAGCAATTTCGGGAATCCTAGCTTTGTTAAGCGCGCGTTTCGCCCGCATAGACGGGGGCAATTCTTCAGATTCAAAGGGAAACAATTTCGGCAAAAAACGCACCGGACACATCGACACGTAATATTCGCGGCCCGCTTGAATTCCCCGGATGACCGGCAAAATGTATTCAAAGGAAGGAGTAGACATATTTTTTTGTGAAACCGCAAATACACGCCGACAAACGCAAAGGAATAACTCTTATCTGTGTCTATCTGCGTTCATCTGCGGTTTAAATAAATAAATTATTGACATCGTGCAACAAATATGGTATGCCGTCGGGGACTGTTCTCAGATAACTCCAGTATTTCACAAAAATTTTTAAAAAACAAGAGTTGACATAAAATTTTACTCATGATATTTTAAAAAAAATAGCCTAATTATATAAAAAATCCCAATGACTACCAATCCAGCGGATGACCTCGCTAGCAAGATTTTAGAAAAAGAAAATAGCGACAGACAGGAAATCGCACTTTTATTAGATAATTATTTAGGAAAGGATGATCGCATTTTCGTACAAAAAACCCAGATGGGAAACACTGAAGCATACATCGGTTCAGTCACCCTAGAATGGTTAGACTCTCGCGTTCGTTTCGCCTCGCAAATGCCGCTTTTCCGCCAAAAATTCGACCTCCAAACGAACAACATCGTCCGCGACGACGAAACGATTGACGAAATTATCCAGCGTCCCTTAGATTGGTCGCGCCAAGCCGCCCTAACTCAATATTTAGCAGCCCGAAAATCGCACAAATTCCCCGCAGTTTTAGTAGTCGTCAGTCCCCCGTGGGTAGATAATCCTCACGCCGAGGAATGGGATAAAAATGGCGTAGCAACCAAATCCGCTACTGAATTTACATCCTTTGATAAAAACGAGAACTTAGGGTTTTTGAATGTTTCTAAAGAACTCTCGATTTTTGCCTTAGACGGCCAGCATCGGCTGATGGGAGTTCAAGGTTTAATGAGTTTAATTAAAACCGGACTCCTGCAAAGATACAACAAAAATAAAAAACCTGTCGGCGCTGCAATTACTCTGGAAGATTTAGCAGAAGAGTATCAAATCGACCCCGAAACAGTGTATAAATTAGCTCACGAAAAAATCGGAATTGAGTTTATCCCGGCGGCGGTAGCGGGGGAAACGCGACAGCAAGCACAACGGCGCGTGCGATCGATCTTTGTGCACGTTAACCTAATGGCGGTAACGCTGAGTCAGGGCCAGCTAGCATTATTGAACGAGGATAACGGATTTGCGATCGCGGCCCGAAAAATTGCTGTCACCCATCCCTTATTAAAAGAGCAAGATGACAGAAACCCCCGCGTCAATTGGGACAGCGCCACAGTGGCAGCCAAATCAACTGTATTAACCACATTGCAAGCGCTGCAAGATATGTCCGAACGGTATTTAGAATACAAATTCCCCCATTGGAAGCCGGAACGAAAAGGTTTAATTCCCATGCGTCCCGAAGATGAAGAACTAAAAGAGGGAATTGAAGAGTTTAAAAAACTGTTCGATCATTTAGCAACTTTACCCAGCTATCAAAGAATTGAAAGCGGCGAAGAAACGGCGGAATTGCGCCGATTTAGTTTTGAAAAGCCAGGGGGCGAGGGAAATATTTTGTTCCGTCCAGTCGGTCAAATTGCTTTAGCTAATGCTTTGGGAATTCTAGTATTTAGAAAGAAACTTTCCCTGAAATCTATTTTCGACAAACTCCGCAGATTCGATGTGGATGAAGGATTTAGCCACATGGACAATCCGGAGTCTGCGTGGTACGGGATTTTGTACGATCCGAACAAAAAGCGAGTGCTAGTTTCTGGAAAGGATTTAGCGACGAAGTTAATTGTATATTTGGTGGGGGGAATTCAGGACGATATGGAGCGAGCTCATTTGCGGCAAGCGGTAGCGGAAGCGAGGACTTTTGAGGATAAAGCTATTAGTTTTAACGGCCGATTTGTGCAGCCGAAAGAGGTGGGATTGCCACCCGTGCTAAGTTGATTTTTTCACCGCTTTTGGAATCACAGGCGGGACGCCTGTGCCACTATAAACGCAGATGTTTTTTCACGATCGCCCTGCATCTGCGGTTTGTAACTCGCTGAGGCAGCGAGCGTATTTTCTAACGAATGTTTCAATTGATGTGGGGCGATCCCTCAAATTTTCGCACAGAACATCAAAACCGCCATGAGCATATTGATTCATTATCTTAATGCCTTCATTAGACAAATCGGAAGGCGAGTTAGGATCGACTAACTCTGCGACTCGGCGGTAAACAGCATCTCGCTCATCTAAATCTATTCCTAAATAAGCTAGATCGGCATGAATTAAAAGTCCGACTAACCGCCGCCCGCGATCGCGGAAGTCACCCGGAAAGTTTTCTACTAAAGAATCTACTTCTTCAGAAGGAATTTCAGGATTCCTGCGTCCCGAAGCGAAACCGGCCATCAAACAAAGATAGTAAAAGTCAAACAAAGTTGGATAATGAGCAGATATATCCTTAAACCACGTGCGAGCCTGTTTACGCAATTGAAAGTCCATGTTTACAACTCCTCATCGAGATCGAATCGTTCAAAAAAGTCATTTCCGTTCACGATGACTCCATCAACAGTTTCTTTGATGCGATCGGGCGGTACATTCTGCAAAAGCGCCTTCATTCTAGAGGTTTTCCGAAAAATAGTGAGATACTGCACTTGCTGCTTGGCCGCCTGATGCAAAACATTAACAAAACTTTGCCGTTCGCTGGAGATAGTAAAGGCGACAAACTGATCGCACAAAGAGGGAATGAGGCGCGCTACTTCGGGACGGACTTTGAGATCGAGGGAACCGGCCGGACTATCAACAATAAAAGGCAATTGGTGCTCGCTGCGGTTAAAAAGAGTCGCTAGAAAAGCATAGCTAACAGATAAGGTTTGACCGACACTCGCACCGCCTTGTCCCTGCAGTTGCAGTGAGTCTTGAATGTCTTCTAAAAAAACTGGATCTCTCGATAGCAGTTGCGCGATGCGCTGGTTGGTTTCTTCAAGAATAAACTTTCGCAGGTATTCTCTTGCTTGCTGGTGCGCTTCGGCAAGAATGCGCCTAGCAATTTCTGTTTGGGATTTGAGCTTTAAGGTGTTGGTGGCTTCAGCGACTTCATCTTTTGCTTTTTCAATGAGTTTATCTAATTCCTTGAGGGAGTCTGTATCTTCGCTAGGTTTGGTGTGGGGCGATCGCTCAATTTCTTTCAAACGTTCCGTACAACTGCGAAGTTCTTCTTTTAGTTTTTCAAAATATTGCTTTTTCTCCTCTAGTTCGGAGTCGCCTTGTGCAAAACGTGTTTGTTCGATCGCGCTCATTTCTGTTTTGAGGTTATCTCGTTTAGTAATTTGGTATCCTAAGTCTGCTAACTGTTTCTGAAGTTCTTGATATGGAACTTCGGGTTCGTCGCTGCAATGAATGGCAATATCTGATTTAATGCTATTTAAAACCCCGACTTCATCGTCGGCTAGATAGTTTTTAGCGCGATCGCGCACGGCCTCGCGAGTCACCTGATTCATTTTGCGGCCGCACACGCATTCCTCAGCTTGTGCTAACTCCTCAAAAAATTCTTTTGAAGTCGAAGTTGGTAATTTCAGTCTATCTAAATTCGCTTTTAAGTCCTTGAGAGCTTCTCCAAACTTAGGAAGCAGTCTTTCAGGGTCTCGCATTTTCGCGATCGCCTTTTCCACCGCTAAAACAATAATTTTCTCTTTATTCTCTAAATCGACTTTGATTTTTTGTAATTGCTCTCCAATATTCCGATCCTTGCTGAAGGCTGTTTCATAGTCTGTTTCTGCTTCCTGTATTCCTAAGTTAAGCTGCGATTTGTGACGCAGAAGTTTTTCCTGTTCGAGCTTAATTCTTTTTCGCTTTTCTTGCAAACGTTTTAGTGTATTTATGCGGCGATTTAAACCCTGATTAGATTTTGCTTTAGCCGATTCCGCGTGTTTTTCCCAATTCTCCTGAAACGCATTAGCCACTTCCTCCAACAAAGATAGTTGGAAGAGAGAATCAATTGCACTGCGAGCGCGTGTCTGTTTAGAATCTAGTAAATTACTAGCTAGTTCCCCGTCAAAAACAAACAGGTTAACAAATTCTGAATTGAGAAATTTCCTCAGCGGTGCAGGCGGAAAAAAGCCATCGCTAATTCCAGTTCCGTAGCTGGTTCTGTATTCAACTTTACCGCGCTCGAAATTTAGCTTCAGCTCAAACGTCAGTGGGTTGTTATTCACAGCTATTTTGACCACAAACTGACCAAATGTTGCCGAGTCACCGCTGCGTCGAAGTTCGCGAATCTTTTCTGAGTTCCACTCATTTGCAGAGCCAGATAGTGCAGCACGCAGCATCGTTAATGTAGTTGTTTTACCAGTACCGTTAGGCATCTGCACTAATGTTACTGGATAGGGTAAAAGATGATTGTCGGGAAGGCAAAGATTCACCTCATGGTCGGGACATCTTAAACCCGAAGCCGACCATCCTAAAAGCGTAAATTGTCGGCTCATTCTAATTCCTCCTCTTCATCTTGACCGCCCTCTACTTTAAGGGCATCTAATATCGTTTCCAGCGAAGCTTTAATGTCATTTGGATTTGACAAAGTAGCACTTCCATCTGATAAATGTGCGAGCCATAGCATCATTCTTTCAGCTACTTTTTGCGGTTGATTGTGGTTGTTAACCGCTTCATAAACTGCCTCATAAATTTTTTTGTCTATTGCCATCGTTAATCTGCCTCCGCTCTAATTTTAGATAAACTGGTTAGCCACTGTTTGCGCAATTGGTCAGTATTTAACTCCTCTGTATCTTCATCCTGAACTCGAACAAAATCAACAACTACAGCTCGTTTATTGGGGTTAGTTGGATCGCGCCGCAAACAGCGCCCCATTCTCTGAACTGTTTCTAATTTAGACCGCGCTGAGGAAAATAAAACCACTGAACGGAGAGACTGAATATCAATTCCTTGAGAAATGCGATGGCAGGTTACTAAACAAGAAATTTTACCTTGAGCGAAATCCACCAAGTTTTTAGTGTCATCTTCAGCATAATAGGTATGATAATCGTATCGGTAACGGTGAATGAGAGATAAGACTAATTCGCCGTATTGGCGGTCTTCTACAAACACAATACATCTGTCTAAAATTTCTGGGTGATCCAAGAGAAACCTTTCAAAATAAGGCACTTTGGAGCGAGAAGTTTTGTAAACTCTTGCTAAAGCCGTCCAAAACTCCTCATTAGACATGGGTTTACCTTCTGATTTGCGAGCTGCTTTTCGGCTGTAGACATTCTTGATGCGCTGTCGGTCTTCTTCCGATAATTCATACTCAATTGGATAGTAATCAAATTCACATAAAACTCCGCGACGAATCGCATCCTCTAAAGCAAACTGATAAATGACAGCACCGACATTTTTTTCAATAAATTCTGTTCCTTCGCGATCGTATTCTCGCTCTGGAGTTGCACTGAGGCCGAGTCGATAAGCAATCCCGTGAGATAGTCCGTCTAAGTCTTCAATATTGGCGGGACTTCCCAAGCCGTGAACTTCATCGTGAATTATGAGCAACCGTTTTCTGGTGGGGTTGTTGAGCGAGCGCAGCACGTTGCGCAGTGCGTTTCGCGACACTACCAACACGCTATTTTTGGGGTCTAGATCGTACTCATCTTTTTGGCAATATTCGCCATAATGCTGAAGGACGCGAAACTGGGGGTTTAAATTGCTAGCCACGCTGTACAACTCTTTAACCCATTGGTTGAGTAAATCGGTTCCAATTGTAGTAATTATGGCAGATTCAATGGCTTGTGCTGTAGTTAATTCCTGCAAAATATTCAAAGCAGTGCGCGTTTTTCCGGTTCCTGTTGCCATTTCCAGAATGCCGCAGCGATGCTGCAATAAAGCTTGAACGGCTTGTGTTTGATGTCCCCACAAATCACTTCCTTTTGAGGAGTTCACTTGGTAATTTGTCTTATCTTCAGAGGCAGAAAATTTAGGTTTGTATGGCAATCCGGGTTCCAGTGCAGGAGGTCGATCGGGACATAGCCGCAACAGCGATCGCGCCGCCGCTTCGGGAAACTCCATTACCTCCACATTCGGCGTCTCGTTTTTCCACAACTTCAGAAAATTTTCGGCTTTTTTTAAGGCTCGTTCTCTAACTCCCGGATGCCAAGAACAAAAGACATCAACGCATTCAAAATTGTCAATTAAAGCAGTTGAGCTTTCGTTTGCCGAACCCGTGAAAGCAACGATATTGTTTTCGGCATCGGCAAATATCCCTAATTTTTCGTGATAAATTCCCTGACCGCGAATATTTTTAGTAACAGCTAGTTTTATTTCGAGGATGTTTTGACTCAATAACCAAGCCAAACAAGCCCAGCGATCTCGAACAATCCCCTCAAATTCTTTATCTAATTCTCGCAGAACAGCACTGACAATAACTTCTTCTTTTTGTCGCATTCCTTGCACGATCGCCTCCGCATCTTCTGGGGACAAATGTGGAGAAGCCACGAGCTGCATCTTGCCGCCAACTCGAATCAATGCTGTGAGTCCTTTTGCGGCGGCTGCCATTGAAGTGCTGGAGAAAAAACCAACGGCTCGCTTGTAGACTGTAGCCTTTTCCAAACAAGGAATGTAAAATTCTTGGATTAGATCGCAGCGATCGCTCCGGTACTCATCTTGAATCGCTAAATCTCTCAAGCTCAACGCCGCACCCCCCAAATCCCCGCTAATTTTTCTAGTATAGACTAATTCTCGCTATCTAGCTGCTGTCAATAAAATAAGTTCGGCTGCTACAGGCAAATGATCCGACTCGGTTGCCTCCACAACCGAACTAGATTTAGCACCCCAATGCTTTGAATACCAAATATAATCAATCCGGAAAACCGGATAATTTAATCTCCAATTCGACCTTTTTACCAAGAATTTAAGTTCCCAACCGTGAGGCCAGGTAAAACCAAATCCCCATCCCGATTTTCGGAAAGAATCTTGCATGACTTTCTGCACCCTGTCATAGTCTTGAGTTTCGTCTGTCATATTAAAATCGCCCGCGACAATTACTGGCAGAGTTTCTCGCTCAACTCGCTGCACTAAGTCTTGAATTTCAGGCGAACGTTTGTCATATTTGTAAACTGGAATTTTGAGAAAACCCCATTTTTTAGATAGTTTCAACCACGGGCCAGTAGCTTGCATATTATAAATCACTACTTCTTGTTCCTTAAATTTAATAATAGCCCGCTGCTGCGTTTCTGGATGACCGGCTAAGTGCAGTATTTCGCTCGATACAATCGGATATTTACTGAGAATTCCTACAGGGGGAGTGCCAATTTGATAGGGGTAGTCTGCTTTTAACCAGGTGAAAGCTCTTTCGGTATGTTTCCTAACGATTTCTTGTAAAAATATAATATCGGGTTTTTGCTTCTGAATCAGTTTAAATAAAGTAGGTGACTGAGTTTTATGCCAACTCAGGTTATGGGAAAAAATTTTGATGCTGGGCTGCGAATCTGTGATGTTGATGGGTGCGGGAGAAAAATATTTGACGTGCAGCCAACTTATTAGAAGAATGCAGGCTATCGCAGAAATAACAGTGAACCATCTTTTTTTGATAATTAACAATGCGATGATGATAAGCAGGAAAGTAGGTAAGAAAATTAAGGGGCTAAAAGTGCTAACTAAGGCAATAATTCCTATTTGATCCCAAAAGATTAGTTTGAGAAGCAAATAGCAGATAATAAATGCTGAGTAACTGTAAGCAATAAATTTTTCAGCTTGCTTTAAGCATCTCTTGATTATATCTTTTGGGATGTGCATCATTGGGAACCTATTAAAATAAAAACTTGCTTAAATCGAATTCTTCATTTGACCGATGTTGGTTGTCTCTTTCAGAAATCAAAACCAACAAAAGGCGATCGGTATAATCCGCCGCGCCCCGCAACTCTTCGCGCAAAATTTCCAGTCCACCATTAGCATATTCTTCAAAAATTTGCAAGCGTTGTGCTTCCAATTTTTCGTCGAGATGGGAGAGAATTTGAGGATTTTTGGTTTCGGCGATCGCAATTAATTTAATCGCCATATCGTAACCCCTGGATACAAAGATATCAACATCTATTGCCCCCGGTTCTCGTTTAGAAATTTCTCCCAAGGGCGATCGTTTTTTCCGCTGATTTCCCAACGCTGCGGCAAACGCGATGACATCGGCGTAAGTCTGAAATGGCGCGGAGTTGTTATCCGATAAAGTTAATGATTTGACTAACTCGGCTTTATCTTTAGCAATTCTAATTTTGTTAGCAGCCATTGGGATTAATATGTAATTTTTAACTGAGTAATTTGATTGAGAGAGTAACCGCAGATTAGAGGCAGATAAACACAGATAAACGCAGATAATTTTCAGAATGTCCGCAATAACATAATTTTTTGTGCAAAACCTCCTCTTGCTTCCCGCCGCTTCATTTGTTCCGCCAAAAGTCGATCGCCCGAAATGCCAAAACTCGCCATCACCGCATCTATTACCTCATACAAATCCGCCAATTCCGCCACCAAATATTCCTCATCAGCCTCCGCCGCTTCCCCCGCTTCCTCAATCAATTTCTGCAGCAAAGCTTGACGGTATTCTGCCTCCGACAAAATTACAAACTCGCATTCATTCCCGCTTTGGCGAATAATTTCAGGAATGCGATCGCGCACCAACTTATGATACTCCTTTTCCACGTCCAACTCCCTTCAACTTTGACTAAAAGTTTGAATCAACCAGCGATTAATTTCCCCATCATCGTGGGTTTGACTCCGGTTCAAAGCTTCCTCTACTAACAGGATTTCCAGCCCAGGCAAAACCCGCGACTCTTGAATTCTCCCGCTACCTCCGCCATTAATCGCAAACGCAAAAACCTCCCGCGTGTTTGCACGTTCAACCCAATATTCGCTAATTCCTGCGTCTTCGTAAAGCAACAGCTTGCCGCCTAAATCATCATTAAAAGAAGACGCCCCAATTTCCACTATCAAATTAGGCGGATCGTATTGATTTAAATCAACAGCCGAATTGCTATCATCAGGAGGCACTCTTAAATCGGAACCAATGTAGTAAGCTAAATCCGGCTGAAACTCGCCGATACCTGCTTTGCGAAAACTGGTGTTAGTAAACTGAACTACTCGGATATTTCTCAATGTTGCAAACAGAATAACTACACAAGCCATAATTGAATTTTGACGCCCGTGCAATGGCCATACTGGTGACATTTCTACCCTCATATGTTTTTGATAATAATAAAACTTGCCCTTTTCCCATGCAGAATCCTCAGCAAAATTCAGAAACTCTTCCCACGTCGCCTTCACCCAAATATCCGTTTCCAAAACCTGCGTAATTGCCGAATTAGAAGCCATAATCCACCTCTACAATTTCCGTATATTCAAATTCATTGGGACTGCGCCTAACTAAAGGATAGCGCGTCCCGCCAAGTTCGATCGAATCTTCTTCACAATCAGCTTTCGGAGAATTGTACACCAGCACGTATTCTCTGCCGGTGCAACTTTCCATCTCTTGAGCAACTTCTCCGCGCCACTGAGTTTTAGTTACCAAAACTACCAATTGATTCGCCAACTTCGGCAGCTTATTCGCGATTTGCTTGCGATAAATCTCGTCCAAACTCCCAAAGGGAGAATCCATCACAATTGGAAACGTACTGCTATCCGGGCCCATCAAAGTATTCTTTTGACTCCACTCACGCACACCATCAATAATTCCGCCGATAAACGACAAACTGAGAATTTGATTTTCTCCTGTAGAAGCGGCAACCAAAGATTCTTTTCCCGACGTATTTTCTACTAGCGTCAGTTCGTATTTATCGCTCAACTTGGGGATGTAAGGAGTAAAAGAAATTTGACTAAAAATATCTTGCACCCGCTTTTCTAACTGAGAACAAAACTGTTTTTCTAAGCGCGATCGCACTTCTGTTAGGCGATCAATCGCATCCTGAGTCGCAGCAATCCGGCGCTGGGCTAATACTTGCCTTTGCTCATTCAGTTGCTGCTTATCGATTTGCTTGTCCAGATTCGCGATCGACGCCTTCAAACTCTCAATCTGCTGCTGGTTAGAGCCTGTTTCCCGGTGCAAATCGCCAATTTTTGCCTCAATTTCATCCAAGCGCTTTTGCAAGCGGCTGACATCGCCGTCAGGAAAATTTCGCAGCTTGTTGTGAATATCGTCTAACTGCGTTTCCACCCGAGAAAGTTCGGTTCTGTCGCGGCTGATATTGCCTTGCTGTCGGTCAATTTCCTCCCAAAAATCAGCGACTTGTTTATCAATTTCATTTACCCGATCGCTAATCCGAATAGTTGTTTCTTCCACATCGCCAACACCCGCCTTATCCATCCAACCGCTAACCTGTTGGCGAGAGTCAGAACCCTCCACTAATTCCGCACCGCAGATACACCGCTGCTGCGCTAATAACTCTTCCAAAAACGGTCGCTGAATCCCCGAAAGCAACTCGCCTTTTTCTCGTAAACCCCCGAGAATCACTTCAAATTCAGCCGCCGCATCGGACAAAAATACCGTGTAACCGCGCACAGAAATTGCTCGTTTTAGAGCATCTGTAGCCTGGACAATTTGTTGCTTCAATAAACTTTTTTGCATTTCCAATTCGTCTCGCAACTTTTGTAAATCCGCAGCACCGCTAAGTTCCAACAAGTTACCATTAACTGCTTTTTTTAACTCCCCTTGGTTTGCCAATTCCCGCTCGATTTCTACTTGTCTGCTCGAAAGTTGCTCAGATTCTTGCTCAATTTTTTGCTTATCTTTTAAAAGTTTCTTCGTTTCAGCATTACCAATTATATTTAAATCTGTCTCTATAGATTTTTTTGCTTCTAGTAAATGGCGTATCGATCGATTCAAGACTTCCACCCCCAGCAACTCCTTAGTAGCTTCCGCAATTTCTGCCTTCTTGTCATAGCGGACAATTTGCTCGATTCGCTCCCCGTCAAAAAAGAAATATTTATGTAAACTTTCCGGCAAAATCCGCCCGATAATATCATCGGGATGCTGATCCGGCTTCAGCCATAGACCGTTATCTTTTGCTACACTCAGAAACAATTCAGCCTTGCCATGTTCTACAGTATTTTCACTTTTATAAGCACGACAGATGCGTTTTGCTTGGTAGCGCGTGCTGTCGTGTTCAAACACAATTTCCGCCCAACAACCTACGGCTTTTCCCATTTCCGCCTCAGCCAGAGCGCGCTTGTTTACTAATTGTTCTTCCGCCGCAAAAGCCGCGCTAAATTGTCCGTAAAGTACCCACGTAAAGGCATTCATTAAAGCCGTTTTTCCAGCGCCGTTATTACCGTGAATTACTGTAATATTTTGCAGACCCCAAGCTAGTTTAATTTCTGGGCTTTTGCCGTAAAATTGACGAAAGTTGCACAGAGTAATTGAGATTAACTTCATACAATTGCTTCCTTAATAATTTTTAAAATGTCATCGTTAATGTGGCGGGGAGCTCTCATGTACAACTTATCTTTTTCAATTTCCAATACCCGCTCAATAATTTGTCGCACTTCCGGTGGCGCGCTAGTAATAGGTTGCTGTACGTCGCTGAATTCCTGATGAGTTTGATAAGAAGAACGCTTTTCTGCTAAAATGCTTGTCGGTAGGGCTGCGATCGCACTATCTTCATATCTAAATGCCATAATCAGATTTTCATTCAGATTTTCAGTCATATTTTTTTTGCAAATATTAAAATATACAGGGTCTAGGCTCATGGGCGAGAAACCCGGTTTCTACGAGTTTTGTCAACAGTCACAAGAAATCTACAAAGAAACCTGGTTTCTGAACTCTGCGTGCGATCGCGAACTAAACTAGCAACTCAAACTACGATCAAATAATTCTCTCTTCTAAAACATAAACCGAACCTTAATAAATGTCAAATGTCTAATAGCCCGTAACGCTTCTGAAGTTGCAGCAATTTAACTCTAGCTTCCCCAGCATTGTCGGCTAAATCGGCAAATTCCAAGAACCGCTTCAACTCTTTTCGCAGCAAATTGCGCTCGACTTCTAAGGTTTCTCTGCCCAAATCAGGAGGCAAAACTATCATGTCAAATAAAGTTGCCCTTTCCTTCCCCGGATGCGGCCGCAAAATGCGTCCCCGGCGCTGAATAAACTGGCGCGGATTGCTGCTGCTTGCTAAAATTACAGCATTGCGAATTGCTGGAATATCAACGCCTTCATCCAAACAGCGAATCGCGACTAAACCTTGCAATTCTCCACTCTCAAATTGCTGGCGCAATCGTTCTCTTTCTGCTAAAGGAGTTGCCGCAGTATAAGTGTTAACTCGGTAGCCTAATTCTGAACCCAATAACTTCGCAGTTTCTGTTAGTTGGCGGTTGTTATTTCGGCGCGTATTTCCTTCGATCACACCCTCGCCGCAGTAAAATAAAGTATGGGCTGTATCGAGACGGTGAATCATTAATTCTCGCAACGCTGTTAATTTATTAGCCGCTGCCCCAATTAACCGAGCTCGCTGCATTAATAAAGTCGTTAAAGCATCGTTTTCTTCTACTTTTTCATCGCCCCAAAGCGCCCAGCCAATCTTTTGAGTTAAGCGGGAATACTTGCGGGTTTCGGCTTCTGTCAATTCTACTAAAATTGGATAGTATAAATAATGTACTAATGCTTTTTGGCGGATGGCGTCGGCTAAGGTGAGTTCCGGCTGCAAAACCGGGCCGAAATAATCTAAAATAGCTTCGGTTCCCTGTTCGTCGAAATGCCTTTCTGGGGTAGCGGAAAGGGCGAGTCGCAGTCCAATATTGCGCGGCAAACTTTCTCCTAAACGGGGCGCGCCTAAGTTGTGAACTTCGTCTCCAATAATCAGGGTTTTTTCTGGGAAATAGCGCAGTTGCGATCGCAAACTATCACCCATTAAGGTAGCATTGGTAGTGATGATTGTGAGAAATGCTCGATCGCCCGATCGCACTTCATACAAACCCCCAGCCAGCTTATTCTGCCAACTGCGGGCGCTATCAAAAGCCAAAATAGGTTTTAAACCAAATTTCTCGGATTCCCGCGCCCACTGATTCACCAGGTGGCAGTAAGGGCAAATTACGAGCAGGACTTGCAGGTTAATTTTATTGTATAATTCAGTGGCGATCGCCAGCGCAGTAATCGTCTTGCCGCTACCCGTCGCCATCTTCAGCGTACCGCGTCCCTGATTCGCAAACCAATTAGCAACCGCCAGTCGCTGATACTGTCGTAATTGCAGCGATGGCGGCATTTTCGGAAATCCAAATTGCGAATTATTAGCCGTTGAGCGATTCACCTTTAAATGCCGTTAGATGCAATATTCCCTATACTCAACTGTAACTCACGGGCGATCGAAACTTAACAACCCAAACAAATCCGCCGCCGACATTTGCAAACCCGACAGCACATCGAGCACAGGTAAAATATCCTGATTCTCCTTCGCCTCTGGTTGCTGCTGCGGTTTAAAAACCAGAACTAATTTTTCTTCCGGGTCAATCAACCAACCCAGTTTAGCATTGTGATTTAAGCAAAACAAAATATTATTAATGACCCGAGTTGGATTTTGATCCGGCGATAAAATCTCAATTGTCCAATCCGGCACAATTTCAAACCTATTTTCTATTTCTCCATTAGCATTGATAGGAATGCGCGACCACTCAAACACGGCAATATCTGGAACAAGAGAACGTCCCCCAAAAGTGCAGCGCAATTCAGGAAAAGCATAAGCTAATTTCTGCGGCTTGCCAACTCTATTAATAACAGATGGAAACTCGAATTGTAACGTGCTGTGTTTTCCTTGGGGCATAGCTTTTTGATAAATTTGACCGTCAACATACTCGCTAGCCGGCTTAGTCTCTGGCAATAGCATAAACTCTTCCAGAGAAATCTTTGACGGAGACTGAATTGACGTTACCATAAGCTATTAACCCCTCAACAACTCAACTGGGCCATCAAAAATCTGCATCGCTGTCAGTTTCCCAATCAGCACAACTCTCCGATTCCACACCAGTAGGGTGCATCGCACAAACCAACAAATTTCCCCCGTAAACTTGACCGTGATAGTTGCGACAACCGCGACAAGCCGGCTGCTGCGTCGGCGAAGGGTCTACATAAGTCACCATTGACAAATCTATCTCATCAAATTGCGGGTCGAAGTCGCGGCAAATTTCAATTATCGGTTCGATAAATTCATTCAATAAACCGTCAAATTCATTGAAATAACCGTCAATGTCGTTAATCAGATTATTTTGTACTTGTTCAGTAAACTCTTCCGACATTTTTGCCAAAACGTCCAGCATTTCGACAAACTCTTCGCCCATTTCGCTGAAAAAATGCTCTACTTCAGTAACAGCATTTTCCATTGCTCCAAAAAAATCTTTAGACCAATCTTCCATGAATTTGACAGTTGGCTATTACAAAATATTTTACAGACAAGTGCAGCCAGCCTCAAGTGAAGTGATCGCACCTACTTTCAATTCTATTACCTATTGCCTGATATCCGTCCACATCTGACAGGGGAGATATTCAAAAAGGGAACTCAAGAGTATTATCCTGAGTTCCCTTCATGCTTTGCGGAGCGAGCTTTTTCCTGCTTAATCCCGCTTCAGCCGCCGCAATTCTTCTTGTAAATTCTGCACCTGTTCGCGGAGCTTGTCTACGCCGCCTGTCTCTTTAGCATCTTTTGCCGAGACATCTTCTTCCTCAGAAATAATTTCAATCCGCCGAGGTTCAGCCGGTTTTTCGTTCCCAGCCGATGCTACGGGGGGCTGCTGCTGAGCCTGTTGCACCATGTCATCAACAAAGCGACGAGCTTCTTCCGTTGACATCTCGCCACGCTTCACCAATTCGTCTGCCAGCTTTTGGGCTTCAGTGCGTAATTCAGTTAACTTGCTGCCAGCTTTTTCACCAGCGTAAGAAGCTAGCCCGACACCAAGGTAAACTGCTTTTTGTAAAATATCTCCGAAACCAGGCATAGGAGCTACACCTCATAAAACTGGGTGAACCGGAGACCACGCCTATTACAAGCATCCCGTGTTGCTGCTACCTTCCGGTCCTGACAAGATTTGGGCGTTGGAATCGCGTGGGTCCAGTTCATATATGAGTATAACACAGTTATTTATTCTTCAACCACACACCAGTGATAAATTTCATAAATAACGCAACCGTTCTTCACCAGCGGGTCTTCAGCGACGATCGCCTTCGCCTCATCCATCGAACCCGCCTCAAACAGCAACATACCGCCGCCCCGCCTCCCCCAGTAGCCAGTTTTCGCTCGGTGTCCTTTAGAAATTAACTCTCGGACATAAGCTCTGTGAGCTGGCACGTATTGGTCAAAGACAGGCTTTTCGACAATTCCTTGCTCAATTTTGACAAACCAAGGCATTTTTATTTGGGATTTTAGATTTTATATTTTAGATTGGGAATGGGTGATCACCAATGGGATCGAGGGCAAATGCTCTCTATTCCATTTTGCACCATCCTTTCTTAACTGCGATGTTATCCGATGAACCAGTCAAAACAGCGATTTTTTATTGCCATAGTGCCGCCTCCCGATATTGAACAGCAGATTACTGAGATTCAACAGTATTTTGCGGAACACTACAACAGCCGCGGTGCTTTGAAGTCGCCGCCGCACATCACGCTGCAACCTCCTTTTCACTCGTTAGCGGAGGATGTTCCCAAATTAGAGGAAAGTTTGAAGGAGTTTTCTGCAAATCGGCTGCCCATTCCGGTTACTCTATCGGGTTTTGCTGCTTTCGCGCCCCGCGTCATTTACGCTGATGTTGTCAAATCGCCCGAATTGCTGGAGATTCACAAAGATTTGATGAGTTATATGGAGGCAAATTTGGGAATAGTCGATCGAGTTTCTCAAAGTCGCCCATTTGTACCGCACATGACAGTAGCGTTTCGCGATTTAACTAAGGAGAATTTTCAAACGGCTTGGTTGGAATTCTCCGGGCGATCGCTCCACTTTGAGTTTACCGCTTCCGCGTTAACTTTACTGCTTCACGACGGCAGCCGGTGGAACATCAGCAACCAATTCCCCCTTTTCGCCTAAACTCTCTCTCTTCTTTCTCTTCCTTCGCGGACTTCGCGTGTTCGCGGTTCGTTTTCCCAAAAAAATCTTATTAGCAAATCCTGATAAATATCATTTCTTCACTACAAACCTGTTTAAAATTAAAGCCAGTCACAACTTAACGATCGCTCTTATTCGGAGTTGCCAGTGCCACAGTTCCATAAACCGAAATTCCCGAGTGTTCCAATATTTTAATTGCCGACTTAACCGTAGTACCGCTAGTGTAAATATCATCAACTAACAGCACTCGATCGCGCGGAAGGCGACGACGAAAATCTTTCCCCAAACTTAAAGCATTTTTCATTTCCGCTTGGCGCTGCTGTGGCGTCAGAGCGAATAAAGCCTGAGTATTTTTCACCCGCTCCAAACCGTGCCGCTGCAAAGGCAAACCAGTCAGCTCGCAAAAACTTTCAGCCAAAAGTTCTGCTTGGTTAAAACCGCGCTCCTTGACCTTTTCTTTGTGCATGGGAATCGGTACAACTGTTAGATTGTCTATAGCTAATTCCGGAAAACTCAGCCAAGCTTCTGCTAGCCAGCCGCCTAGAGGTTGGGCTAATTGCGGATTGCCGTCATATTTCAAAGCTGCGATCGCCCGTTTGAGAGCCCCGCCATACTCACCCCACACAAAAACACGCTGCTCTGAATGCCAAAATCGACCGGGATCGCTTAACTGACATCGCTGAAGTTGCTTGTGACAGTACGGACAAAACTCTCCGGCGGCCGGCCGCTGACAAAGAGGACAGTTAGACTTAAGAAATAGATTGAGAAAAGATTTGACTAATCCCGTCCATTGTCGCTTGTTCATCCTAAAATTGTCGTAAGTGATTAATGGGAAAAACTTTCAACTTCAATCAGTTTCCACCGACAGGCTCGCAGCGTGAAAAACCTCTACTGGTTAGACAAAATTCAACCTTCAGACCGAGATGCAGTGGGAGAAAAAGCATTTTACTTGAGCTGTTTGCTCCAGAAAAATCATCCCGTTGTACCGGGTTTTGTCGTGCCAGCTACAACATTCTGGCAGTTTTTAGAGTCGATCGAGTGCCTAGAACCGCTGTTTGCTGACTGGCCACACTCTTCCCTGCACTTGAATGTCGATGAACCCAGACAACTGCAATCGATCGCCCGCAGCATCCGCCACCAAATCCTCGCAGGCAAACTGCCAGATTCAATGCTCTCCACCCTAGAGTCTGCTGTTTCTCAACTCAACTCACAGTCAAACTTAAACTCCACAGCCTTAATTTTTCGCCCTTCCCTGACTTCCTGGAACCCGAAAACAGTCGGCATTCTGGAATCTCAGGCAGTACGGGCAGAACCAGAAGCCATTGGGGACGGACTCAAACGAGCTTGGGCGGAAATGTTCAGAGCCCGATGTCTATTTTACTGGCAGCGGTGCGGCCTGCGGGTACAGCAAATCAATCCCGCAGTTTTGGTGCAGCCACTTCAAGAAGCGATCGCCGCAGGCGAGGTGAAAGCAAAGGCGGGTGCACAGTGGGAAATCCAAGCCACCAGCGGTTTGGGATTGTCCCTCGCTAGGGGAGAAACCATCCCCGATTACTATCAAGTGCAGCCAGAAACAACCGCGGTTAAATTCCAGCGGATCGGTTACAAAACATTAGCCTACAATCTCAAAGTCGGGGATGGTGAACCGAAAAAAAAACTGCTGCTGGGCAAGTTTGCTGCTTTCCCAATTCCCGATTCTCCATTTATAATTCCTGATTTTGCTGACTGTTGCGTGCAAGTTTTAGCGCTGGGAGAGGAAGCACAAAGAGAGTACGTTTTAGAGGAATCACAACTGCAACAAATCATTGAATTGAGTAAAAAAGCTATCGCAGAATTTGACTCGGATTTAATTTTGGAGTGGACGCTAAACCAGACAGCAAACACTGGCGAACCGCAGTTTTATTTCACTCAAGTTCGTCTTGTGAAAGGGGAAAAAGTCGCGCCACTAGAGGAAAATTCGATCGCCCCAGAGCACCCAAACTCGATCGCCCCAGCCAGAACTCCTGCGATACTCAGAGGTGTGGGAGCAGCATCAGGAAAAGCCGAAGCAATTGCCCAAGTTATGACTAATTCCCACCCAGAAAACGCGGAATTCTTAGCCGGAGGCATTTTGGTAGCCCGGACAATCGAGCCGAATTGGCTGCCTTGGCTGAAGGTTGCGGCTGGGGTGATTGCGGAACAAGGAGGCATGACCTGCCACGGTGCCATTTTAGCTAGAGAATTGGGGATTCCCGCCGTTGTGGGAGTGGCAGGGGCCACTCGGGCGATCGCCTCGGGCGATTCGGTTTTGGTAGACGGCGATAGCGGAGAAGTTTTTGCCCTCACCCAACACGATGCGATCGAGACAGGAGACAGGGGCCGACTTCGGGACACAGCAAAAAAGGCAGATTTATACAGTACAGCAGCAAAAATGTCAATAGCCAAGCACCAATCTTCTACCTCCGATCGATCGTCCAATTCCGCGCCTAAATCTCGACAATCTGAGTCTACTCAATATGTTTGGGGCCCACCAACGGCGACTCAACTGCTAGTTAATGTCAGCCAAACAAGTTCGATTGACCGCCTCAAAAATCTGCCAATAGACGGCATCGGATTGCTGCGATCGGAATTAATGGCATTAGAAGCTTTGGACTGTCAAAACCCCAAAGTTTGGCTGCAAGACGGCCGCCAATCGGAATTTGTCGATCGCATGGCGGATTGCCTCAGCTTATTTGCTGCTGCCGTTTCGCCCCGGCCAATATTTTATCGCTCTCTCGATTTACGGGAGTCAGGCGCCCACGGCAGTTTCAGTTATACCTTTGAACCGGAATTATTTGATTGGGAACTCTGCGTACTTCAAAAAGTCTGCGAGTCAGGCCATACCAATGTTAATTTAATTTTGCCTTTCGTGCGCTCGGTTGACGAGTTTATATACTGCCGCCAGCGCTTAGAAACTGTTTGGAAAAACCGCTCAACCGAGTTTCAAATGTGGATTATGGCGGAAGTTCCTTCGGTGTTATTTTTATTGCCCGATTACGTAAAAGCCGGAGTTCAAGGAATTTCTATCGGCACTAACGATTTAACCCAATTGCTATTAGGAGTTCACCGCAACTCCGACCAGGTAGCAGGTGCTTTCAACGGGCGCGATCGAGCAGTGATGAGGGCGATCGAACAATTAATCAAACAGGCCCGGGCCGCCGGCATTCCTTGCTCCATCTGCGGCGACGCTCCCGCATTGTATCCCGAAACAGTTGAATCCTTCGTGCGGTGGGGAATTTCGTCTATTTCGGTCAATGTCGATGCAGCAGAACAAACTTCCAGGGCGATCGTCCGCGCCGAACAGCGCCTGCTGCTAGAAGCCGCTCGATCGATAATTAACAATTAATCACTTCCAGACTCACTTGACCCCAGAAATCCGGTTTCTACTCTAAATCATAGCTTTGGCAAGCAGCCACCCGCTCAGAAATCGGATTTCTAGACAACCCGTGCGTCCAGGAATATTAACAACTACAGAAGCCCCGTTTCTGAGTAGATATAGCAACCGCCCTGACGGTTAGGAAATTCTTAATTTCTCAAATCCTTGCTTTTATTCCTTTTACTGCTTCTTCCTTCTTCCCTCTTCCTTCTTCCTTCTTGCTTCTTCCTTCTTGCTTCTTCCTTCTTCCTTCCACTAACATCCGATTTTAAAGCTAGGATAGAAATATCACCAACTCTTGACCCGGAGGTACAAACCGTGAAATCAAAAATTATTGCAACCGCAGCAATACTTGCCGCCCTAGCCTTTCTGCATCCTCACCCAGCATTATCTCAACCTGCAACTGACGGTGGCAAAAAACCAGGATTCTGGCAACCTCAAGCGCAGGTTGACAATACTCGCAATATTACCCTCAGACTGTTAAATGAAACGGGATTAAACCTAGAATACGGTCAATCAGGTGCCAGCTTGTCATCCTTGCCCGTCGGAGCCAGCAAAAACATTATTGTTCGTATCAGCAATCGCACCGGCGACATTGCCAATATTCCGATTAATGCCACAGGAGGAAGCACAACTTTGAAATACGACTATAACGTTGACTCGCAGACAAACATTGTGACGGTTCGCATCACCAGATCAGACCCCCGCACTAGGCAAGACCGGTCAGTTTATATTGATGAAAAAGGGCGAGTTTACTCTTTCTAAGACTAACGCTCATCAACCCGGTTTCTCCTGATAAATTTTGCTTTTAGCAGCGAGGTATCGCAGAAGAAATCGGGTTTCTAGAATAGCGTGCATAAATTCTGTCTTTCTCAAAAAGTTATGGATCAAGTGCAGCCCACAAAGAATCGATGTTTTTGTGCAGCGGATTTGACATTGCATCCCCAAAATCAACTGCTGCTAGCAATTAGGCGCTAGTGGCGCACTGGTGCATCAGGTGGGTTCCGACAGGATGTCAACCGCCGCATCGCGGACTAATATCCGTCGTTTCTCTTGAAACCTGCGCCTCGATTTGCCTCTTCTTTCGGTTTAGCTTTGTTCACTCGCAAGGGGCGCCCCATCCACTCTGCACCGTCTAATTCGGCAATTGCAGCGTCTTCTTGGGCATCCTCCATCATCTCAACAAATCCAAAACCGCGCATCCGACCGGTTTCCCTGTCGGTAGGCAAGACAACTCGCTTGACTGTGCCGTATTCTGCAAATACTGCTTTCAGGTCTTCTTCGGTGGCGCGGTAAGACAGATTTCCAATGTAGATAGTCATGTCGATCGAACTGAACTTGTTGTGCTATACATAATAACCTGTTAATTTAACTGTCAAGTGCTCTCTAGCATACAACTGGGCGATCGAATCTGACTCCAACGGTTTGCCCCACTGACTAACCCTTGGTACTGGCTGGAATAGTTAGCTTGATCAAAAGTCATCTTCTCACTCATTCTTCACGTGAGTGAGGAGATGACTTTTGGGGCGGTGAGGAATCCCACCCGTGAACAATATTTGATTTTAATCAGATCAGTGATGGGTGGGCGACGAATCACCAAGCATCTTCGGAAAAAAAGCAACTAACAAGGTATAATATATTAGGTTGCTTTCCGCCACGATCGTTGATATAGCGGTTCTCAACTTTCGTGAGGTACTTGGCAGTTAATTACCAATTTCCCAGTTCTTCCATTCTTTAATTTAAAATCTAAATCTGTACCTCACTCACTTGAGAATGGCTATACACCTCTAGACAGCCCTTTGAGGAAACCTACTTCACATCTCCCCATCCCTTGCCCAAACGGGGAGATGTCACCTTCAATGCTTGGGCAAAACTTGGAATGGCAAATTGGAAATGAGAAAGGGGACAAATTTTCTCTCCATCTCCTTAATCCCTAGTTTAGGATATTACTTTTCTCTATTAAACTAAGGATGTGAGATTTAAAGCAGCTTTGTTAAGTGTTTGAGTGCCAATTCGACTTTGGGTAATACCGCTGGCTGTTTCCGTTGCTCCTTTATTCAGAACATTCATCGCATCTACCACTTGCTCAATAGCGATCGCCTGCTGTTTGGTATTCAGATAAATTTGCTGACTGCTCACAACAACACTGTTAATAGCATTAGCAACATTGTTAAAATTATCCGCCGTACCTTCAGTCAATTTCAGGCTATTATCTAAAGTTTTCTTGCCCTCATCTGTTACCATCACTGTTTTATTAATGGAATTCTTAATACCGTTTATCAAATCATTAATCTGATCCGAAGATTTTTTGCTTTGATCTGCCAGTCTGCGAATTTCCGTCGCCACCACCCCAAACCCCTTTCCTTGTTCTCCGGTGCGTACGGCTTCCACTGTAGCGTTAATTGCCAGCATATTAGTTTGATTAGCCAAATCGCTGACTAAATTGGTAATATTAGCAATCTGATTGGTTTGCTGGCTCAAATTTAAAACTTGCTCGGCGATAGCGCCGACTTTTTCCGTCAAACTCAACATTCCCTGCTGGGTTTTATTTACTACTTTACTGCCTTCTGCTGCCATATTTAAGACATTACTGGCATTTTCAAGGGCTGATTCGGCTTGCATAGCTGATTGCCTCGATGATGCGCCCAATTCATCCATTGTGGTAGTTGTTTGATTAACAGAAGCAGCTTGTTGTACAGCAATACGTTCTTGTTGCTCAATTGTAGCAGCGATCTCGGTGGAAGAACTGACAATCATATTAATAATACCTTTCAGCGCTTTATCTAAAGGTTTGGCGATCGCTATGCTTAAAGCTATACCTAAAATAATCGCTATTAGCGGCCCAACTGTCATCCCTAAAAATACAGCTACTTGAGTCTTCATAATATCATTTTCTGCGATTTTATAAGCGTCGTCGGCTTGCTTTCTGTTGGATGTAGCTACGGCTAAATTTGCTTTTTCGGCTTTTATATATTCAAGGCGAATTAGCTTAGATTGCTGACTGAGTTTATTCAAAAGGTTACTAGCTTTTTTGGCTCTTGCCATTTCTGGCGAATTACTTTTACCTTGATTAATTAGGTTTAGCTGCAAGCCCAAAGGATCCAAAATTCCCAGTTTCTCAAATTCTTGATTAATTCGCAGGAGTTCTTGATCTTCCTGCTTCCACTTCTCCCAATACTTAAGCATTTGTTGATATAGTGCATTTTCCTCTGCGGTACGTGGAGTGGCTTCGTATGCTTTAAACCCATCTTGAATCTGCTGCCAAGCCTTGTCCATTCTGTTTAAGGCATCTTGCCTTTCTGCTTGACTGAGCGCCGGATTAATTAGCGCTCTCTCGGATGACTCAATTTGGGTTTGTCCCTCGTTAATTTTCCATAATGCTTCAATACTCGGTAAATTATTTTTACCTATAGTATCTATGTGTTGACTGAGATTAGATGTTGAGTTCCATCCTACCCAGGCCACTAAAAATACTAAAAGTCCCATCATCAAAAAAGCACTGATCAGTCTGGTTTGTAAATTCATTTTTCTCAACATACTATTTCGGCTTCCTTCTACTACAGTTATCCTCGCTGCAATCATGAACATATCTTGTATATTATAGCTTTTATTAGCTAGATGAATTACCTATTAAAATTTTTCCTTTTGGCTTTTACATTTTAAAAGTATTAATTAACTAATTGATGAGTAACTCCTGAGCAGGAAAGTCGCTATCGATTTTGGGTGACGACGTAGTTATGGTAGGTTCTTGGTTGTCAGGATGCTGAATTCATTTTTATAAACCCCTTTAGTCTACAGGTTAAAAGCTGGCTTTACACAAACCAAGCCTGCCGACGCCAACTATAAAAAGTGGTAGGATTATAATTTAGTTGGGAGTTCAGAGATATAGTCTTTGTGAGGCAGATGAGGTATCATATTGCTGGCTCATTCATAACGGTAAAACATAAAATATAAGATATAGGATAAATGAACTATAACTCGCTCAGGAGTCACACCATCACCAGAAGTGGAGGGGACGCCCCCTCCACTCAGAGCACGTTTGTTTGCCAAGCATCGAAAACATCATACATTACTAGCAATGAAAGCTTATCATCTTGATTTTAGACAAAAAATTATCGATGTTGATCATTACGGAAGCAATCTCACAAAAATCCATAGCTAAGTGTTTTTTGGGAGTTATAAGTTTGGTGAAAAAAATCTTTAAACAGGCTCGTGAAACCAAAAATATTGCTCAACCAGCTAATTTATGCGACCATGCAAAATTAAGGCAGAACAAGTGATAATTTTAGCACCGAGTGAAAATAAAAATGATTCAACTCTTGAATAAATTCATTCTTAACTATATCAATAAAAAGTTTTGTGGCTAAAAATAAAACGAATAAACGTGTAAAAATATTTTTCACCAACATTATATATAACGAGCAATAAAGTTAGAATATAAGTTAATTTAAGAAGTAAAATGATACAATTACATTTGAGGCTTTCATGCTCCGGCAAGCTACCAAAACTAGGGACAAATGCTTTGGTAGTGATGAAAAATAGTCATATTAATAGACAAAAGAAGTAAAAAAAACTAATCAAAAAAAAGGCCGAAAGTAATATAATTGTCGCCCCCTTCGCCCGATTGATCACCAACCTAAGAATTTATAGTTATAGTTCAAACATAAATATATTTTCAGTTTGCTCAACAAAACAAATTTATCACTAATTAGGAAAGACGATCGAGTTTGCATTCCGTCAACTTTCTAAGCAAGATATTTGGAACTGGTTTACAGACTGCTGTTATTGTACTTCATCAATCTGAGAAAGGCTATACGGGAATCGCTTGTGTCTGTGCAGATTTTCTAGCGGGGACTGAGCAATGCAATCTAGCCAAGTGTGCAAATCCCATAAGGGAAAAACGCGGAAAGGCAAACTGTGAAGTTTGGAAGCCCACGCCATAACTGTAATCAGTTTGGCGTTGGGAGGATGTTACTGCTTTTCCTTAGTCGATCGAGATTGACTGAGGCCCGGTGCTTTTACCGTTGGTGGGTTCGGCTGGGGGAGTAGTGTAGGAAGTTGAACCAGCTTGCTCGTCGATCCAGCTTTTAACGGGATCTTCGTGAAGGTTGAGTCGAAGCAGGCCAGATAAAAATCCGCCCGCGAAGGCGATCGGCTGTTCGATCAATTCTTTCGCCATTGGGATGAGTTCGTCGATGAACATTCAAGAGTCTCCTTGTGTTGCAGGGGTTCTACCTTAACTGTATCGTTTGTACTGCGATGCTGGCAGCGGGCTACAAAAAACCTTGTTCCCAGCACTGAAGATGGGCGATCGGGCAATTTTTCGGCTAATGACTTACAATGCTAATCACATTGCTGCAAAAATTTTATGTGCCGTTTGCTTGGCTACCTCGGGGAGCCGATTTTACTCGATGCTATTCTGTACAAGCCGGAACATTCCCTAATTGTGCAGAGTTACGATCCCCGCGAAATGACTTCTGGCCTACTCAATGCTGACGGTTTTGGTATTGGTTGGTATCACCCCCACCTAGATACTGACCCGTTTACTTATAAAAATGTACAGCCAATTTGGAGCGACGTTAACCTTCCGAGTATCAGTCGATACGTTGAATCTGGATGCGCGCTCGGATACGTTCGCAGTGCAACTTCAGGACAAGCTGTAGATTTGAGCAACTGTCAGCCGTTTCAGAACGATCGCCTGCTGTTCGTACACAACGGCTTCGTGAAGAATTTTCGGCAAACTCTTTACAGACCAATTCGCGATCGACTCACCGATACCATTTATCAATCAATTAACGGCACTACAGATTCAGAGCATATTTTCGGCTTGTTTGTCAATGAATTGACAGCAGCCAATCTAACTCTAGAAGCTGCTTTGCGAAACTCGCTGAAAACTTTGGCAGAGCTAGCAAACTTTCACCAAGTAGAATTTTCAGCTAATATAATTATCAGCGACGGACACCAGCTCGTTGCCTCTCGCTTTGCTTCCCAAAAAACCCCTCCTTCCCTCTATTGGCTGCGAGACGATTTAAATTTCCCAAATTCTGTCATCATTGCTTCTGAACCTTTATTTGCTGGCAATTGGCACGAGTGTCCAGTCCAGAGCATTATCAGTACCGGAGTAGATCGTGATATCGAAATCTATCCAATCTTGTAGAGAGGCAATTTATCGCGATTTGCAGCAGTGTCGCCGCGGCACTTTCAAGCTATTTACAGACATCGACTACGATACTTTTTGCCGCCAAGCTCATCCTGATTTTAGTCCAGTTGGCTGGCACTTAGGTCACATTGCTTATACTGAGGATTTGTGGCTGTTGCAACGATGTGCTGGCTTGGGACCTGTCTTCCCTCAGTATCACCAACTGTTTGCTGCTGATATTTTGCCGAAAAAACAACGGGTTTTTCTGCCGACGTTACCTGAAGTTGAATTATATCTGGACGCGGTGAGAAAAAAGGTGTTAGATTATTTGGAAGTAGCGCCGATCGACGAGCAAGAACGTCTCTGGCGGTTTATTATTCAGCACGAAAGCCAGCACTGCGAAACTGTTGCTTTCGTGTTGCAAATGCACAGGAAGAAGGAAGAAGGAAGAGGGAAGAAGGAAGAAGGAAGATTAATTACCAATTACCAATTACCAATTGCAGATTACCAATTACAAATTACGGATTCCCAGGCGATTGAAATTCCGGGCGGGGAATTTTACATGGGAAGCGATGCTGCTGAGGCTTTGGATAACGAGCGATCGCGCCACCTGTGTTATTTAGAAGCATACTCGATCGATCGCTATCCCGTCACTTGCCGTCAATACCGAGATTTCATGCAATCCGGCGGCTATCAAAACCCTGATTGGTGGTCAGCGGACGGCTGGAAATGGCTGCAAGGCGAAGCCGTCTTTCAACCGCTTTACTGGTCAGAAAATCCAGCTTTCAACAACCATCCAGTCTGCGGCGTGAGTTGGTACGAAGCCGAAGCTTACTGCAACTTTGTTGGGAAGCGTTTGCCATCGGAAGCAGAATGGGAAAAAGCTGCGAGTTGGGATGCCACAAATCAAACATATCGCATCTATCCTTGGGGAGAAGAACCGCCAAACGGCAGCCTGTGCAATCACGGCAATAATATTGCCAATACCTCGCCAGTTGATGCCTTTCCCAAAGGAGCAAGTGCGGCAGGCTGCTATGATATGTTGGGCAATGTTTGGGAGTGGACTGCTTCAACTTTTGACGCCTATCCGGGATTTGAAAGTTATCCTTACAGGGGATATTCTCAAGTTTATTTTGATGGAGAACACCGGGTTTTGAAAGGCGGGAGTTGGGCGACTTTTCCGCAGGCACTGCGATCGACCTTTCGGAATTGGTACTATCCGGGCGTGCGGCAAATTATTGCTGGTTTTCGCTGCGCTAAGTAGTTCGCTAGGTAATTATAATTACCATCAAGTTTGTTCATAGTGAGGAATTTATTCATCGGACTTTTCAGATGAACAAATTCCTTAATACTTGCATTAGAAAGCTTATTTGACGAAAATCAGATAAATGGCTGGAGAGGAAATTGGGGAAAAATTGGGTTTGCGAAATGCCTAACTTTTTTCCATGTAACAAGCTCAAAGAAAACAAGTTTGGTTAAGTATTCAATAATTTTTGTGGATAAATTTTAAGTTTTAATTGTGGATGCGATCGCCATCGGGTGAGACAATACAGAACGGAGAGTGACCTGAAAAATCTGACTTGAGCGCGATATTTGGCAACGCGGCTGCGTGCTATACCGATATGTGCATCTAAAAATTACTTTATGAAATCCCCAAGACTCTCGGATACGACAAACTCAGCCTTAACTAAGGAAAACCGCCTGCACTTAGAGCGACTGGTGAGCGCTGCGGCACTGACACCCGCAGAAATCAATGCTGGCAGCGATGCAGTTAGCGGGTTGACTCAAACCCCCAAATCCCTGCCTCCAAAGTATTTCTACGACGATCGCGGCTCGAATCTGTTTGAGTTGATTTGCCAGTTGCCGGAATACTACTTGACGCGCACTGAGACGGCAATTTTGCAGGGGTGCGCGGGGGCGATCGCCAATTTAACTGGCCCCTGCGAAATCGTCGAACTCGGCAGCGGTAGTTCCACCAAAACTCGGATTCTCCTTGATGCTTACAGTCAACTGGAATATCCCCTGCACTATTTGCCGATCGACATCAGTCCTAGTATCCTAGAAAGCAGCGCTTGTCAACTTTTGGCAGATTATCCGTCCCTCCAGATTCACGGACTTGTCAGCACATACGAATTAGCCTTAGCTAAAATTGCACCGTCACCGTTGCCAACCCGAATGATTTGCTTTCTAGGCAGTACCCTCGGGAATCTCAACGCTCAAGAATGCGATTTGTTCTTCTCGCAAATTGTGGGTGCATTGCAGCCGGGAGAGTATTTTTTGCTAGGAATTGACTTGGACAAATCTAAGGATATTTTAGAACCTGCATACGATGACAGTCAAGGAGTAACGGCAGCATTTAACTTGAATATGCTGCGACATTTAAATCGAAAATATGAGGGGAATTTTGATTTAGCACAGTTCGAGCATTGGGCTTTTTACAATCAAGAGGAATGTCAAATTGAAATGCACTTAAAAAGTAAAAAAGCGCAAACAGTGCAGTTGCGTTCTCTCAATTTAACAATTGAATTTGCAGCGGGAGAAACTATCCGCAGCGAAATATCGCGCAAGTTTAATCTTAATACTGTAAAAAAAGAACTTTCGCAGCGTGGTTTAATGCCAGTGCAGGTTTGGACAGATCCAAATCAGTGGTTTGGCTTGATGCTTTGTCAGATGTCAGTTGTTAATTCCGCCTGGGAATGAATTCCCATGCTAATAGCTAAAGTCCTCGCTATGAGGACTAAGGAGTTTAACAGGAATTACGCACTCTAGATGATGTTGCAAGGCTTTGAGATTCTTCAGTTCCTTCGCAATGCTCAGGACTCAGAAGGACATAGTTACGTTGTTAATGCGTAAGTCCTATCGAGCGTCCTCATAGCGAGGACTTTAGCTTTGAGGCAGGGAATTCATTCCCTGCCGGATTGTGGGTTTAACGTTTAACAAGTCAAATCAGGACTAAAGTCCTGACTACAAACAAATTACTAATTACCAATTAACAAATCGGCCGCTGTCCGGGTTTGACGGCGTGAATGTACTCGCTGCCCGAGCTCGGCCATCCCCGCTTATAATAAGCTTCCTCCGGCTTCCCCCAGCCCAACTGCAACAAAATTTCTAGAAAATCCAACTTTTCCCACTTCGAGAGACTGGCCCATTCTGTGCGCTGGGCTAGAGCCTCTACATCAACCGGCTCAATCGAGCGAAAATCCTTCCCGCTGTTAATGCTTAAATACAAATCCATCCCGGCAGTTACCTGCTGCCAGAATTCCAACATAGAAATCTTAGCTGCCTTCAGCGTGATCAAATCAACCGGTAGAGCTATTAATTCGTCATCCACTGCTGGATAGCGTAGAGTATTGCCTTTAACCGCCATTTCCCGCCAGACAATCCCAGAAACTTGATGTTCCCGCTGGTATTCGTGCACGGCAGCCTTAAAATTTTGATAGGCAGTGAACTTCTGAACGCCCTCAGATGTGAGAAAGCGGTCAATCACGGGGTTGCCTGTAGCAGGAGTTTCAGTCAAATTGAGACGCCGCCCATGCAAGCAGGCTTGGCGCTCTTCTTCGAGGATTTTAATGAGTTCCGCCGTGCTGTAGACCTTGGACATCTTTATTGAGGCAAAATCAAGATATTGGCTGATATTCGGCTGGTTTTCTCGACTAATCTTCGGTAAAGATAGTTTGGCTGTTTTGGGCAATATTCAGTTTTGCCGTTATTCTAACTTTTCTTGCTGCTTAATTCTAGTTCGATAGTTTACAGGAGTCGAGCCGCGAAATCCCGACAGCCTCTTAAAAAAACAAGTTAAGAGGATACCGAATCACGAACTAGAGTGGGAACTGCACCGCAGACGTACCTCGCGCGATTTTTCGCCAAAAACAAAGCCCCCTCCAAGGAGGGGGCAAAACTGATTTAGAGGTTTGGGAGTTTTATTTGATGGGTCGATCGAACAACCCGAAAAAAAAGCAGCATTCGCACCTGCCGTCAACTACCAAAACTCAAATTTTCAGTGTCAAAGCTTAGTAGCGTCCGCGTGAAGAGCGATCGTTGTCGCCCCAGCCACCGCCACCGCCCGAGGAGCGTCTGTTGTTGTTGTTTTCGCGAGGTTTGGCTTTGTTGACTTTCAAGTCGCGGCCCATCCACTCAGCACCGTCTAGAGCTGCGATGGCTGCTGCTTCTTCTGCCTCGCTTGCCATTTCCACAAAAGCAAAACCCCGCATCCTGCCTGTTTCCCGGTCCATTGGCACTTGGACGCGGCTTACAGTACCGTACTCGGCAAATACTTCGTTGAGGTCCTCTGATGTTACCTCATATGAAAGATTACCCACGTAAATCGACATAAAATCTCCAGAATCATTAGGGTGCAGAGATTTAGATTCGGAGAGACGCTTGTAAATAAACACCAACAAACTACGCAACCGAATTTAATTCTTGGAAAACCACTATAACATGAAGCCAGCAGAATCAGCAATTGGCTGTCATAATTTTCAATTTTCGGTGCCGTCGGGAAATCGCCAACAGAAAGTATTCGTGATAACTGACATCTTACACTCTTGGCGTCATCCGCTTGGTTTCTTGCTGCGCGATCGACCTGATATCTGAGATTTTTCGTCGCTGTTACCAGGTTGATTGGGTGTAATTGAGAACAATGCCTGAGATTAACTTATAAGTGACATCACGCGCTGTTCTCCCTGGGCAAGCCTCCTGCCCGTTCCACCGGAGATAAATGTTTTTAGCCCAGGATTAATCTTCTGAGTCAATCTCCCATCTTTCATCTCCCGTCTCTCATCGCATCCAATTTAGCGCCAGAGAATGGCGGTTCCCAAATAATTATCAAAAGAGTTATTAGCCATATCTACGCGCATTTTATACATATAAACATCAAATTTCACCCGATATAGAGGGACTTTGCCAGAATTGCCCTCTTGAATTGCGGCTATTCCTGCATACGGAGGAAAATCAATGGTAATTTTTATTCAAAATAGATTCACTTTGAGCTTAGTAAAAATCTCATTGGCAACTCTCAATACATTGTAAAGATGTAAAAAATGATTGCACTTACCCGGTCAAAAAAAATTAAATGTTGATAGTCTGGAACAGAATTGCTCACGGCTTCAAAACAAAACTGACTTTTAAAGAAACAACAGAGGTGATTATCTGGTCTTCATCATACAAACTATATCTATATTCTGTATTTGTGATCTACTTAATTTTGTGCCGTCGCTAGTTTGTCAACGAGCTCCTAATCTTTGAGCGGTTCCTCTGCCAAATTTATATTCTAATTATTGGTTAGGTGGGGATATTATTTAACCAGCCTTAAATATTAATTTGCTAATCTTTTAGAGTTTCTAAATTCTAGGGATTTTTCTAAATAAACTAAGAAAAAACTTTTTAACAAAAAACACAAAAAATCAGCAGTTTTAGCTATATCGTTGCATCATTCAGTAATGATGTAATCATTATTTTTAATATAAGGTTTTCCTTTTATTCGTTTTTTAACGCTTTCTGTAGTTTCTCTATGGCCTCTTTCTCTGAGATGATTCTCTGCTGTCATTTTCACACTAATTACATGAAGTTTGTTTTCGATTATCCCGTATTTAAATGCCTAACAGCTTATGTCCTGGGAAAGATGCGATCGCACTCCTACCTCCCTAGCATTGTAAAAGTTGAAAGCCCACAGTACACAAAGATTGTCTGGTACAGAGAGAAGCAAGTCTAGACAAACGAGCGTGAAGCAGTTACAGAGGATTTTAGATGGTTATAAACAGTTCGTTGACCCGGCCCTTGGCTGTCGTGACGGGTGCCTCTAACGGCATCGGCTACGAACTCGCCAAACAGTTCGCTCAAAACGGATTGGATCTCCTAGTCACCGCCACCGGATCGAGCATCAATGAAGCGGCTCAAGCCTTTGAGGGGCTCGGTGCCAAAGTCGAGACAGTGGAGGCAGACCTCGCTACCTACGACGGTGTTGAGACGCTCTACAACCAGATAAAAGCGACTAATCGGCCAGTGGATGCGATCGCAATTAATGCCGGTGTCGGCGTCGGGGGCGACTTTGCCCGCGAGACAGACTTGAAGGACGAACTCAATCTGATTAACCTCAACGTTGTCTCGTCTGTGCATTTGGCTAAACGGGTAGTTAAGGATATGGTCGATCGCGGCCAGGGACGGATTCTATTCACTTCCTCCATTGCCGCCCTAATGCCGGGGCCATTCGAGGCAGTCTACGCGGCATCTAAAGCATTTATACACTCCTTCTCAGAAGGGCTGCGTAACGAGTTAAAGGACACAGGCGTCACCGTTACCGCGCTGATGCCGGGGCCGACGGATACCAACTTCTTCCATCGGGCGGGAATGGACGACACGAAGGCGGGCGCAGACAAGAAAGACGACGCGGCCGAAGTTGCCAAGCAGGGCTTCGAGGCGCTGATGGCGGGTAAGGACGACATTATCGCCGGTTCACTCAAGACAAAGATTCTTGCCAGCGCGAGCAAGGTTTTGCCTGATACCGTTAATGCCGAAATGCACCGCCAGCTTACTGAACCGGGTTCTGCTAACAAATAATTCGCGCCGATCTTACTATTCTTATGTGCAGATTTAAAGAAAGTAAACATCGCAGATAATGGCAAGATTGCAGCCGATAAAAGCGTGTTTACTTCTCCCAGTAGTAACAGATTTAGCGAAGTTTTCTCAGGCGTTCATCGATGCCATTACGCAGCATCGGCATTGGATGCGAACTGAGGAATAAATGGTTCCCGCCTAAGTAATTTAGTGCAGCACATTTATGCAAATTCATCATCTCAATTGTGGCTGTATGTGTCCCATTGGTGGGGCGCTTTTCGATGGCTTCAGTCGGGGTTTGACGGCTCACCTCGTCTGCCACTGTCTGCTCGTTGAAACGAATCAGGGACTTGTTCTGATTGATACCGGTTTCGGATTGCGGGATATCGAGTCGCCTTACTCTCGGCTCAGCCCGTTTTTCGTCCACTTTAATAACATCCAGTTCGATCGCAAGTACACGGCAATCCATCAAATTGAACAGCTCGGATTTTCACCAAGCGATGTGCGCCATATTGTGCTAACCCACCTCGATTTCGATCATGCCGGTGGTCTAGAGGATTTCCCTGAAGCAACGGTACACGTCATGCAGGCTGAAATCAATGCCGCACACGATCGGCACGGTTTCATCACAAAAAGGCGCTATCGTCCGGGGCAGTGGGATGAAGTCAAACGCTGGAAATACTATTCGGCGGGTGGCGAACCTTGGTTCGGTTTTGAAGCAGTCCGCGACCTCGACGGGTTGCCGCCGGAAATTTTGCTAATCCCGTTGGTAGGGCACACGCGCGGTCATGCTGGCATTGCCATTGATACACCTGATGGCTGGCTGCTGCACGCAGGCGATGCCTATTTCTACCGACACGAGATGGATGCCGCTAACCGACGCTGCACACCCGGTCTGCGCGCCTACCAATGGATGATGGAGGTCGATCGCAAGGCTCGGTTGCTCAATCAAGGCCGGCTGCACGCATTATCGGTGGAACATAGTAAAGATGTGCGCCTGTTTTGCAGTCACGATGCTATTGAGTTAAAAGCCTTCGTTGACGGGTCTAGTAGCTCTTAAAACTAGAAATTTCATCCTTACTATTGATTAGGTAAAGTAGGCGGTTGGAGAAGTTGCAGCCGGACTGCTGTCTGGATTTTGAGACATCTTAAATTTACAACTCAAAACTCTTTAGTGCAGCGAAGCGGTGAGTGAGTCATAGTAGTTTCTTGAAGAAGGCATTTATGAATATCAGCAGACGCAATATGTTAAAAGTAACTTCTGCTTCGGGTTTGGTTGCAGCAGGGCTGGCTGCTTCAGAAGGGTTGTTGAAACCCGTGTTAGCTCAAGATGAACTGACTCAAGTAGAGGTTAAAAATGAAGTAGCCCAAGCTCAAACCCAAAGCGGGGAGATGAGTTACAGGACGCTGGGACGCACAGGAGAGCGAGTGTCTGCAATTGGCTTGGGGGGACACCATATCGGACGCCTTCGAGAGGAGCAAGAAGCTATTAAGCTGATCCGCAGTGCGATCGACCGCGGCATCAATTTCATGGACAATTCTTGGGATTATCACAACGGACGCAGCCACCGCTGGATGGGTGCAGCGCTCAAGGATGGCTACCGGCAAAAAGTGTTTCTGATGACCAAGATTGACGGCCGCACCAAGGGCGCTGCGATGATGCAGATTGATGAATCACTGAAGGCGTTGCAGACGGATCGCATTGACCTGATGCAGCATCACGAAATTATTCGGATGGAAGACCCCGATCGCATTTTTGCTCCCGGCGGGGCTATGGAGGCGGTAGTAGAAGCGCAGAAGGCGGGCAAGATTCGCTACATCGGGTTTACAGGACACAAAGACCCTTTGGTTCACCTGCGAGTGATGGAAATTGCCGCTCAAAACAATTTCCGTTTTGACGCGGTACAGATGCCGCTGAACGTGATGGACGCTCATTTTAGAAGTTTTGAGCAACAAGTTCTGCCGGTGCTGGTGAAGAACCAAATAGGTGTATTGGGGATGAAATCTATGGGCGACCCCTACGTGCTTAGAAGCAATACAGTAAGTCCGATCGAATGTCTCCACTATGCGATGAATCTGCCTACTTCAGTCGTGATTACTGGCATTGATAGTATGCAAATCCTCGATCAAGCGTTTGAGGCCGCTCGCACCTTTAAGCCGATGGATCAAGCACAAGTTGCAGCAATGCTGAATCGCACTCGCGAGGCGGCAGCAAAAGGGCAATACGAACTGTATAAAACTACCAACCAATTTGATAGTACCGCCATGAACCCATCGTGGCTAGGATAAGCAGTTTTGTATTATGCATAAGCAAATCTAAGATGAGGCAGAAATTATTTCTTTAGATAACCCACAAAGGCTAGAGGAGAGGTTGTCTCCGGCTCTTTTGGATTGTTTATAGGGAGCTAGGTTGAGCAGATTGGATGATATCAATTCCGGTAGCATCGGAATAGTAAAATCCAGTCAACAGTCAACAATCACAGATGATGCAACCGGAATCCATCTAATTCATCTGCGTTAATCTGTGTTAATCTGCCTGTGTCTGCGGTCAAAAAAGAGAATTTCTTCAGCGCCGATGACAAGGGATTGACGCTGATTCACGCAGATCAAGAGAAGAGAGATAGGAATAATTCCGATGCTAACAGATTTGATATGAGCCTCTTTAACGCCTGAATGGGTGGATTTTTTTCAAAACACGATAATTTCACAACACTGTAAGGGAAATTGGTAAGGAAACAAAAAGGCGTGCAGTTGTTTTCCTGGATAATGTCCCAGCTCACCAAGTGGCTTCGATTGAACCATTGATTCAATCGGTCGGCGCTAGTGTTCTTTACCAATCACCTTATTCACCCACTTTTAATTTTATTGAATATTGGTGGTAACAACTCAAAGCTTTTTTATATCAATTCCGGTAGCATCGGAATAGTAAAATCCAGTCAATAGTCAACAATCATAGATGGTGCAACCAACCGAAATCCATCTAATTCATCTGCGTTAATCTGTGTTAATCTGCCTGTATCTGCGGTCAAAAAAGAGAATTTCTTCACCGCCGATGACAAGGGATTGACGTTGATTCACGCAGATCAAGAGAAAAGAGATAGGAATAATTCCGATGCTAACAGATTTGATATTATAGCAATCCTAAATGATTTTCTATACCTAGAGCAATCCTAATTAATTTTATCCGTGCAATTATATTGATGTATTTTGGGGAAATTAAATTTTTGTTCGTTAGTAAAAAATTCAAACAAAAATTTCACAATTTTAAAAGACCTACATAAATACCAATACTTTCTTAAAAAGTTTTTAGCTTGTAACCAAATATCTTCAACGGGATTTTGTTGGGGAGCATTTGGAGCAAATAAAATACAAGTAATTGACCACTCATC
>NZ_JAUBQX010000011.1:0-125028 GCF_036701505.1 Microcoleus sp. Pol11C2
TTACTAGCTACCGCGCTTGACGCGGGTTAATATTAAGCACTTCAAAAACTGGTTTACAAGCTGCTGCTACTGTACTTTATAAACTTGGAATCCGCTGTATTTTCAATCTCAATTTACCGGCCGAATTGGTGGTGCTGAGCGCGTGTCAGACGGGTTTGGGAAAAGACATTAAAGGAGAAGGGTTGGTGGGTTTGACGAGGGGATTTATGTATGCGGGGGGGCCGCGTGTGGTGGTTTCTTTGTGGAGTGTTGACGACCAAGTAACTTCTGAGCTGATGACACGATTTTACAAAAAAATGCTCCAAGATAAATTGGCGCCTGCTGCGGCACTGCGATCGGCGCAAATCGAAGTGCTACAGCTTCCCGAATGGCAATCTCCTTATTATTGGGCTGCTTTTGGGCTGCAAGGAGAATGGAATTGAGGCCGCCACTGACGATCGACAGAAGGGGAAAAAGTGGGGGAGTCCGATATGAAGAAAATATTTCCTTCTTGCTTGTTCCCTCTTGCTTGTTCCCTCTTCCTTCCACATCCGATATTAATCGCCGACTTCCCCGACAACCTCAGCAGCAGCCTGAGTTTCAAGCCAGAGTTTGAGCAACAATAGCTCCGCCCGATCGCCCAACACAGTCGCAAACACGCCGTCAGCCCCCTCAGACGCGCTAGAAATCCACGTACCGCGCAGAGTCACTTCTACAAAGTCAGCATCAGCAACACAAAGCTCGATCGCATCGTTGTCGTCTCGGCGGGCCTCAGATTCCAACAGAGACAGCGCGGCCAAATTCGCGGGCAGCAAAAATGCCGCAGTGCTCGGTTCGACGCTGATGCTTTGACCAACTCGCATAGCCAGCACAACTCGCAGCGCCACTAACTGTTCGGGAGATTGAGCCAAACGCTCGAGGTTAAAGCCCGTTTCAGTATAAGTCAACTTCAGCATATTGACAGCCCTAAATTTGGAATTGAAAGTTTAAAATTGGTAATTGAAAATTGGCTATCGGGAATTTGGAATTGTGATTTAGGGCAGATTTTAGATGAGAATTACGCATCAATTTAAAATCTAAAATCTAAAATCTAAAATTCTTCCCATTCCCTATTCCCCAATTTGGTATTCGTGCCAAAACAGTTCGGCAAAAGCAACAGTGGGGTGTATAGGAGCCTTTGGCTTAGTTCGCAGAGACATTCCGGCTTCTACGGGAGTTCGATCGCCCTTACGAGAGTTGCACCTTTCGCAAGCCGTCACCACGTTGTCCCAAGTATGCGGGCCGCCCTTCGATCGAGGCATCACGTGATCCAGCGTCAAATGCCGATTGCTACCGCAGTATTGGCAAGAATGAGCGTCGCGGCGCAGAACTTCCCGGCGATTGACCGGGGGCACTTTCCACAGGCGTTCCCTGTTACCAAAAGTCAAGCGGATTTGTTCGGGTACGTGGATGCTGGTGCTGGGCGATCGTACCACCCAGCCGTTGCCGATGCTAAAATCCAGAGGTTCAGCTTTGCCTGTTACCAAAAGTACGATCGCCCGTTTGATGTTGACACGGCTCATTGGTAGGTAATTCTGAGAAAACACCACCACAGATTGCCTCAATACATCAGTTACTACGGTCACGGCTTGCTCCTCCTCATCAATTTTGGATTTTAGATTTTAGATGTTAGATTTGGGATTTGGGATTTGGAATTTTCGGTGCAACGTCAGCATTGGCTACATCTGGTTTTTTCCCAGTTCCCCAAGCGGATCGAATTTCTCAAATATCCAATCAAATGCCCCCGCTTCTCTTACTTAGAAGCGGGGGCTAGAAAAACTGCTAAAGGCAAATTTTCATCCTGTCTCGGTACAGTCGTTTAGCTGTACCTCCCGCTTCGCGTATCTCGATATGGCTGTGCCACTTGCAGACCGTCCCGGTCTACCTCGTTGTAATTAATTTCTGCAATTTCTCCTAATCCACTATAACCGTGTTTATTTAGGCCCAAGCCCGCCCACGAGGTCGCTGCGACAGTCGCAAAACCCGTGCTAAAGACGTGCCGTAACGAATCGGAGTGACCCGTGGGGCGATCGCACTTCAGTTGATAGGTGGAGTATGTGGGGAGAAATTTCACTGTAGGCAGAAGGTGGTTAAGAGGCTTTCAATCTAGCTGTAAACATACTACACTGATATTACACATATGTCCACCCGTCACGGAGAAAAAATTATGCATACCCTACCTAGAACCTCAACCACCGAAATGGAAGTCACCAGCATTCGACTAGAAAGAGAGCTCAAAGAGAGACTTAAAGAGCTCGCAGGCAATCAAGGCTATCAAGCTTTGATTCGAGATTTGCTCTGGAATTACGTGCAGCAGAAGTCTGGAGAGTATCGGCAGATGTTTTCTCGATCGGATATTCGAGCCAGCATTAATGCCACAGCACAGCAGGAAGAACGCTGCGCGCTTACAGGAGAGTTGATTCGACCGGGGGGGCCGATGTTATTAGGCCTGACGATGCACGGCGAAATGGTGCCACTGAGTATAGGGAGTATGGCTGGATAAACCAGTTTATCGAAAATTTGTGAGATCGATCGGCCTGGGGTGAAGGCCCCAGGCGCTGAAGATCATACTATTTTAGATTTTAGATTTTAGAATTGGGAATGCCTTATAAGATAAGGGTTGGGAGCTTGCCTATCGTTGCATTGTTTTTGGGAACTGGTATAACAATACTTCAAACAGTCTTTGATTACCAACCGTAGAATAAGGGTTTCAAGGCTCCCAGGCAAGTTCGCTACCAACGAAAATTCAGGGTTTCAGATTACTAACTAAAAACAGTCCGGGCTATTGGTATAAAATCCCGCAGTATTTAAACAATATCTATTTAACGAATAACCAAGGCGCGTTCGGCGAAGCCGTTCCCGTAGGGTAGAGCACGAAGAAAGATGGAGAAGAAAATAGCTAATGTCAGCGGTTTCGGATTCGGGTAACGCAGATGCGGATGCTCCAAAACGCGCGGGCTAGTGCTAAACTTTCCATCGGGCGTGCCGAACAGACGATCGTACATTTGATGAAAAAAATTAAAGTAATGCTGAAAAACCGCTACTTGACTGCTGCGAGTTCGATCGCCCTTCTCACAATTATTGCCGGATGCGCCGCTACTGAATCACCTCAACTTGCATCTCCCTCTCCTGTAGCTGAATCTTCGCCCCCGCCAGTTAAACCAAGTCAGCCTCAGCCGTTAATAGTCTCTGCTAGCAATCCCGAAACCCCCACAAATACCAAAATCCAGCAATATCTCAACGGGTTGGCAGCCCAAGGTTTTGCCAAAGAAAACCAAGGGATCTGGATACAATCTGGCAATACTTTGCTAGCCAATCATCAAGGTACTGTTCCTTTGTCGGCCGCTTCTATTACAAAAGTAGCAACATCTCTGGTAGCATTGCAAAAATTTGGGCCGGAACATGAATTTATCACCTTAATTGGTACAACTGGAAAAATTGAAAACGGCGTATTAAAAGGCGATTTAATTGTACAGGGAAACGCCGATCCGTTGTTTGTCTGGGAAGAGGCGATCGCCCTCGGTAACGCCTTAAATCAAAAAGGGATCAAGCGAGTCAGTGGCAATTTGATAATAGTCGATAAGTTTTACATGAACTTTGAACTCGATCCCCTCAAATCGGGAGAATTGCTCAAACAAGGATTGAACAGTCAAATCTGGCCCAGCGAAGCCGCCGCCCAGTATCAAACCCTGCCTCCGAATACGCCAAAACCTCAAATAGCAATTGAGGGTACTGTACAAGTTTTACCAGCATCTCCCAACGACGTGCAGCCTTTAGGAAAACATTATTCTTTGCCCCTTGCCGAACTGATCAAAAAAATGAATCAGTACAGCAACAATCTCATGGCAGATATGCTAGCTGATACTGTCGGCGGCGCCCAAACAGTAGCGCAAAAAGCAGCAGCAGCAACCGGAGTTCCTCCCGCAGAAATTCAACTCGTCAACGGTTCGGGATTGAGCGAAGAAAATCTGATTTCTCCCCGGGCTGCTTGCGCGTTATTTATAACTTTAGAACGCTATCTTCAACCTTACAGCATGACAGTTGCGGATGTCTTAACTGTAGTTGGGAAAGATAAAGGAATACTATCAGAACGGCCGCTTCCCCAATTAGCAGTAATCAAATCTGGCACATTGGATAATGTTAGCGCTTTGGGCGGAGCCCTACCCACTCAAAAACAAGAAACAGTGTGGTTTGTGATTATGAATCGCGGGGCCAATGTCGAGACATTTCGCACTCAGCAAGAGGTTTTGTTGAAAAGCTTTGTGAATGAGTGGGGAAGTGTTCAAGTTTCGCCGCCCGAATTAACGCCAAATCCTGCTAGAAGTAGTAAGATATCTCGCAGCGAAATTGTTCAATAAGCTGTTGTGAATTGAAATTGTATAATATTCGGGGTGGGTTCGCCTGCCCACCCCACAAGAGAGTTTGTAGCGTTCGTCAGCACAGAATACCCCTTACCAAAGTCCCAAAATCTCTGGAAATTATCTGCGTTCATCTGCGTTTATCTGCCTTGTATCTGCGGTTTCTTGATCGATAAAAGATTTATGCAATAAGTCTAGAGATTTTGAATTGGCAGCTAAAATAATGCAAGCTGATGCACCCTCCCAGTACAAACCAATTTAATTAGGAGTTTTCGCCCTAGCGACTACAATGCCGATCGCACTTTCAACTCTCCTAATATATCTGTGCAAGTCGTAAGCAACGGTCACCTCCCCAGCCGGCGAAGCGTGAATTAAGCCCATATTGCCGTCAGCATTGCGGTAGACTAAACCCGTGTGGGTGACATCCAATCCTTTAACATCTGTGGCTACCGCTACAATATCCCCTGGTTTTAACTGAGAATAAACACTTTTTATCTGATTTGTCGGAATGTAATTAACAGTGGTTTTGGCTAATTCTGCTTCTTGGCTGACTATGCACTGATAAGTCGCTTCGTCTTTGACCATTTGCGGGTAACTGCTGCGGTGCTGGCTCATAAAATTTACTGTTTTATTCATGGGTACTCCGCCTAATTTAGCGGTGATATTTTCCACAGTTTGCCGTTTTTGATTGTCGTTAATCCATTCGGAAAAATAGTGCAATCTGCTGCAATAACCGTTCATTTTACCGTTTAAATACCGCTGTTCTTCTATGCGATTGACAAAATTTTGATAGTCGTAATCTTGTACTGCTACGCCCCTGGCGATCGCCAAAACGGTTTCTACAAATAAAACGCAATCAAATTTATTCAAAGTTATGAGCAACTTTTCTTCGCCGGATTTGTCCAGCAAACCCGCGGCGTAGGGCTTTCCTAGGAAATTATCGGCGATCGCCTGGACGATTTCTCCCATCGAGCGATCGTGCAAATTTTGTTGTTTTGCATACTGTACAACCTTTTCAAAACGTGCTATGTCTTCTGGTTGTGCAACGGTTTCTCTCTCGGTATTATTTGAGTCCGATCGTCTCGCCAGCACTTTCAGCAATTCGGAATAGGAAATTTCCGCTAAATTGTTGAAGTCCCACAACATACTCGGAAAACTGGAAACAGTTTGCTTGTTTGTTACTTCCCGATTTTGGCTTTCTTCCGTCAACGAAAACGCTACATCCCCGCCCTGTCCTGCTGTTTGTCGATCGACAACATATCCCGTAGCAGATTGAGGCTGAAATGCCCAAACATCAGGTATCAAAGAATTATTCGCGCCGATGATCGCAAATCCCAAAACAGCCAGACTCCAAAAATTTCTCATGTTTTTCAAAGGATTTTGCTTCAACTCAGTGCTATCCTGAAAATTTTACAATTACTAGAAGTCTCAATCAGCCTAGTAGACAGATAAAATTGGCAACAGCGGACTAGATAGATACACTTGTCATTTAGATGCCGCCCTATTATAAACTGATCGTGCGAGTTTGATAGCACAAAACTGTAATGCAAGTAGAACGCCGACGCCGCCCCATCGGGCCCCAACGCCCAATCGAGTCCCGACGCCAAAGCAGCGAGCGTCCAGTCCAGTCCCGACGCCAAAGCACCGAGCGCCGAGTCTCATCTCGTCGCCCAACCCAGACCCGACGCCCCATAGACCTCTTGCAAAAGTCGCTCTCAATTCTTGAAATTATCTGGGTTAATCTGCGTTCATCTCCCTTGTATCTGCGGTTGACCGATCGAGCTAAGATTCATGCAACAGGTCTAATCGAATCCCGACCCCAAAGCAGCCAGCGCCCAGTCGGACGCCGACGCCAAAGCAGCGAAGGCCCAGTCCAATCCCGTCGTCGAGTCAGGACGAAATTTTCTCGGTTAAAATACCGTAACATCCTGTGCTTAATTGCCGGGGCGATCGCGTTCTTTTGGCTCGTCACAATACCGTTCAGAATTCGCCGTCCCCCAGAACCGCCAGTCATCTTGGCTCAACAGCCCATCTCGCCTCAAGAAACACTCTCGCCTCCGACAATTGAACCATCGGAAAATTTAGCCGCTCGTCAAAGCGAGCCTACCTTTAGCTACAACATCAAAACACCTCCCAATCCCGTTTACTCTCAAGAATTGCAAGGGATTGTTGATGAATCTGTGAAGATTGCAACCAGCAAAGGACTGCCGGCAGAACGGCTATCAATTACCTTATTTGATGTCAGCAATCCTAAAACTCATACCTTCGCCGGATATCAAAATCAAACTCTCCGATTTCCCGCTAGCGTTGCCAAGTTATTTTGGATGGCAGCCTTTTATGCTGCCATCGAAAAAGGCATCATTACGCAAAGAGAATCTGCCTTTAAAAACGACCTAGAGCAAATGATTCGCGTCTCCAACAACGATGCTGCCAGCAGACTTTTAGACAAAATCACAGATACAAAATCCGGGGGTAGGCTTGCAGGAGAAGAATTGCAAACCTGGCTGAAAAAGCGCACTCAAGTTAACACATTTTTCCAGTCCGCAGGCTACAATGATCTTCGTATAAGCACCAAAAATTATCCCATATACTATTTGAGGCAAGAAGGTCCAATCGGTCGCGACTTGCAATTGCGGGGCGATGCTTCCCAGCCGATTCGCAATCAAGTAACTACCGACCAAGCCGCCAGATTAATATATGAAATCTATACTAGGCAAGCGGTTTCTAGCGTCGCCAGCCGCAAAATGGCTTACTTGCTGACGAGAGACTTAGACCCCAAGGCCTGGAAAAATGACCCCAGCAACTCGATACAAGGATTTCTCGGCGAATCTTTACCAACTAATATTTATTTTGGTTCCAAAGTGGGCTATACTTCCAAATCCCGCAGCGAAGCGGCTTTTGTTAGAACTTTAGACGATCGCGCGATTTATATATTAGTTGTTTTTGCAGACGATCCGGCTTATTCCAAGGACGAAACAGCATTTCCGGCCATTTCCCGATACGTTTTCGATCGGTTAAATGCTCGCGGCCCCAGCACTTTGCAGTGATATGGAGTAGGGCCTGTTGAATGTTGACTATTAGTCGAAAAACTGAAGGATGGTTGATCTCAAATCCGGTAGGATCGGAATTATTCATCTCTCTGTTCTCTGACTCTGTATTCTCTGCATCAAGATTGGTTTAATCATTCCAATGCAACCGGATTTGATATGAGTGTTGAATGTTAACTCGATTTTATAGCAACCGCGCCCGACGGTTAGGACGTTGTTAATGGCTGAAACGATTGATTTTATTGCTTCTTCCTTCTTACTTCTGATATACAATTCCGGCGCAGTCAGAAGTGAGATTACGCACAAACAACGGTTTCTGCGAAAAATGGGCACTGGCGACCAAAAAAACCAATTTCTTGACCACAAATCTAGGATTTTAGGTAAAACCCTCAGCAAGAAACCCAGTTTCTTCTATCCTGTGAGTAAGTCCTAATTAGATTTGTAGTTAGGAAGTTGTTTGTCTCCCGTCGGTCGATCGCTCACTCTAAACGATGAGTTAAACAATTGATTGACCTGACACAATTTAACTGGGGCGAAAGGATTCGAACCTCTGAATGGCGGGACCAAAACCCGCTGCCTTACCACTTGGCGACGCCCCAATGTCTTAACCTTCACTATCTTAACATTCAAACACAGCAATCTGTCAAGCATTTTGACAAGAAAATTTTAAAAAGGTTTTTGGAAGCGATCGCCCGCAGGTTTATCCTCTGATCGCACGGGGGCGAGCTACCGGGATTTCAATCCTGAAATCCGCTCCCTGTCCTGGTTTCGAGATACAGTTCAAGCTTCCTCCGTGTTTTTCCACCACAATCTGGTAGCTAATAGACAAGCCGAGTCCCGTACCCTTGCCCACAGGTTTAGTGGTAAAGAAAGGGTCAAACAAGTGGCATTTAGCTTTTTCGGCCAATCCGGGCCCGCTGTCTTGAATCCGAATCACCACAACTTGAGCGCTTGACTTTCCTGACTCATCAGCCTCCGAGTTTGGGTTCACCACCGTCGTCGAGATTTTGATCGTCTTGGGTGGAGGCTGATTTTCCAAAGAGTCGATCGCATTCGCCAAAATATTCATAAATACTTGGTTGAGCTGTCCGGGATAGCACTCTACCTTCGGCAAGTTACCGTAGTCTTTAATTACCTCAATTCCCGGTATTAGCCCATTTGACTTGAAGCGGCTCTGCAAAATCAGCAGCGTGCTGTCAATCCCTTCGTGAATGTCCACCAGCTTCATCTCTGCTTCGTCGTGCCGCGCGAAGTTCCGCAGAGACAGGACAATTTGGCGGATGCGTTCAGTTCCCATCTCTATTGAAGACAGAATTTTCAGCAAATCCGGCACTATGAAATCAACATCGATTTCTTCGCTTTTGTCGAGAATTTCGGGGCAAGGCTCTGGGTAATGCTTTTGATACAAGTGCAGTAAATCCAGCAGATTTTTCATGTACTGCTTGCAATAAGTCAAGTTGCCGTAAATAAAATTAACCGGATTGTTAATTTCATGGGCGACGCCGGCGACCATTTGACCGAGAGAGGACATTTTTTCGTTTTGGATGAGCTGAGCTTCTTTCTGCTGCAACTGCTGCAAAGTTTCCGTCAGTTGGCGGGCTTGAGTTTGAGCGGCTAAGGCTGCCGCGCGGGTTTGGGCGTAGAGTTCGGCTTGGTCGATCGCGATCGCCAGTTGATCCACCACCGCTTGCAGCAATTCCACTTCGCTCGTCGCCCAGGAACGGTGGCTGCTGTAATGGTTACAAACTACAGCACCCATTTGACCGGAGCGAGTCTTGAGTGGCAGCAGCAGGTTAGAAACAATCCCGATACTGCTCAAAAAAGCTCGCGTGGGCGGTTCGATGCACAGTGCTGTTGCAGCGTCGCCGATCCGGAGCGTTTGGCGGTGGCAAATTTTCTCGGCCAGCAGGGTTACTTGTTCGATCGGGTATTCTGTAAGCCTGTCTTTCACTTCGGGATTTGCCGCTTCGTGGGTGATTGCAAAGCTTGGCTGCCCGTCTCGCGAGATGGAATACCACAAAAAGTAGCACTGGTCAACCTGCAACAAGCTGCGAATTTCGTTGACAGCCGTATCTAAAATTTTGTCAAGGTCCAGGGAATTCCGCATCTGGCTGGCGAGGCCGAAGAGCAGGCCTTCCCGGCGGCTCAACAATTCTTCTCGGGCTGTGACGCGATCAATCGCCACGGCGATGGCGTTAGTCATGCAACCGAGAACTTCTAGCGCTCCCTCGCTTGCCAAAGCGCTACTGCACAGAGTCATAACTCCCACCAGTCGCTCTTCCACAATCAGCGGATAGGCAATGGTGCACAGAGACGGGTTCGACAGTAGGCACACAGGAGCCGTTTGGAGGTTTCCCGCTTCTGTTCGCACCCAATCTTCTATTTCCGGTGCCCACTCTTGGCTGCTAAGTCCTGAATTTGCCTGCAATTCTAACCGCTCTGTCTGCAAGTTAAAAGTCCAGATGCTCACCCCTGTGGCGTCGAGGTACTCTACCATTGCCTCGGTGCAGCGGTTGAGGATGAGCGATATTTTCCCGCCTTGTCCGAGGGCTGCACCGACTTTAGCTTGCAGGGTTCCCAAGCGAGATCGCTCTTGTAGGGACGCTGCCGTGAGTTGGCGATCCGAGGTGTCGCGGGGGCCGGCAACGATTGCTCGGATTTGTTGGGTATCGTCCGCGTGCCCGATGCCCGCTGAAGCTTCCCACACATATTGAGATTTGCCTGTTTCCCCCAGCGTTGGGAGTTCTTTTGTGCCGTATATTCTCCTGCTACTTTGTGGCGTATGTACCGCACACAAGCTCGATCGGTTCGAGCCAGGAACTAACTCCGAGATTTGCGGGCTCTCCGAGGTGATATCTTCTACCTCTGGCAACTGTTTCTGGGCTTGGACTAATTGCCAGCGCAACTCCACCAAACTCGCAACTTGCCGACTCAAAGCTTGCATAGCTTCTATCGTTTCTTTTGTCAAGTCTCGCGGCACCGAGTCGATGACGGATAGCACTCCCAGCACCTGCCCCTCAGAGCTAACAACTGGGATTCCGGCGTAAAATTTCACGAAGGGGTAGAAAACGATCAGCGGATGATCGCCAAATCTCATATCTGTGGAAGCGTCTCGAACAATGGCGGCAGGCAGTTCTTTAAAGGAATTTATAGGAAGTTCGATGGCAAATTCGGGAGCAACGGGCGGTTGTTGCAGGGAAATTGCCCGGTCAAATTCCGAGTTTGAGTTTGAACTCTGGGCGAAATCTTCGGGAGTTGGGTCTAGGGCGCGATTGCAAAAATTCAGGTAACGCTGGGTCAAATTTTGCTCGATACCTAACTGCGACTTCAACCAGTGGCGGTTACCGTCAATCAAGCTCAAGAAAGCAATAGGACTTCGGCTGATATGAGCTGCCAAACCAACCAAACTGTCCAAGCAAGCCTCTGGATCAGAGCCAAGAAGCTGATACAAATCAATGTTATGGAGCTTGAACACTTTTTTACCAAGAGGCAAGGGTGCTTTCATCATGTGTAACTGCCCGTTTAGTTGCTGGCAACCGCCCTTCTCAATACTTCCCTTGAAAAACAAGCTATGAATTCTGTGCTGGGAGACTCGGGGCGCAAGTTCGGCGCAGGTTGCTTGCGCCAAATTCAGACTAACCTCTTGACTGATCGGGAAACTTTTGAGTTATCGGACTTAGAGCATCCCAGATCTAAGACTATATAAATTATACTTCCAGTTGACTATGCTTTTGAATACCTCCGGCTCTCTAAATCTAAGAGCCTCTGTTGGGAGGAAGCAGCTTTCCAAAATATATGACTATTGCTTACCTAGAATTTTTTTATCAGTTTAATTGTATTTTAACAGACTTGTCTAATCGTGGGTAGCTGGCTTGCTGGTAGATTTAAATCAGGGGTTTGTGCCACAATACCAGTGTCCTTTACCGAGCTGTGCCTTAGCCCGTAGTTCAACTACAGTTAGGAGATGAATTACAAAAGATTGGTAAGATGTTAAACTTTGTAACAATAGTTGTTCAAACTCGACCTTTTAGGGTTTCTGGGCCCTGATGCACATTTTGCAACTGTTGTAATTGCCGATCGACCACTCTCCCAATCCCTTTTTTCGAGTTTGAGGTAAAAAAACAGGGGTAAAGTTTCAACTAACTCTCCAACGGAGTTGACAATTATTGGGTAGAGGCAACTCTCAAAAAATAACTGAACGAAGTATGTTTTGTATTTTCAAGAACTATAAATAAACAGGGAGAAGAATATGTCTGCAAGTAGCAGTCAAGTACCAACTATTTTGGCAGTTGATGATAGCGTCGTGATGCAAGGACTTGTTAAACAGGCCTTAAGCAAAGAGTTTCGAGTTCTCGTAACCGACAATGCAGTGGATGCTTTGTCAACGATTTATCACGAACAAATTTCTGTTTTGTTGCTGGATGTTTCGATGCCTGGAATTGACGGATTGGAACTCTGCCGCACGGTGCGGAGCTTGCCTCAGTTTCAGAATTTGCCGATCGTAATGCTGACAGCGCGAGATGGAGCCTTTGATAAGGTACAGGGGCGTTTGGCGGGAGCAACAGAGTATTTAACTAAGCCGTTTGATGCTGATAAGTTGCGCGAGGTAATTGGTAAGTTTATCAAAATCAAATAATCGGACTTAGGAAAAAAAATCAGTTTTGAGTAATTAATGAAGTAATTTGAGTAATTAATGAACTAAAAAGTTGCGATCGCGATCTCTGATCCTCGACTTCTTTAACAAGTCGAGGGGCGGGCCCTTCTGCACTATTTGCGAGGTAAGTCCTAAATTTTTAATTGAGCCAAGAGTAGGGGGGCGATCGCACTGACAGGTAGAACATATTGGGCGGCACCGAGGGCGATCGCCTCCTTGGGCATTCCGAAGACAATGCAGCTAGCTTCGTCTTGGGCGATTGTCAACCCCCCTTCTCTGGCGATCGCCAACATTCCGTCAGCACCATCTCTACCCATTCCTGTCAGCAAAACCCCCGCTGCTGCCCGACTATAAAAATTAGCTACCGACTTAAATGTCACCGTTACAGAAGGGCAGTGTCCCGCAGCATTAGCAGCTTCTGAATAAACAAATCGCCCTTGAGCGTCCAATTCTAAATGACGCTTTTCTGGCGGGAAATAAACAGTTCCTGCTTGTGGCAATTCTCCAAAAGCAGCTATCTTAACAGGCAGTTTCGATTCATAACCCAGCCAATCAACTAATCCTTGCAAAAAACCTTCACTGATGTGCTGGACACAAATTATCGGCACTGGAAAACTAGCGGGAAGTTTAGAAATAATAGCGTACAGTGCTTGCGGCCCGCCTGTCGAAGCCCCTATAGCCAATACTTTAATAGTTGAAGATTTAACATTTTCGTTGGAGAATTTGTAATTAGGAACTGGTGCTTGGTTGATTTTTACTATTTGATTATTATCTTCTGTTGGCATCTTTTTTTGATGCCGTGTAAATACTTTAACTCCTGAGAGTATTTTCACCTTAGCTATTAATTGATTGGCTAGGCGAGCGTAATCAGAGACCAACCCGCCAATCGGTTTCGGAAAAACATCCAATGCACCCGCCTTTAACACTTGAAATACATTCTGAGTATCATTCGCTTGCACTGAAGCACTAATTACTAAAATTGGTAGCGGATATTTCTTCATTACTTCTTCCGTAAATTCTAACCCGTTCATTGGCGCCATGTCCAAATCCGTACAGATTACTTGGGGCTGAAGTTTGGGGATTAATTCTAGTCCTTCTAATCCGTTGCAAGCGGTTCCTACAACTTGGATGTCTGGCGAGGACTCAAAAATTCGTTTGAGGACGAGCGTAACTACTGGAGAATCTTCAACTAACAATAGTTTAATGGGCGATAACATCAGTTTGCTGGGAAATGGGGAATGGGGAATCGGAAATGGGAAATCGGGAATCGGGCACTTGTGCTAACCTTCGACTTACTTCCCTTCGGCGAAGCTTTGCGGGCAAGGCGCGCAGGGCGAGTGGCTAGCTCAGCACGAGTCGCTCAGTAACCGCGTAGTCAAAGTATGGGGCATTGGGCATCGATGCACTGGTAATGGTGCACTAGGCACTTGATATTGGGCTGTGCTAATTGGTAGTAAATAACAAATGCCTCATAACCAAGGAGTAATGACTTATGACTAAACTAACCTTTTTAGTGTCTCTACCAACACATCTTGATTGAAAGTACCTTTAGGAATATAAGCATTCGCCCCCGCATCAGCCCCTCTTTTTCTATCTTCATCCGATGCCAAGGATGTCACTAAAATTATCGGCAACTCACTGTATTCTTTTTGCTCCCGAATCTTAATAGTCAGGGCCAAACCATCTAAATTTGGCATTTGTATGTCAGAAATCACAGCATCAAAATCGCGAGTTTTTAATTTATGGAAAGCATCCAATCCGTCTACCGCAGTCACAACTTCGTAACCCGCACCTTCCAGGATGCGCTTTTCTTGAGTGCGCGTGGCGATCGAGTCTTCTGCTAATAGTATAACTTGTTTTCTGCTGGCAGTCTCAAGTTGCGATCGCGCACCAGAAACCCCACGGGACGAAACTTGCTGGCGTACAGATTTTATCAAATCGTGGGGATTGAGTACCATGCAAACTTCCCCTGTACCGAGAATTGTGGCACCCGAAACATTTCGCACCCGTTTCAGCAATTGACTTTGAGGTTTCATCACCACATCTTGTTCGTCTATCAAAGCATCTACAAATAATCCCAATCTTTCCTCCCCAACTTTTAAAACAATACAAGGCATTTTTGAAGAAGTTGAATTTCGTAAGTAGTTGTGATTTTTTCTCAGAAGTTCGCTCCCGGTTTCCTGTCTCAAGTACCTATTTTTGTCCCACCATTTTCTATTGTTTAATTCTAGTAAATCTGTCAGATGAGCCACTGACAGAGGCTGACCATTGGAAAGTATAGTTTCCTTACCTTCTATAGCAAATATCTCCGACTGAGCCACCTGTTGTGCCGTGTCTACAAACTCGACTGGCAGAGCATAAGGAATGTCTTCAACTAGGACAATTAATACATTGGCTGTAGCTAAAGACGTGCTGATTTGCAGCCTCAAAGTGCATCCTTTTCCAGGTAAAGACTCTACTTGAATACTACCTTTTAGGGCTTCAACATTAGTACGAACTACATCTAAACCCACCCCGCGCCCCGATACTTCGGTAACAAAATTTTTGGTCGAAAAACCTGGAGTGAAAATTAAAGATTGTACTTGAGTTTCGGTCATCTCTGCCAGTTGTTCAAGCGTACAAATATTACGTTTTACAGCAGTTTGTTTAATGCTCTCTAAATTTAGTCCCCGGCCATCATCAGCAACTTCAATAATAATATTGCTAGCAATATTATAGCCTTTAATTCGGAGAGTAGCCACGGGAGGTTTACCTAGTTTTTTCCGCTCCTCAACAGTTTCAATCCCGTGGTCTATCGCATTTCTAATCATGTGCATTAAAGGGTCTTTCATTTCCTCTAAAATGCGTTTATCTGCTGTGGTTTCGCCTCCTTCAATCACTAATGCAACTTCTTTACCTTCCCGTTTTGCTAAGTCTCGAACAGTTCGAGGAAATAAATTAAAAATAGTAGACAATGGCAGCAGCCTCAGAGTGCGAATTCCTGATTCTAGTGCCTCAGCGATTAATTCGAGTCTGGCAGTATCTTCATAAACTCGATTTCTCAAGCGGTTGACTAAAGTTCCGAGACGTTCTAAACGTTCTTCTGTACGTTGATAGTAATCCTGCAATTGGCTAAATTTACCGTTGGCTTTTCTACCGTTTTCATCTATTTGCATCCGATCAACAGTCAAGCTCGTTACAAAATATTCTCGGCTCCACTCTTCCCACAAAGTTGTAATTTGTTCGATCTCTGCAACTCGGTGTCCTAGCCGAGTTTTTGTGACAGTAAGTTCCCCTGCTTGAGTCATTAAATCGTCTAAATTTTGAGTAGCAACGCGAATGGTTTCAATGCGGTAAGATGAGGTTGATGATGCAGTAACTGCCGACTGCAAATCCGACTCAGTGGCGCGCCCAGAAGGTGCAGGCAAGTTTTGAGCTTGCAGTAGAAATTCGGGCTTGGATTGTAGGGGTGGTAAAAAAGAGGAATTTTTCTCTAAGTTAAGGACTTCAGAAGTTTCAACATTTGTTTCTACTTCTTGGGTAGCAGGCTCAGTAAATTGCAGTTCTACCAACGGTTGTTCTGGTACTTGTGAAGATGAGGAATCTAATATTGAGGCTGCTGCCTGTGGCTGTGACTCACTAGAAGCACCCATCATGGTAGCGAGGATGTAAAAAGTATTAACGCCGGAATCTTCGCCGGTAACGGCTTCGTTAACGAGTTTTCGCAGGGCGTCTAAACCTTGCGAAAGTCGATCGCTAATATCGGAATTCAGTTGAGTTTCTCCCCGCTTGACAGCTCCCAAAATATGCTCCATTTGATGAGCTAAAGATGCTACATCTTTTACGCCTAGCATCCCAGCATCACCTTTAAGAGAATGGGTTTCTCGCAACAATTGTTCTACCTTAGCTAAGTCGCTCGGATGTTGTTCTAAGTAGAGCAATCCGTCGTCTAGTTTCTGTAAGTGTTCTTGACTAGCGACTTTAAATACATCTCGAAGTTCTTGATCTTCAATCATCATATATGTTGTTGAGTAATAGGGAATTGAGCATGGCTCATGGGTGATTCGTAATGAGATTTATGTTGAATCCTCAGTCGATTGCTAATAACTAATGCCTCCTAATTTATGACTAATGACTCATGACTACACTACTTCTTTAAGATTAAATGCAGCTTCTGTGAGTTGTTGAGTACCGATTTTTACTTGAGTAATGCCACTGACTGTTTGAGACGCTGAGTCCTTCATAGAAATCATCGCATCACCTACTTGCTGAATCGCGATCGCCTGCTGTTTAACATTAAATGAAATTTGCTGGTTGCTAGCAAACACCAGATTGCAAGCTTCCCTCACACCCGTAAAAGCTTCTGCCGTATCTTGTGCTGTTTTTACCCCTTCTGCAACCGTTTTGCGACTATCTTCAGTTGCTTTCACCGTTGAGTCGATCGCGCCCTTAATTTCTGGAACAATACCATTAATCTTTTGTGCTGCTTGTTGGCTTTCATCTGCTAACTTACGAATTTCGCTTGCTACCACCGCAAAACCTTTACCGTACTCGCCGGCTCTGACTGCTTCGACAGCGGCGTTGAGAGCCAGCATATTAGTTTGGCTGGCTAAATCGCTAACCAAACTTGCGAGAGTCGATATATTGCCAATCTGACTCGTGCTGTCGTCGAGTCGATGATTTTGCTGAGAAATTGCGACCACAGCTTCTCTAAGATTCAGCATTTGATTGAGAGTTAGATCTACCTTTTTAGTACCTTCTTCGGCTAGATTTAAAGCTTGGCGAGCGGCAATGGCCACAGACTCAGCTTGCTCGGCTGTTTGCTGAGAAGAGCGGCCCAAATTTTCTAGAGTTATAGTTGTTTGATTAACCGAAACAAATTGCCTATCTGCTATTTGCTCCTGCCGACTCATATTAGATTCTATTTCCATGGAAAATGACGAGATTTGGTAAATCAGCCCCCGAATGAGATCAACAATTTTTTGCAGAAAAAACCATCCAAATCCCAGCACCACAGCCAGAGAAACCATAGCAATAATCGCTGCTATCTTTTGAAGATCCTCAATAGAATTGAATAGCAATTTCTTGGGTGAAGTATCCACAACTACTAAAAATTTCTTGGTATTTTGTTTGCTGGGGAAAACTGTATAATAGCTAATCACTAGAGCCCTATTATCAATATTTCCCTTGCCACCTGAGATTATTTTAGCAACAATGTCTGCTGAATAATCATTTTTGACATTTTCCTTGGTTTTTAGTTCTACTCCCCATGCTTTTTTAGGATTGGAATGAGCCAGATAAGACCCATCTTGATTTAAGATAAAAGATTGATCTGATAATTCCTGATTAAAATTTTTAACCCTATCGATCAGAGTGCTACCCAGAGCATTGCTAATCAAAATACCTTGTCTTTCTCCTTTAGAATTAAAAATTGGAGTTGCGTAGCGAATTGTTGGCTTGTAAGGAATTTCTATTTTCCCCCTTTCCTGATTTAGCTCTAAAGAAGACACATAGACTTCTCCTGATTTTAGCTTCTTAGTTGCCATGAAGTAATCTCTGTCTCCTTTATTTTGTAGTTGAGAATCTGGAATAACTTTAATATTTGTGCCGTCATAATCTACGCGCACGATCTCCTTACCGCTGTTATCTATGTAACGCAATTGCATATAATATGACTTGGCTTCCATCAGGGATAAAAATGTGAGTTGCATTCGATAAACCCAATCTTTATAAGTTGAATTAGTTTGTTTATCTACTCCATTTCCTTCTCGAGCTCTAATCATTCCCTGGACTGGGGGAGTTTTACGAAGAAACAAAATATCAGATCTCAGATTTTCAAATTTGTTAATCATTTGATTGGCTGTGGAATTAACACTGTCACTAAGGGTTATTAATGCTAAATTTTGTAATGCTTCTGTTGAAGAAGAAATTCCATACCAACCAACAATAGATACTGGAATCAATGTACTTAAAATTAGGAGGAGGAGCAGTCGGTGCTGCATTTTTTGGAAAAAATTGTTCATCATTGGTTACGGGGAATTGGTTACTGGTAACTTGTACGCTCGCATAGTCTAAGTATTGGGAATTGGGAAATTATACGCTCGCTTAGCCCAAGTATTGGGAATTGGGAAATTGTACGCTCGCTTAGCCCAAGTATGGGTAATTGGGAATTGGTAGTAAAGTAAAAATAACAACTCCCAAATAATAACTTACAACTGACTACACTGCTGATTTGATATTAGGTTTGGATTGGGCAAGAAACAAGTTATTACTCCCGTTAATATCGCTGGAATTATAGCGAAGCCGATCGCCAAAGCAATTGATTTAATTTTTAAGGATATATTTCGCATTTTTTGGGAACTATTTATAATTCATCGATCTCCTACAAAACTGCTTTCAAATCTAAGGCTGCTTCATTCAATTTTTGAGTACCGACTTTAGTTTGACTGATACCGCAAGCGGTTTGGGCTGCGGCTTGATTGAGAGAGTTCATAGCTTGCACTACCTGTTCGATCGCGATCGATTGCTGTTTGGCATTCAGCGAAATTTGCTGAGAGCTCAAAACCACATTGTTAATGGCATTGGCAACTCCTGCAAATGCTGCTGCGGTTTCTGAGGCAATATTCACGCCAGACTCGACTGTTTTAGTTCCCTCATCTGTTACCATTACTGTTGAGTTAATCGCCTTTTGAATATCAGCAACTAATAGATTAATTTGAACTCCTGACTTTTTACTGCGATCGGCAAGTTTGCGAATTTCTGACGCCACCACGCCAAACCCCTTGCCGTGTTCTCCCGCCCGCACTGCTTCAACAGCAGCATTGAGTGCTAACATATTAGTTTGATTAGCCAAATCGCTAACTACAGTTGAGATATTACCAATGTGATCTGTTTGTTCGCTCAACTCTATAATTTGTCCTTGGATATCCTGAACTTTAGTTTTCAGAGTTGCCATTGCTTCTAAAGTTTGTTCTACAGCTTTTGTGCCACCTCCAGCTAAATTCAAAGCTTGCATTGCTTGAACCACGGCGGTTTCTATTTGCTGTGATGTCGCCCTAGAAGATGCTCCCAATTCGTCCATTGTAGTAGTAGTTTGATTTACTGAAGCTGCTTGCTGACTTGCCATGCGTTCCTGTTCTTCGACGGTGGCTGCTATCTCAGTGGAAGAAGCGGCGATCGAGCTAATTGCGCGATCAATAGTTTGGGCAATTCCTGATGAAATTAGCCAAGCTATAACCGCACCTAACACCAATAAAAACACGGAACCAAATACCAATGCCGAGATCAAGAAAACTAAGGATTGCTTCGTTTTTTCTGTAGCGTGCTTAATCGCTTTTACTTCTACTGCCCGAAATTGCTTATTTACTTCCACAAATTCATCCACAAATCGTGTCTGTTTTCCGGTGTTAAAGACAGCCAATGCTGCGGTTCTATTATTTTTTTGTAATAAAGCAACTATTTCGTTAGAACCGTCATAATATTCGTTGCATAGCTCTAGCATCTTCTCTAAACGCATTCTCTGTTCAGGGTTTTCCATCTTCAACTCCGCACTATTCCCCGACTCACGAGCTAATTCTCCACCAGTCTTAAAATCATTTAAAAACTGCGGATTTTTATTGATTAAATACCCGCGCATCCCCCGTACCATTTGTTCAGCACCTGCGGACATATCATTTGTGTATCTGATCACATTTTCGATCCTTTCTACTTCTGCAAAATTATTTAACACCTGATTAGTAGTTGTATAAACCAGCACGGGAAAACCCAAGTATATAGTTGCGGGCGCTACATAAGCCAGCAGCATTCTATTTCTAATATTTAATTTTACTAAGTTAGAAAACATATTTTTCTCCTTAATTTATGCACTTGCATAAACGAATTAAATTGCTTACTCACATCTTGCTTTAAAAGCAGATTTGGTATGACTCAATACGTTTGGGTTAAAACTATTTATTCCTTAGAGATCCGCCTCGCATCCCCCGCATCGTTGCCAGGACTTTGAGTAAGTTCTTGTCCCCCCATTGAGAAGGGGGGCTAGGAGGGAGCGAGCTTAACTTAACCGTATGGTGGTATAACTAACTTCTTTAGTCCTGGACGCATTTCAAGATAATTCTCTCATGCTAAGTCCTGCTCGTTACGCGTTCTAATCTCTGCGTTGGATCGGGATTGCGAACGAAATGAAGCATCAAGCGAGATGCTTCACTGGACTCATGACAGATATGCTTTGCGTAAGTCCTGTTCTGGATTCAAACCTCTTCATCAACAACTACTCCCCCTTTTGTCAGCAGTTTTTGCAAGTTCAGAATAGCCATCATTTTTTCCCCGTAAATAGCTGTCCCCCGTAGATATTCGCGGTTGGCAGAATGCAGTGCTGCCGGAACCGCAGCAATTTCCGACACATTTAAGTATATAATATCTAAGATTTCGTCAACAACTATACCCGCGACCAAATCGACCACTTCAACAATGATCGCCTTAGAGATATCATTTGCAGTCTCGGACATATTTAAAGACATATTTAGAACACTGCGAATATCAATTAACGTCACAATTTCTCCCCGTAAATTTATATTTCCCACTATGCGATCGGGAGTGCAAGGAACCGGAGTTACTTGGTTGATATCAGTAAATTCGCGGACTAGATTTAAATGAATACCAAAGTATTCGCCATTCAAAACAAACACCGCCAGGGACATATTAATTGCAGCATCATTTTCCCCCTCGCCTCGCCGCCTCAAATGATTAGCGCGCGATTGAAAAATTGCTTTTTCTTCCGGGGTAGCCTGCGGGCAAAAAACGTGACGCTTGCTCAAAATTTTAGGAGTTTTACCTAACAATTTTCCACTTATTTGCCCGTGTAAATTTTCTGTCTCTGCCTCACCTGCTGCTGCTTCACTACCTGTATTGCTTGGAGAAACAGGCCAGCTTTCCTCTGACTTTTCGGGAGAATATCGAATTAAGTGATCGAGATTCAGCAGCATGATAATATCGGCTTCGCTGCGGGCAAGTCCAGCTACAAAATAATGAGAGGCTTCTGAATTCTCTCGCCCGTAAGATAGCTGCGGAGTGATGGCCTCTTCTGAGAGTTCCTTAACTTCGCGAACTTGATTGACAATTATACCGACTTTCGATTCTTGCCACTCTATGACGATCGTACTATCTGTCACAGAATACTCTTGCCAAACGTATCCAAAACGAAGATTCAGATCCATCACGGGCAGAATTTCGCCCCGAAGGTCGATCGCCCCAACAATATCTTGAGGTGCTTCTGCAATTGCTGTCAACTCCGGCAAAAAGAAAATTTCCCGAACGTAGCAGGCTTCTATACCGCAGAGAAAACCGTTCTGTTCAAAGATAAGATACGGTTTAGTTTCCATATTTTAGTGTACAGTTTCTTTACTGTATAATTTTAACAATTTTTTTTTAACATTCATCAGCACTTGACTAGCTGTCATTTTCCCCTGGGAATCTATGGGAGTGTGGGGCGGTAGTGCTTTCAGGATTTCACAAGATGAATTGTACATTTTAAGAGCTCTTTTTACTTGACCTTCTTTATTGTATATGTTCCCTAGTTCTATATAAGCTGAAACAAAAGAGGGAGACATATAAATAGTCCTCTTTAATAATTTTTTTGCTATTTCCAATTGTCCCTGTTCTTCAGCAATTTGAGCTTGTAAATAATCAGTATATACTGATCCAGGCTCTACTTTTCTAGCTCGATTACAGTATTCTATTGCCTGAGAATAATTGCCGGCATTTGCCTGAACTTGAGCGATTAAAAAATAAGCATCAAAATTAGGCCCCTGCAAGTCTATTGCCTCTTGTGCCTTGTTGATTGCCTCAGCATAATCTTGATTTTTAAATAATTTTTTAGCCTCTAAAATTAGCATTTGAGGCGTTTGATTTTGAGTATTTTCTGCTAGTATTTTTTCTGTAACTGACACGGTATTGTTCCGCAAGCGGTCCTCCAGATAGCGAGAGGGCAGCATATTCCCCAGTGGGTTACTTATTTTTAATACGGGCGGCATCTCTATCTCTGGAAAATTGCTGTTAGTAGTAAAACGAGGTGGCATAGTTTCCCCTGTTAGCAACTCACCACTATCATCGCCCATAGTATCTGCTTTCGGGAATTCCCGAAATGCCGAGTTGGCTTCCCCTAGCGTCGCAACCCTAGACTCGATTTGACAGCCTTCCTCCGGTACTGCATCCCGACGCTGATACACCACGGACTCCGGGAAAATCTTGGGTTCAAACTCGTTCATAATTTGACCATAAACTTCAGCGTGACCAGTCATTAAATACCCTCCAGGTCTCAGGGTGTTGGAAAATTTTTTCAGTACCAGTGAAATATACTTATGTTCAAAATACACAAAAACGTTTCTACACAAAATTAAGTCTATGTTATAAAGATTTTGGTAAATATTAGGAAAGTCATCTGTGATTAAATTTACACAACTAAAATTTACACTTTCGCGCAATTCTAGATTAATTTCCCAATCATTTTGCCTCTGATGAAAATACTGCATTTGTATCTGCGGTTCAACCAAGCGAAACGACCAATGACTGTAAACTCCTTGGGGCGCTTTTTTGATTACTTTTTCATTAATATCTGTACCTAAAATTAATATTTTCCATTGCTCCCAATCAGGAATCAATTGTTTTAAAACTATAGCTAAAGAATAAGGTTCTTCACCGGTGGAGCAGCCCGCACTCCAGATTCGCAGTGTCGGCTGCATTCCCAAGGTTTTGTGCAAGTTTCTTTTCTGCTCTATCAATTCAGGAAAAATTACTCTGTTTAACAGAGCAAACTGTCCTTTATCTCGCATAAAATAACTTTCAGTGGTTGTTAATAGCAATACTAATCTTGCCCATTCATTTTTACTTTCAAAAGTTTTGGCGGTTAAAAGTTTATAATATTTTTCGGGTGCTGCAATTTTTTGTTCTCTCATCCGAGTCATGATTTTATGAGACAAACCCGCTCGATCTTGAGACCTAATTCGCACACCCATCTCAGTAGTAATTAAGTTTATAAATAGCTGAATTATGGAATCATTCATGTCAAATGAGGTAGATTCATTTAATAATTTTGGAAGTGGCAACTTTTACTGAGCTGGTGCTGAGTTTGGGCTGAGCATAGCTGCTAGCCTGCAGCTCGTCGGTTCGCAAAGCAGCAGGGAGCCGAAGGGAAGTGCGTAGCTGAACTATTGGAAATTAGAGAACTTGTAAGCTCGTGTAGTAGAAGTATTGGGAATTGGGAATTGGGGAATTTGGAATTAGAAATCGGGCATTTAGCCGATCGCCTTAACAAGAACAGTGTCACACCACATCATATCAGAAACTTGCCAGCTACTTAAAGGAAAAAGGCAAAAGGTAAAAGACAGAAGCCAGGAAAAAATTATCCCTTCTGCCTTCCACCTTCTGCCTTCAAAGGCACTAATCTCCCACTTTAAGCTGGATATATCCGCAGGCGGCGATTAGGTTCTTCCCCAAAACTGTGGGATTTCAGGTGATAGTGTTCCACAAGTTCGTGCTGCATTTTGCGGACGTTAGGAGAACGGGGCAGGAGTTCCACCGGCTGTCCCTTGGGAATGACAATTTGCTCGACTGCCAAACGGGTTTCTTCGAGAGCTTCGAGCTCATCAGAAGAACCGCTGCGGGCGAATAAGGCGAGGTCTGCCACTTCCGGGGTGCCGGGGTCATCCATGTCCAACAGACGCCGCAAAGCTCTGGCTACGTGGGGAATAGTGCCGGCTTTAATTGTGTGCAGGGGAACTTGGCGAGTTTTGGCCAAGTGCCTCAATTTCGACTGGTTCCGAACGTTCGATCGCAAAGCCAAAACCACGTCAGCGCTCTCAATATCCTTTGTCAGCAGTACCGGCAGGTTCAGCGTCGAAATCACCTGTTCGAGCTGGTGGCGAGCTATGCCGTAAGGATAAACGTGGAGGGGCAAATCTTCGCCGTTAGGGCCGACATTATGGGAAAAACGTCCGGGCTTAGGTACAGGCTCGACGGACAGGGATTCTTCCAGCAGTTGCTCGAAATACCGAGTCTCAGAAACTGGCGCGCTTTTAGCAGCGAAGTTCTCGCTGGGAGCGGGCATAGGAACCATTTTGCCAGCACTCCGCCACCCTGAGATCGGTGTGACGGGCCGGATTGGCGATACAGTAGCCGGGCCGCTGGAAGCTGCTATCCCCGGAAACCGGGCGGGGGGAGCGGCCGACTCGCGCTCGATAATTACTTCTCCACTGTCGCTGACACTTCTGATTTGCTGGTTCGGTTCGCGTCCCCGCAGCAGAGTGTCGATCGAATCTGCAACTCGCTCGTGGATCGCCCAGCGCTGGCGTTCCAGCATTTCGACGGCAATTTCAAAAGTTGGCGGTGATTTGCGCTCCAAAACCGTCTTTTGAGAACCGCGCCGCCTTGCTTCGTCATCTCCCAGCGTCACCGCTTGGATGCCCCCAATTAAATCTGCCAGAGTCGGGTTTTTCATCAAGTTTTCCAGCCGGTTCCCGTGGGCGGTACCGACCAACTGCACGCCCCTTTCGGCGATCGTCCGAGCGGCCAAAGCTTCGAGTTCCGTGCCGATTTCGTCAATCACGATTACTTCCGGCATATGGTTTTCCACTGCTTCGATCATGACTTGGTGCTGGAGTTCGGGACGGGAAACTTGCATTCTGCGAGCTCTGCCGATCGCTGGGTGGGGAATATCTCCATCTCCGGCAATTTCGTTGGAGGTGTCGATGATTACCACCCGTTTTTCCAAGTCATCAGCGAGCACGCGGGCAATTTCCCGCAGGGCCGTGGTTTTGCCAACTCCGGGGCGACCGAGCATCAAAATTGACTGACCGGTTTCCACTAAATCGCGGATAATGCCGATCGTCCCGAACACAGCGCGGCCCACCCTCAAAGTCAAGCCGATAATCTCGCCGCTGCGGTTGCGAAGGGCGCTAATTCGGTGCAGGGTTTGCTCGATACCGGCTCGGTTGTCGCCGCCGAAGTGGCCGACTCGCTCGATGCAATAGTTGAGGTGTGCCTTGGAAACCGGTGTTTGGGAAAGAGGTTCGGCCAAGGATGGAAAACGAGCTTCTGGTCGGCGGCCCAAATCCATGACAATCTCAATGAGATTGTTGCGCTGCGGGTGCTGCTCTAAGGGCTGCCGGATCTCGTCTGGCACAATGTCTAATAATCTGTTGAGGTCGTCTGTAATCTGCATTCGCCTCGATGTGTTCGGTGACGTTTTCAACTTTTTAGTCAGTTGTCAGTTAACAGTTGTCAGTTGCCAGTTGCCAGTTGTTATGTGTCAGTTGCCAGTTGTTGTTGGAATTAACTACTAACTACTAACCACTAACTAATGACTAATGACTACTGACTAATGACTACTGACTAAAATTCTTTGAGCGGGGAAACTAGAGAACGAGCTAAACTCACGGCCTGTGAGAGAAGTTCTGGGACGGCTTCGAGCTGAGGTAGCCGAGATGTTTGAACTCCGGCTCCTGGCCGCGTCACTGCCACCGGAACGGCATAGGCTCGATCGGTCTGCATTGTTTCTAACTGTTCTAAAATTGGCGATAGCAAAACCCTGGCATAGCTGCCGTAAGCTACACCTGCAATGTATGGGACAGGGGGAACTGACAAATTTTTCCCGCTCTCCTTCATCAGCCCGTCGGCTCTCAGCTTGCTGACAGTGTGAGCATTAGTGCCGCCTGCAAGTTGCACGTATCCCGGCAACTGGGCAGCCAAAACTTTTTGACCGAGTTTGACCGCGGCTCTGGTAGTTCCTGTTCCGATATCTCCGCTCATTGGCCTACCGTCGGTTTGCCAAATTAGGGGACAAGGAAGGGGGGAAATTATTTGATAGAGTGTCCGCAAATAATCAATCAAACCGTCTCCATCGGGGCAACTAATTGCTATTACCTTGAGTTGACCGACCCAGGGAGCTATACTCGACCAAAGTCGCGCAAAATCTGCCTCTCTGCCTACTTGCGTGTGGATTTCTAGGGCGTCGGCACCGGATTGCAAGATTAAAGGTGCGATCGCGGCGGGAGCAGACACGTAAGAACGAGTGTAAATCTGTTGGCTCGGACAAATCGGCAGACAGCGACCGCAGCCATAGCATTGCTGGTCTATCACCCCGGAAAAACCACTGCCAGCACTCTGAAAAACTATTGCTTCGGCTGGACATATTTTTTCGCAAGGCCGCCAGCAGTCCGCCGGACAATCGGCTGGGTTGAATTCGGCTTTGCGAAAATGCGGGTCTTCCCCATCATTTAAACTCACCATCAGCAACGGCAACCCTTTGCCGCCAAACCTGCGGTTTTGAGTTCTTGCCTGTAATTCGCTGGCCACTTGTAGGGCTTCTTTCGCTGCGGCGACGGCGGCGGGATCGGCCGCGACATCGATACAGTCAGCGCCTGCTAAGGTGTAAGCCAAGGTGAGATTCCGTACAGCAGGCAGGTGTTGAAAGCTCGCCCCACAGATCAGCTTGAACCAATGGCCATCTTTTAATGAGTTTAGGGGATGATAATGTTCTGTCACCCTTATATGCTAATCCTTTGAGCTGAAAATTACTATGTGGAAATTTCTACTTAATTTTAAAATTTAGGCTGATACGAGCTGGAAACGCTACTGATAGGAGTAGCTCTGGTGCTGTTGGCCCTATATGTAGAGTTCGGAGGTAACTATTTTTGAGAAATCTAATTTTTTTGAGAGTGCCTAACGATGAGGCGATTTTCAACTTTGCCGATCTGCTTTAGTTACGGACAGACTCTCTATCCTATCATACTTGGGTCGATTAGGCAAGAAAAAAGTAGACTAGAGATTTTTTTTGAAGTGACCGTGCAGTGGCAGTTGCCATACAGTTCGATCGAGCATTGAAACCCATCGACCAACCGCAGATGAACATTCTCCTCCCTGACTCGAAGCTAAATTCATCTGGGTTAATCTGCGATTGGTCGAGCTATACTACTTGCTCAGCCGCTTGTAAACCGTAGCCAAAGCATGGCTATCCCCCACATTTCCCGGAAACAAAACCACTGGTAAATTGGGAAACAGAGGATGATCTGCATCGGTTTTCACCACCGAACAACCGGCAATAATTTGACCGATTTGCCTAACACTTTTCAGCGACAAACCTGTACTCAAAACATCATTAGAAGTAATGCCGCCCTTGCTAATCAAAAATCCGATATCTGCAGGCAACCCCCGCACGATATCCATCAATAAAGCAGAAACCGCCTCTCCAAATTTTAACCTAATTTCTGCATTGTCAAATTCGAGTTCCTTGCGGCTGGTATAAATTACAGGCGTTTTGCCGTCGGCATGAGAATTGCGGACTTTTTCGAGAATTTCATCGAGCATTTGGGTGCGATACTCGGGTGAATCTTCTAGCAAGTGAGATACATCTATTTCAATGCTAACTATATTGGGTTCTTTTAACAAGCGCTCCAATTGTTCCGTAGTTTTCTTAACGTGGGAACCAACTATTACTGCACCCGGTTTGCCATCCCTCACATATTTTGCCATTTCGTCGGCTGCTACTGGCTGTGGGCCGAGGTCAGCTAAGGATGTTAAAATACTCGCTGCACTGCGGAATAAAAACTTTTTGCCTTGACTGACTGCATTGAGAATGTGTTTGGCAAATGTGTCTAAATCGCCTTGGCTTTGGCCGTCAACAACCGCACATTGGTTGTCTGTCATGTCCATCAGTCGATCTAAACTTCCGTAGCGAATGTCTCCGAGTAAAATGCGATCGACTGCATCAGCGGGGATGCGACCTTTGGTTTTTTCTTCTACATAGTCTGGCAGGTAACTGTGACTGTACCCGAAGACTGAATCTTTGGCAAATTCAGTTTCGTGTACTGGTGTCGGGACACTGTTAACTATTAGGTAGTGCACGCTGTGGCGGGTAATTCGGCCTCCCTCAAAAAAGGCGGGAATGAGAAAATGAGCGTCGAAGGGGCCAAGTTCTTCGGCGATCGCGTCGGTTTCGATGGGATAGTGGCCGCGCAGGGTAGAATCGGAACGGCTAACTATTAGGAAGTCTTCGATTTTTTCGGCGGCGATCGCCCTTTTTAGATTTTGGCACACTTCGCGGGTGACGGAGGCTGCTTTTTCGGGAGTTAGCGATCGAGTATTTGTCAGTATGAAGAAAATCGGGCACTTGTCCCGCAGCCCCAAACGCAGGGTGTCTTCGTCCCAACGTGTCAGCAGCAAGCAACTGTGCACGGTTTGAGAACCAGTCGGATCGTCGTCGAGAACTATAATCTTGGGTTTAACAGAAGACATACTGACCTGGTTGTTAACGTCACCTTTCCAAGATATCCTTACCTGTTACGTAACAGGAAAAAATTTACAATAGTTATGAAATTTTTTTCACAATTCTCATAACTTAGAATTTGGAGAATGTGTTTGAGTTAGATCGGTTCAATAAGCTGCATATTGCTACTGTGTAAGAAGCGCACGCAGCCGTGCACGCTACTAAGTTTTGCCATTTTTAAAATTAGCAGCGTTTCGATCTTGCAACTTTTTCATTTCTGCTTGAACTCCCACGGCTACCTGCAAAGCTTCGTTGAGCAATCGTCCTTGTTCGCTGGCTCGATCGCTAATTTGCAGGGCAGTCAAATTTTTTAAGTTATTGGCAAACAATTCGGAGTTAGTAGCGACAAATTTTTTGTTTTCCCTAAGAATTCTTTCTGTTTTCAAAGCTCGAACTAAATCGTCTCTGATTAGTTGCAAAGCTTGAATAACTTTTGCGCGATCGCCGATTTTGACTTCTGCATTGCCAGCATCTTCTATCTTGTCATTTATTTCAATCGCTTTGATTATACCATTATAGCGATCGACATCATCAAAAAGATTGATTAAATGTTGGTTTTGCCGACTGCACCAAATTTTCCAGGCATCCTCCAAGATTAAACCCACTATCGCAGCGAAGTGAAGGACGAACCACCACACATACGCCCTAGGAAATATCGCAACTAGCAGCCAACAACTGATTAGAACCAAAACAATTAAACCGACTGTTTTCAAAGCTTCGCGGGCAAACTTAGTCGCTGTCGGCGGCCGGTATACGCGATCGGGCCCCGCGCCGGTGAGGTGCTTGAGCTCACCGAGAGTAATTTCTAATCCCTGAATGTCAGCTCGCATAAATCTTTACAAATATATGTTAATTATAAAGTTTTGTAGTAGAACAAGGGGCTCGTCTACAATAAACCTAACACTTTTTTCACCCAACCCTGCACTATGTCCGCACGTCCTATATACCTCGACAACCACGCCACAACCCCCGTAGATCCACGGGTACTTGATGCGATGCTGCCGTATTTCACCGAACAATTCGGCAACGCAGCCAGTATCAATCACGTCTACGGCTGGGAAGCAGAAGCAGCGGTAAAACAGTCACGACAAATCATAGCAGAAGCGATCAACGCCTCCCCAGAAGAAATTGTTTTTACCAGCGGCGCCAGCGAAGCAAATAACTTAGCGATTAAAGGCATCGCTGAAGCTTATTTCAGTAAAGGAAAGCACATTATCACAGTAAAAACCGAACACAATGCAATTCTCGACCCCTGTACCTATTTGCAAAAATTGGGGTTTGACATTACTGTTTTACCGGTGAAAAGCGACGGGCTGATTGATATAGGCGATTTGATCAAAGCGATTCGGGCCGAGACAATTTTAGTTTCAGTGATGACGGCTAACAACGAAATTGGCGTCATCCAGCCGATCGCAGAAATTGCTGCAATTTGTCGCGGAAATGACATTATTTTTCACACAGATGCGGCACAGGCGATCGGCAAAATTCCCCTCGACGTAGAGGAGATGAATATCGATCTAATGTCCTTGACAGCCCACAAAATCTACGGGCCAAAAGGGATCGGTGCTCTCTACGTGCGCCGCAACAAACCGAGAGTGCAGCTAGCGCCGCAAATGCACGGAGGAGGCCACGAACGGGGAATGCGATCGGGTACTCTCTACCCACCGCAAATAGTTGGGTTTGCCAAAGCAGTAGAATTGGCAATTGCAGAAATGCCGTCGGAAACAGAACGAGTGGTTAATTTGCGGCAGCGTTTGTGGGAAAATTTGAGTGAGTTGGGCGATGTTTTTCTCAACGGTCACGCTACTAAGAGATTGCCGGGGAATCTCAATATTAGTGTAGCCGGGGTTGACGGTCAGGCGTTGATGTTGGGTTTGCAACCGGCGGCGGCAGTTTCTTCGGGATCTGCTTGCACTTCGGCGAAAATATCTCCCTCTCATGTTTTAGCAGCGATCGGGCGATCGGACAAATTAGCTTATGCTTCAATTCGGTTTGGTATTGGCCGGTTCAATACCGAAGCAGAAATAGATGCAGTCGCCGAACACGCGATCGCAACTATTACATCTCTCCGACAAGCTCAAAAAGTCATGAGTTAGGATTTAAGAGTTAGATAGAATCCGGCTTAAATACTCCCTTTATTTCTTAGTCCGCGCAGGCGGACTTCGTTTGTGTAGGCGCGGTTTCAACCGCCGACTTCCTTTAACCTCTTGCATGAATTTTTGATTGATCTATCAACCGCAGATGTCAGGCAGATAAACACAGATAAACGCAGATAATTTCAAGAATAGCGAATGAATGCAAGAGGTCTTTTGTGTGTGTAGGGGCGGTTTCAACCGCCGACTTCCTTTGACTCTTATTTAGAACCAAACACCTCGCGCACCCGATAAATCGGTTTTCCCTGCGACTCGTGATAAGTCCGCATCATCACTTCCGCCAGCAAACCAAAACAAAATAACTGCACGCCAGTCAACAGCAAAACTACAGCCAAAATCAGCAAAGGACGGTTCCCAATAATTTGGCCAAAACCCAATTTTAAGACTGTCAAATAAATTCCTAAAATCGTTCCCAAGGTCATAGAACTCAGTCCCAAAAGTCCAAAAACGTGCATCGGTCGAGTCAGGAACTTTTTCATAAAAGAAATAGTTAACAAATCCATCAACACGCGAAAAGTCCGCCAAATTCCGTACTTACTTTGACCGAAACGGCGGGCGTGGTGTCGCACAGGCAGTTCTGCAATTCTCGCCCCTTCAATAAACGCCAAAGCAGGCAAAAAGCGGTGCAATTCCCCGTACAGATTCAAGTCTGCGACTAACTCTGATTTATAAGCTTTCAAAGAACAGCCGTAGTCGTGCAAAGTTACGCCTGTAACGCGACCAATTAACCAGTTCGCAATTTTAGAAGGAATCAACCGACTAATAGTATTATCCTGCCTGTTTTTCCGCCAGCCGCTAACTAAATCGTAGCCTTCATCTAACTTTGCCAACAATAGCGGAATATCAGCCGGGTCATTTTGCAAATCGCCGTCTAGGGTAACAATAGCACGACCGCGAGCGCGATCGAAACCTGCGGACATGGCAGCAGTTTGCCCGTAATTGCGGCGCAAAATTACAGCACAAAGGTCATCGCGAGTGCTGGCTAGCTGCTGGAGAAGTTCCGCAGAACCGTCCTTAGAACCGTCATCTACACAAATAATTTGATAGCTGAGTCCAGATGGTTGGATAGAAGAGGCGATCGCCTCAATCAAATGAGGCAAACTTTCCACCTCATTATACACCGGCACCACCACTGAAACGTCGAGAACAACCTCAGCGCCAGCCTGCTGTGCAGCCAATTTTTCCAAAAATAATGCAGCGTCCATTTCTTTGTTAAATAACATCAGTAATCATTAGTCATTAGTTAACAGTCAACAGTCAACCGTCAACCGTCAACAACTAATTAGGTTGATAACTTGCCACAACTTTACCATATCCCCGCAATTGCTGGTAATAAGCTTGACTGACTAGATCGCCATCGTCCGACAAAACATCGATACCGATACCGTTGCGACCTTGTGCTTTTCCAGAACTGTGAATGTAGCGATTATCTCCGAGATATAATCCTACATGAGTGGCTTTTTCTGGCGTACCAAAAAATACTAAATTCCCCGGCTCTAAAGCACTGATACTAATAGGTTTAGTAAAAGCTTCCTGCTGATAAGCATCCCTCGGCAACCAGATACCGGCAGCCACAAAAGCCGCTTGCATCAAGCCCGAACAATCATAATTGGGCCCGACTGTACCGCCCCAAAGATAATAATTGGATTGGTTCATAGCCTCGCGAGCGAAAGTAATTACAATGGGTAATTTTTCCTTAATTTCCGCCTCAGAAACCACCAGAGGATGATACACTGTTTCTGTGGGATCGAGCAACTCAACATCTCGAATATCCAGCCATCCCGGATAATCATCTTCGCACAGCCGCACCATCACAGCCGTTGTATCCAAGTTTACATCCCTCTGTCTTAGGGGGAGTTCGGCGACGCGCAAATGTCGCCCCAGCGCTGCTTGAGTTGCCAATCGATCGCACTTTGGGGAATCGTAAATATTTATGTGCGATCGCGCCCGGTACTCCTGAACATCAGATAATTGATAATTGGCCATTGCTAATTGCTCATTGTTTGCTGTTAATTGTTCGCATTTATTGTTCGCATTTAACTATAGATTGCCATTAGCTGCTAGCCGTTAACCGTTAACCGTCAGCCATTTACCATGACATTTTTTCACAAAGACGAACAATTAGAAAACCTCGGCAGTAGCATTATAGACTCCGCATTGTCAAAATTTACAGGATTAAGTGGCGATCGTATAGCCATTACCTGGATAGTCTACGATCCGCCGGTGCGAGTCAATACAGGCGGAGCCCTGAGTGCAGAAGAATTTTGGAAATATCAACCCCGAGGTTTTAGCGCTAGAGCTTCCGAACGAATTTATCCAGCCAGCATCGTCAAATTATTCTACCTCGTTGCCATCTGGGAATGGGCGCAAAAAGGCATGATTCAAACATCGCCAGAATTAGAACGCGCCGTCCGAGATATGATAGTTGATTCCAGCAACGACGCCACCAGTTTAGTAGTAGACGCGCTCACCGGCACCACCAGCGGCCCCGAATTATCCCCAGGCCCCTTTGAAAGTTGGAAACAGCAGCGAAACATCGTCAACCGTTACTTTCAATCATGGGATTGGCCGGAATTACAAAATATTAACGCCAATCAAAAAACCTGGTGTGACGGCCCCTACGGTCGCGAGCGAGCATTTGTGGGAGAATTAATGGAAAATAGAAATATGCTGACCACAAATGCAGCGGCGCGTTTGCTGCACAGTATAATCGGTGGCGTAGCTGTTTCTGCCAAAGCATCGCAAGAAATGATGGGTTTAATGAAACGCAGTTTAGACCCAGCAGAATTAGAGGCAGATCCCGAAAATCAAGTAACGGGTTTTTTAGGCGGGGGATTGCCAGAATCAGCAAAATTGTGGTCAAAAGCGGGACTGACAAGTCAAGTTCGTCATGATGCTGCTTATATTGAAGTACCGGGTTTGCGGCCGTATTTGTTGGTTGTATTTACCGAGGGGAAAGAGAATAGCAAGAAGGAAGAAATTTTGCCATTTATATCGCGGCAATTTGTCGAAGCGATGAAGACACTGAATTAGATTTAGTAGTTGATTATTGCGGCTAGACTAGACTTGAATTGCAAAAATAATTTGGACGGGCTAGAAGCCCATCCCACAAAAATTTCTTGTGGGATGGGCTTCTAGCCCGTCCAAAAATTTGATTAAAAGGAATCTTTTCCTAGAAGCTATAAAACGGAGAGGGAGGGATTTGAACCCTCGAAGGATGTTAACACCCTTAACAGATTAGCAATCTGCCGCTTTCGACCACTCAGCCACCTCTCCAAGATGACAGTAACTAACTATAGCACACACATCTTCTTCTTGCCAACCCCTAATTTAAAAATTCCTCAATCCCTTACTCTGTATACATTTCGCCACCTCAACCTCCAGCCTCTTCCCCAAAGCCCCTAGCCTTCAAGTGCTTTTCCCAACTAAAATTGGAACTCAAAAAGAACCTCTTAGTATACAAATAGCCCAAGCGGTACAGGTTAGCCTTGCGATCGGCATCGAGATTAAAGTCCGTCGTCGTCACCCCAGCTTCAGTCACATCAATATTAATCACCCTGCCCTTATCCATTTCTCGCTGGTGATAGCGGTCTCTTGCTTTCATCATCGTTCTGAACATCGCCGCCAGCATCGACAGGGGAGTATCAATCTTAGCTTTAGTCTCAATTCCGGTATCAACTAATCGAAACCCAAAGGTAAACCAGCGGGGCGGCGCAGGAGTCGCACCAACGGATTGTTTGTCATAAATCCACAGGGGGAAATTGCTCAAAATTCCGCCATCTACAATTAAGTCATCGCCGAGTTTTCCAGGTTCAAAAAATAGGGGAATACTCATCGACAACCGAACGGCTTCAGCCACGCTAAAATGTTCAGCGCTTTGGAGTCGCAACTGCTCATACAAAGTATCGGAATCGGTCGATTCGCGTCGGTGTAAGTCATCTGGCAGCACCAACATTTCACCGCGAGTGAGGTTAGATATTACTACTTTTAATTCCCGGTCTTTTACGATTTGTTTTACATCGGCAAAAGTATGCAAGTTACCTCGACCGAGCATTGCTTCCAGCCACTGCCGGAATGGCTGCGCCGAATATTCTCCCATCTGACGGCTAACTGTTAGGAAAAGCAGCGTCCAAGCAGGAGATTGCAAGTCGTCGGCGGGGTCGCCGTTTAAAATTAGAGGACTGTTTTTTTGAGTTAAAAATATACTGTAATCGAGCTGTCCTAAAATTTCTTCTAAATCATCAATTGACAAGTCGGTTGCCAATACTGCGGCAGTAATGGCACCTGCCGAAGTGCCGGCCAATTTTCGCCAGTTGATGCCCAAATCGCTACAACACCGGAGTGCTCCTAAAAACGCAACTCCGCGCACGCCGCCGCCTTCAAAAACACCGTCGGCATAGATTTGACCGTTTTCGTCGGGAGGCGGAAATTTGCTGAGAATTGTTTGTTTCTCGGTGGCGGTGATTCTGACACCGGGTTCTTGCAAAATTTGCTGCGGATACCACTTGCTCATGGGAAATACCTCGGATCAATTTTGGGTTTTAGATTTTAGATTTATAGCTATTGTTCTTGATTGTTGTCGGCATCCATTGCCTCTTTGACGTATTGTTGAACTTGCGATCGCACTTGTTCGTAGGCCACCGACGCGCACCAAGGCCGGAGAGATAAAATAGTTGTATCTGGAGTAATCTCGGCCACCAAACAAGTCGGGGGCGGATTCTCCAACACCAGCGGGTGAGAGTGGGCAATTTCTAATAACTCAGCGACTGTCGGACGGATCGGCCGATCGCCAATATCAATCTTCAAGTCTACTCGCCTCGTTCCCATTGCCGTTGTATTTTTCAATGTACCGTTAAACAACTGATTGTTCGGGACAATAATTTTTATCCGATCATCTGTCACCACGGTTGTTGAAAAAATCCCGATACTGTCCACCACTCCCTTAACATCCCCAGCTTCGATCCCATCTCCGACTTCAAAGGGGCGCAAACTAATCAACATTACCCCAGCAGCAAAGTGCGACAAAGTATTTTGCCACGCCAAACCAATGGCCAAACCCGCGGCACCCACCACTGCAACCACACTGGTAGTTTGAATTCCCAACTGACTCAAAGCGGCGACTACTCCCACTACCAAAATCGTAATTTCAGCAGCTTGAACTAAGAATTTCCGCAGCGTGGCTTCGGTGCGACTCAGTGCTCGGCGAGTCACGCGGCCCGCAAAGCCGATCGCAAATCGCGTAATTAACAAAATGCCGATCGCCCACAGCAGTTGAGGTACAATTTTAAACCCCAATTCTACGAATTTTTTCGAGAATTCTTGGGCTACTTCCAAGGCTTGTGTTCTTTCTGCATTTAGCTGAGAATAGAATGTTTGGGCTATTGGTAAAAACGTCGGAATAACTGTCATATCAATTTGGAATTTGGAATTTGAAATTGAGAATTGCAGTCTCAGTCTTATCGCTTATTACGAGAGTCCGACGGGCGTTAAAAACCCCTGTCTCCTAGCGAAAGTCCTCTAAAATAGGACTAAAGTCGATAATTTTATCCTTCAAACTCTTGAGTCGGTTTAAACTGACTTTTGCTATGAGGCACGGCTTTAAACCCCTGCCGGACTACTGCTAATAGTGTACTGCTACGCGGGGCAATCGGTGTTTAAAACCGCAGAGAATTTCCCACGAAATAGTTCCTAAAGTCGTGGCCCAATCGTCGGCAGTAATTTTATATTCCCCATCTTTGCCCAACAGCGTCACCACTTCGCCGACTTCTAAATTGGGAATATCAGTTACATCCAGCATTAATTGATCCATCGTTACCGCGCCCACTTGCCGCACGAACTGACCCCGGACTAAAACCTGCATTTTATTAGAAAGATTGCGCGGAATGCCATCTGCATAGCCGATACCAATTACGGCAATCTGTGTCTGGCGCTGAGCTATAAATTGATAGCCGTAACTGACGCCAGTTCCTGGTTCAATTGTTTTCACCTGCGTTACCCTAGCTTTTACCTGCATTGCGGGCTTCAAATTGGATCTCGACTGCAAGTGAGGTGCTGGATAAAGACCGTAGGTAGCTAAACCAACTCGCACTAAATCGTAGTGCAAAGCCGGGTCAGCGAGGGCAGCAGCAGAGTTTGCCAAGTGGAGGCGAGGGGGGTTAATTCCTGCTATTTTAATTTGCTCGATCGCCTGTTGAAACCGCTGGTGCTGCTCTCTCATAACTGCGGGGTCAGGACTGTCTGCTGTCGCCAAGTGAGAGTAAATACTGGCTAATTTTAAATTGGGCAACCGCTTGACTAATTGCACAAATTCTGTAGCTTCTTGCCAGGGCGTTCCCAAGCGAGACATTCCGGTATCTAACTTAGCGTGAACCGGCAAAGATTGGTTCAGATCGGCGAGAACTTCCGAAAAAATTAGGGCTTGTTTGGCAGTACAAATAGTGGGCTGCAAGTGCCAATGGGCGATCGCCTTTACCTGTTGGGCTGTATGGGTTGCCCCCAACAGCAAAATCGGCGCTTCTATTCCAGCTTCTCGCAATTCTATTCCTTCGGGAATTGTCGCCACTCCCAGCCAACTAGCACCTGCTTGCAATGCTGTTTGACTGACTGCAACAGCACCGTGACCGTAAGCATCCGCTTTCACAACTGCCATCAGTTCTGTGTGGGGAGATAAGAGCTTTTTAAGCTGTTTTACATTGTGAGTTAAAGCTGCTAAATCGATTTCTACCCAAGCCCGCTGGCAAAGTCCCCCGTTATCGTCCCACAGCAACGTCTGGCGGGATTCTTTTGTCGTTGATTCTGCGGTTGTTTGTTCCCCACTCCACATTGTCGATCGCTCCTACTTGCTTACATCATTAAAAACTGCTTGGAGATTTTACCCTAAGTTTGATTATAATAAGATTCTCTCTTTCATCAAAGTTAACTGGTGTATCATAGCACCAAAAATACCCGGTAAAAACTATGGACGGACTGGCCTACCTACATTTAGCTGAAACTTGGGAAACGGCTGCGGGTCAAACTCGATCGACCCACTCAAAAAGGCACCTGAATTTAGCCTCTTCTGCTTTACTTTTCTTTACGATCGCTCTCACAATTTTCAATTTAGTCAATCCCGCACTCGCCATCAAAAAAGGTGATTCAGGCCCGGAAGTAGCCGAACTCCAGAAAACTCTACAAAACGCAGGCTATTTTCGCGGTAAGGCTACAGGATTTTACGGTTCTCTCACCCAGGCTGCTGTCAAAAAGTTTCAAGCAGAGAACAACCTGAAAGTTGACGGAATTGTTGGCCCTAAAACCTTGTCAGCACTGAAAGGTAAGCCGGAAGAGGCGAGTATTGAAGCTGGGGAAAAAATCGCGCCCACTGTCGATCGATCTTCGCCATCTCCTAGCGCCACAGAAAACACAAACGAACTCGAAGATCAAACTCAAACTCAGACCCAAGAACCTCTATTTCAAGAACCCTCTTTGCCGCCCTTTAAAACTGAAAATTCCGAGGATCAAGAAAGTGAGTTGCCACCCACAAAGCTCGTAAATCCTCCCGATAATACTCAAGGAAAAATGACGTTAAAAAAAACAATTTACGGTAACATATCGCCAAAATCAATAGTTTATTCGGGAGCGGGTTTGTTTTTTGCTCAAAACATGATGTACCGCCACACAATCACAGTTTACGACAGGAACTTTAAATTAGTCAAGACTATTCCCGATACAGTAAACTTGTCGAAGTTCGGCTTTTCTAAATTCAAAGGCAATTATAAAGGCTCTCCCGTAGAAGCTGCTTTTTCAACCGATGGAAAATATGCCTACGTCTCCAACTACAAAATGTACGGTTCCGGGTTTAGAAATCCGGGAACGGACAGGTGTTCTCCAGCGGCAAAACACGACCAAAGTTTTCTGTACCGCATAAATACCCAAACTTTGACAATAGAAAAGGTAATTCCTGTAGGTGCAGTTCCGAAATTCAATGCTGTTTCGCCTGACAATCGCTTCGCGCTCGCTAGCAATTGGTGCAGTTGGGATTTGAGCGTGGTTGATATCAATAAAAATCTCGAAATCGAGCGAGTGAAACTGGGTGCATATCCTCGGGGTATTGTTGTTACTCCCGACTCAAAAAATGCCTATGTTGCCATCATGGGTTCTTCCGATATTGCGAAAGTGAATCTCATCGACTTTTCGGTAGAATGGCTGAAGAATATTGGCAATGCGCCACGTCATTTGACGATCGACCCCAATGGAAAGTATCTTTATGCCACTTTAAATGGTGAAGGAAATGTGGCAAAAATTGACCTAAAAACGGGTAAAGTGGTAGACAAAGTTTCTACAGGAAAAGCACCTCGCAGCATGACAATTTCCGATCAGGGACAACTGCTTTATGTGGTCAACTATTTCTCGAATACTGTTAGCAAGGTTAGGACGAGCGATATGAAAGTGCTGCAAACAGTGAAGGTTAATTCAAGTCCGATCGGGATTACTTACGATCCGGAAACTAATCAGGTTTGGGTAGCTTGCTATTCGGGCAGTATTATGGTGTTTCAAGATTAATTTAGCTGCTTCGTAGTGAAGGCTTCAGTCCTGACTACAAACAATAACGATTAAATTTTATTGTGGGGCGGGCTAGGAGCAACGCCCCTAAAATATTATTTGGGCAACTTTAAAGGCTTCACAACATACTCTGAAGACTTAGCAGGTACTTTGCCTTTTTTGGCCATAGCTTGGTAAACCATGGCTGCTACTTCAGCGCGAGTTGCTGTTCTATTAGGCTGCAAAAGTGCGCGCTTCGGGTGGTTGACAACAATGCCAGCTTCTGTGGCTGATGCTACTTTGTTAACTGCCCATTTCGGCACTTTTGCCCTGTCTGTATAAAGTTGTAAAGTTTTGGTTGCTCTTGTTGATGGTTTCAGGCTCAAACCGCTCGCTAAAGCGGCGATTACTTCGACACGCGGAATCTGTTTTTCGGGACGGAACTCATTGTTTGGGTATCCTTTAAGATATCCAGTTTTGACCGTGTGGTCGATCGCAGGAGCTACAGGACTCTTGTCTTTTACGTCTTTAAAATCAATTGGTTTTCGGATCGGCTCTTTGTCGTCGGACATTCGTTGAATTAAGCGCGCTAGTTCGGCTCGCGTCATCGATTCCTCGGGACGAAATTTGCTGTCGGTGGGCTCAGCAAAAATTTTCCGATCGACTAAGGCTAAAATGAACGGACGCGCCCAATATTTGTCTGGAACATCGGAGAATCTAACGGGCCCAACTTTGGGTTTATCGGCTTTCGGTTTGGTAATTGCTGGAGCAGGAGTCGAGCTCGCAATTGGCTTGGGAGGAACAACGATTACACCCACCGGAGGAGTTTGCGGTAAAACCGGCCCTAAAGGTGCCACGGGTGCGACATCCGGTTCTGAGGGAAGGAGCGTTTTAGCCGGCGATCGCAAATCGGAACTTGGCGATTCGGGTGTTAATATTCCCGGACTCGCGGGCGTAACAGCAGGTTGAGAAAAAACGGCTGGAAATTGCCAATTTCTGGCATTCAATCGATCGGGATTTTTACCTGTTACCCAAAATAAAATTGCTCCCATCGTGCCAAAGGCAACCAAGATCGCAATCAATTCATCCAATCCTAGAGGATTTCTTTCCCCTGACGGGGGTTGTGAAGAAGACATATTGTCACCTACATACCAATGTAGAAATTAAATCACATATTTTTTGGGTCTGGGGGAAACAGAGAAAACTAAATCAATTATTCCAAAGTTTTCATTCTCTCTACCTGCAGCTGCGTGACATCGGGAGAATATATAAAATCAACTTTTACCGATGTCAGTTGCTGATTTTTGCCATCTTCAACTCAGCGCCTTCTATTCCCGAAAGAGCGAGTGCGACTCGGTGGACGAGAATTCCTGCCACTACCAAAACTCGGCTGCCGCTTGTATTGATTTTGACGTTGCTGCGGCGATCGCCTCAAAGTGCTGCCACCGTAACCCGAACCGGTCGATCGATTTCCATTTGGCCGTGCTGAGGGTCTTACTGGCTGGTTATATGTGGGCGATCGCAAGCGGCCGGTCGTCCTTAAAACTTGACGGTTTCTCACAGCCGGAGGCGGAGTTCGATACCGAGTTTGATACTGCTGAACAGCTTGGCCGTAAGTATTGCCATAGCCGCCATATCCTGTCATAATCCCCGGCTGATACACTGGCGGCATATAATATTGCGGTCTAAATAACAAACTGCCGATCGCCTGACCGGCTATAGCCCCAGCAAACGGTGCCCAGAAGCCTGATTGCTGTCTCACTACTACGGTTTGGGGCTGACCGGTTTGAGGGTTATTGACAGTTTCAGTCACGTTGTGAACGTACTCAATTTTAAAATCTTCTGTCAAATGCAAAACCGCTTGATTGTTATCCAGACTTAGATAACTTTTCTTGCCTGCCGATATTTCTTCATCCGTTAAGCGAGCCATTTGCAAATCCGTAGTGCGGTAAACTGGGGGACTGCCGGGGGGAGTATTCAGCAACATTAAACTGTATTCGCCACCCGCATCGTCGTAGGTAGCTTGCTGTACAGGATATTGACCTTCTCTCAAGTTATTATTTGGTGCAGGACGCACTGTGTTAATATTTGGATTGCCAGCAGGATTTGTATAAGTTTGTGTCCGAGGTGAACCGCAGCCGGTTGCCGTCCACAAAAAAGTTAAAGCCATTAAATAAATTGTCAGTTTTCGCAGCATCATAAATACTAATTGGTAATGAGTAAATACAGCCTATTCCATCTTGAACAAGTACAGTGGTAGCTATATTGTGTGGTGTTAATCTGTTGTAGGGCGCGTCGCTGCGAGATATTGGATAAAACTTGCAGATTGTTGCTAGCAACGCACCTTACTTACTAGAAAATTATGTGTACTACATATACAGGGAATGTGCTGTATTAATTGGTAAATAGTAATTGCTAATTGGTAATTTCTCCCTCTTAGTTCTTCCTTCCTTAAATGGGAATAAGTTCGGGGAAATTGACCAACACTTGGTCGTTGGTAAGTTCGTCTCCCAACTGTGCGGGAGAAAAGTGAACTTGCACAGCTCGGAGCCTTTCTTGGTAATGTAAATTAATCAGGGCTTTTAAACCGACTTTCAGCGTGCTGATGTCAGCGAGGTCAGTTTCTAGAGCAGGAACTTCGCCTTCATACGCAACTGTCAGCATCACTACGATATTTCTAGTTACCGGCAAAGACAAGGGGGAATTTTTATCGTAAACCGATGTACTGTATTGAGGCTCGCTGAGATAGCGCTCGGCTGAATCAGTGAAAAGTTCATCCACATAATCGCCGGCTTGGCCTTCATTCCAAAAAATATCGCCTTCATTGGCGGCTGCTTGCCAGTAGTTGTCGTACTGCAACAGGTGATTGCAAATTTCTACAAGACCTTCTCCTAAAACTGCTATGTCGCCATCGCCATCAATTGCTTGTCTGGCGGTGCGGTTGAGAACTCCTAACAGCGGTGCAACTTCTTCGCCTGTTAAGTGAACGAACACCCGGCAAACTGCCAGTCGAGTTTTACCTGTAAATTGATTGAATCGATCGCGCCAAGCATTCATAATAACCTATAGTTGTCATCTGTAGGGCTATATTTCCCACCATAGCAGGGGATTTGAACTCTTGCCGTCTACCCTCAGATTGATCTGAAGAGTATTTTTAGCGATCGCCTCGGCAGGTACTGTTTTGCTTGGACTCATCTAATTTTATAGCACTTTTCAATCGGATCAAATACAGTTCAAATACAGTAGGGAAACGGCACAGCCTTGTCCTGACGGAGAGCGGCGACTTTTAATAATTAGTATGAGATTGATGATGGTAGCCAGAGTTTTTTTAATTAATATTAATTCAGCGCTCGTTTGCTTAGCCGGAATATAATATTGTGTGCTATCAATTCATCTGTCTATTGTTTGCAGTGCTTGGCGATCGCAATGACAAGAAATTGTAGGGTAGATAATTTCCACTCAAAAAACCTCCTATCTTGGAAGATAGGAGGTGCGCTAAGCGAATACTTTGGTTTGAGATAACTATTTGACGATCGCGCTTTGGACTTGTTCGATCGCAATTTCAGAACTCAACTCGGCAACTGGCGAAACCGGCAAATCCAGCTCACCGCCAGGAGCTTCTGGGTGTTCGCGAACGGCTGCAACCGCATCTGCTGACTCAGCTACAGCACCCGTCGGCGCCAAATCGAGCAACGCCGGAACTTCCATCTGTCCAGAAACACCTGCATCTGCGATCGGATCGCTCGACTCTTCAAAAACTTCAAAATTATCGGTCATCGCAGCGCAAGCAGCAGAAGCGCGCTTGCCGGCACGGTAGCTCATGTAGGCCGCTCCGCCACCCAAAACTCCCGCCAAACCGAGGAAACCGAGAGCTGCTGTTTTGTAAGATTTCCACGGATTGATTCGCTCTGAGCCGCCGGAACCTAGGATCGTTGTCGCAGAACCAGATTTAGCCGCCCCAGATTTGCTGTAGGAACAGGGGAAAGCAGATGCAGCGTCACCTATGGCGATGCTGCTTGCGATCGCGACGACGGAAGCAATGCCAGCTAACACTTGAAACTTCTTCATGGTGCTCTGGAGATTGTAAAGGATAATTAAAAAATTAATGGTAACAGCTCTTTACAAATGTATCAACTCTGCGCGCCGCCCATATCGAGGATCGATCGCAAATATCAACTATAGCCTCACGCAATTCAAATTTAAATTTGCCAGCTTAAAAATTTGCAATGCTTGCTCTGTAAGCGTTTGGGCTAACTGCTCGGTAGAAGTTCAAGTTTTGTGAACCAATACTTCGATCGCGCCCAAATTAGAAAATCTGAGGTGAGACAGTAGAAAATTTAGTTACAGACTGGCAAACAGTTGGTGACAAACTACTTTTAAGGCTACTTTTGTAAAGGCTTAGTTATTGGAATAACTCTTATTTTTATGACAGACAACGCGAATCAAGGCATTGAGCGATTCCCTCGCCGATTGTTGGTGACGGGCGGGGCTGGATTTATCGGCTCGAATTTTGTGCATCACTGGTGCAGCAGCTATCCGGGCGATCGAGTAGTCGTACTCGACGCTTTAACCTACGCCGGAAACCGACAAACCCTGGCAACTTTGGAAGGAGGGGAAAATTTTCGGTTTGTGCAGGGGGATATTTGCGATCGTACCCTAGTCGATACCTTGCTCAAAGAAGAAAACATCACCACAGTCGCCCACTTTGCCGCAGAATCCCACGTTGACAGGTCAATTATCGGGCCTGCCGCCTTTGTTCAAACAAACGTTGTCGGAACCTTCACACTTTTAGAAGCCTTCCGCAAGCATTTTGAAGCAATTGATGAGGCATCTCTCAAAGCACAAATGCGCTTCCTCCACGTTTCTACCGACGAAGTTTACGGCAGTCTCGGCCCCGATGACCCAGCCTTCACAGAAACAACTGCCTACTCGCCCAACAGTCCCTACTCAGCCTCCAAAGCTGGCAGCGACCACCTCGCCCGCGCCTATTTCCACACCTACGGCGTCCCGACAATTATCACCAACTGTTCCAACAATTACGGCCCCTATCACTTCCCTGAAAAGCTCATTCCATTAATGTGCATCAATATGCTATTGGGCAAACCGCTGCCAGTATACGGCGACGGTCAAAACGTGCGAGATTGGCTTTACGTTCTCGACCACTGCCGCGCTTTAGATGCTGTGATTCACCGTGGTCAGCCTGGGGAAACCTACAATGTTGGCGGCAACAACGAGGTCAAAAATCTCGATTTAGTAAAAATGCTGTGTCAGCTAATGGACGAATTAGCTGAGGATTTACCCGCCCGTCCTTGCGAACAATTGATCACATTTGTCAAAGACAGAGCCGGACACGATCGGCGTTATGCTATTGATGCCACCAAAATTAAAACAGAGTTAGGTTGGACTCCCTCAGTAACGGTTGAAGAAGGTTTGCGGCAGACTGTAGAATGGTACTTAGCCCATCGGGATTGGTGGGAGCCCCTGCTTTCGGAGGAATATCAAACTTACTACCGGAAAGTCTACTCTAACTAATCTACTCCTGGACGCACGGGCTACCAAAAACCAGAACCAGTAAAAAACTGGTTTTCCCGCTCAAGAGTGCGTCCAGAAAGGTTTATGTCTTGCGTTCAAGCTTTACATTTAAACTCCCGGCGCAGAAACCGGGTTAGAGAAAGGAAAATGTTTAGTTGAGTGCGATCGATATGAGTTAAAAAACCTGTTTTCTGTGGTCTTTGCTCCTAACTTCAGATTTAATTAGGTGCAGGTGAATATCACACACATTCGCCATTGTCAATCTTTGTGAAGATTTAGTGAAAAATCATTCCAAACGCATAAATTTAAGTGTTTGTAGCTGATAATTTTAATAGAGTTACAAGCTTAAGCATTTTAGAAGCTTTTAGGAAAAACAAAAAGCAGCAATGACCGAAATAAACTGGCTCAAGCACATCCAAGAACCTAAATACTGGCTGTTAGGCATCGCCTCCGGTTTGATTGCCCTACACCTAACTCTAACTTCCAGAACAAACGACACAGACCTGTTCGGTACAATGTTACTGTTTTGGGGAGTCGTAGCATTTCTCATTTGGGAAAGGCACGAATCCTTAACTTTTGAAAGCGGAGTTTTCGCCAGCTTCTTTGGGACATCGTTAATTGCTTTAATATTGCTCAAAAGCTCGTCGATATCTGGATACGACTTTTTTATCAGAGCAACGCCTTTTTTGTCTGCAATTAGTCTCGCATTGCTGGCTTCGGGCACAAAAGGACTGAAACAATATTGGCAGGAACTTCTAATTCTTGCGTATACAGCTATTCCTCCAGGATTGATCGGAGTATTGGTTGATGTCCCCAAAATAACAGCTAAATTTTCAGCTTTCCTCCTCCACTATCTAGGATTTGAAGTGGTGCAAAAAGGGGTTTTTCTAATCCTGGAAAAGGGCAGCGTGGAAGTGAATCACGGCTGTTCCGGGGTGAATGCGATGCTACAATTGTTAGGACTAGCTCTGGTTTTCTTACTGATGTTTCCCACCACTACGGGTCAGAAAATGGTATTGCCATTCGTGGCAATAATTACTGCATTTGTAGTGAATGCCGCGCGAGTTGGTCTCCTGGCAGTGCTGGTATCGCTATCTCAACCAGAAGCATTTAAATACTGGCACGAAGGAAATGGTTCGGTAATATTTTCTATGATTGCTGTATTTATTTTCGGTTTATTCTGCTGGTTTGCAATTTTGAAAGACCAACCCCCAAATCAGGAAGGACAGAATTGCTAATGGCTATTATCTCTTGGAAACCACTTAGGATTTCCCTGTTGGCTGTTACTTTGGGAGGCGTTTTGTTGGTTGCCGGAAAATTGGTTTTCTATCCATCGGATGGCAAGAATGTGGCAACCCCGTTTGAGTTTCCCGAGTCGGTGCCTCTAGCCGAGTGGAAACTAAACAACAGCGCGCTTCTGGAAATTAAGGAAAATTCAGAATTCAAAGCTGCCAGGAAATATGAATATCAAAAAAATAGCATGGCTCTAGACATAGAGATGCGCTATGCGGTAAACACCATTGGGGATGTGGAAGGTATGATGAGGGGACATACTATTCTCAAGTCGTATCCTGGTAAACTAGCATTAGTAAACACTCAAGGCGCGGGGTTTCACGGAATTGTGCAACAGCAAAATCGACTGTATTTGAGTTCGTGTATCAATCCTCATGGCAGTCCTACAGTAACTTCCCAACAGTTTAGATATAATCGAAATACTCGCGATTGGCAGCCCAACCGTATTCTTTTTTGGTTGTTGGGTAGGGGAAATATTCAAGACCGGCGCTGTTTGTGGACTCAGATGTCTGTGCCTTTGGATAAAACAACTCCAGAAGATGCCAAAAAAATTCTAGAGAATGCTTGGGTTTCTTGGTATGAGTGGTGGCAGCCGCGATTCCCCGAGCCTTGACTCGATTCAGTCGATTTTAGCTTTTAGCTTTTAGCTTTTATATTTACTCCACAGGTGAATCTGGAAGCTGGAAAAAGAGTCTAAAATTTTTGACTCTCCACGACTGTTGTCGGGGACTTGTATCCGTTCTTGGGCGGCGTCAAGAGAGATTTTTCTTAACAACAACTCTGATTATTTTATGAATGACTTACAAGGCGAACAAGGTTTTTCTATCTACAGACTGCGTTGGATTGGCTACGGTCTATTAATTTTGTCTGTATTAGATACGATTGCAGTTCTTATACCAGCAAATTTTGGCAATCGCCTCTGGGAATTGCAAACAATTGGGGCTGTAGTGGAACGGGTGCCCGTTCCACTACTGGCAATGGCGCTGATATTTTTTGGCGAAGGGTACGACCGCAGAGGTTTGGAAGACGTTTTTTTGAAGGTTTTGTCTTGGGTTTGTCTGCTGCTAGGTTTGGTTTTTCTGTTGATGCTGCCTTTGGGAATTTTTGGCACTATCTACGTCAACAACCAAAATAACCAGCAAATTACTACTCAAGCAAACCAACAATTAGCTCAGTTGCAGCAGGTGGAAGAACGGCTCAATAAGGGTAGCCCTGAAGATTTAAGGAATTTGGCGGGGGAACTTACTCGTTTGGGGGTACAAGCGGATACGCAAAACCCACAGCAATTGAAAGAGCAAATTCTTTCGAGAATTACTCCGGCTAAGGAACGGTTACAGACGCAAAGTGCTGCGGTTCAGCAAAGTCAGCGTGTGGGGTTATTTAAAAATGCTGTTAAGTGGCTGCTGGGCGCACTGATTTCTAGTGTTTTGTTTTTTACGCTGTGGCGCGGTACTGACTGGGCTCGCGAGTAGTTTTGAGTTTTGATTTGCGATTTGTGAGCTAGTAAGGTGCGCCTAGCGCACCCGGAGATTCTTGTTGAGGACTAAGGTGCGCCCTGTACACGCAGCCCGCGTCTTGGTGGTTAAGAAGACCCTCAAACCCTTGAAATTTCGTTGGAGGAGCGCTGGCTCTTCTTCTTTTCAAAAGATATCGGTAATAAATCTTGTTTATTGCCGATAGCCAACACCGAGAATGAGGCAAATCGGTCGTTAGCGCAGCCCTCGAAGAGGATCGCACCTTGACAGGGCTGGCATTGTGAAATCCACAATCTCAAATCTCAAATCCATAATCCACAATCCACACTCCACAATCTCAAGTCTCAAATCCACAGTCGACAATCGACAATCGACAATCCACAATCCACAATCCACAATCGGCAATCGACAATCCACAATCGACAATCCACAATCTAAAATCTAAAATCGATTGATGGTATTTTCTAGTTTGTCGGCAATGCCTTCAACCCAGTTTTCATCTTGCTTTGTGTAGCTGCGGGGCGCGTTAGCACCTAAGATTAAAACGCCTTGGCTGCCGATAGGTTGACAGATAACTCCTTGAGTATTTTCTGGCAAATAGTCAAATTCAATTCGCCCGGGATAAATATTGAGATTTACTAAATAAACTGGTTTATTTTTGTCGAGCACTCGCTGCAAAATCGGCCCCGGCTTGACTTCGGGATTGATGCCTAAAATACCGCGCCGCAATAGGACTTTTCCCTGATACACAATTACGATCGACCTTGTGGCGGTATTTGTCAACAGCAAACGCGACGCCCAGGCTAATTCTATTTTCACCGCCTCCGGCAAATCCGGTGCAAATTCAAAACCTTCTTCGCCGATAAGTTTTACCGAATCGGGCGATCGCGCTTGCACCTGCTGCCACAGCAAACCTGTTAAAATCAGCAGAGCGCTGATAATTACTCCCAAAGCGTCCGATCGAGCTTGAGAATCTGTAATTTGCTCTGTCAGCAAGCGGTTTACCATTAGCAGCGTACCTGCTAATGCTCCTGCAACTAAGGGCAATTGCCGCAAAACTTTATTAGGATCAGATTTAGTCATTAGTCATTAGTCATTAGTCATTAGTCATTGGTAATTGGTAGTTGGTAATTTAACTCATGCCAACTGCCAACTGCCAATTGCCAACTGACTTTATCCTACTTCTCCAATTTCGACAATTCGCTGGAAGAGATAGCCGGTGCCGCGGGCGGTGAGAATTAATTCGGGATTGCTGGGGTCGTCTTCCAACTTTGCCCTAAGCCGCGAGATGTGAACGTCCACTACGCGGGTGTCTACGTGGCGTTCTGGCGTGTATCCCCAGACTTCCTGCAAAATTTCCGATCGCGAAAAAGGCTCTCCAGAACGGCTGACAAGCAGTTCTAACAGGCTAAATTCCATGCCCGTGAGCCGAATTCGTTCGTCGCCTTTGTAAACTTGGCGCTTGTTGGTGTCAATCCTAATATTGGTGACGTGGATGACTCCGGAGCTGGGAATCCCCGATGCTCCGTTTTTGTCAACCCTCCGCAGTACCGAACGGATGCGGGCTTCGAGTTCTTTGGGAGAGAAAGGTTTGACGACGTAATCGTCGGCGCCCAATTCTAAACCGGTGATGCGATCGGCTACGTCTCCCAAAGCGGTTAGCATGATGATGGGTACGTCTGACTCTTTACGCAACTCCTGACAGACGCCGTAACCGTCTAGCTTCGGCATCATCACGTCCAAAACCACTAAATCGGGTTCGGTGTTGCGAAATGTTTCGAGAGCTTCTTCGCCGTCAGCAGCGGTGACGACATCGTAGCCAATCATGGAAAGGCGAGTCTCCAGAATGCGGCGGATACTGGCTTCGTCATCGACTACCAGAATTTTTTCTTTATGGTTTTCCAAGTTACCGAGCACTCCTTAAGTTACATTTCAGATAATGTTAATTTTTTGTACCCTATCATTAAGACACAGATTGAATCATGTGTTGCGGTCGGTCTGAAAGCGTGATAATTGCTTTAACTCAGACTTTTCTAAATGTTAGGGTGACTATTTATCATAGTAAACAATGCCTAAGCCTCGAATACAATATATTTGTCGGGAATGCGGGTATGATTCACCACAATATTTTGGCAGGTGTCCTAGCTGTCAGAAGTGGGATTCTTTTGACGAGCAGGTAGAACAACCTACTGCTGGTGTGTCGCGGGCTGGTTTAACTGGGGTGACAACTAAGACAGTGGGCGGTTCGCCCCCTGATAAGTCGAAGGGTCAACCGAGGGTATCTTTCAGATTATCGCAGATTTCCGACCAAACTCAGTCTCGCTGGCCTTCTGGGTACGGAGAGCTCGATCGAGTTTTGGGAGGCGGGATTGTTCCGGGCTCGCTGGTGTTGATTGGGGGGGAACCGGGAATCGGGAAATCGACACTGCTGCTGCAGGTGGCGAATATGTTGGCCCGCAAGGATCGGATACTGTATGTCAGTGCGGAGGAGTCCGGCCAGCAGGTGAAGTTGCGATCGCAGCGTTTGGGCGTGGCTAATCCCGTTGAATTGTCAAGCAACGGCGGGCATAAATCTGGCAGTAACGGGGAAGCTAAAAAGGATTCGGAGGACAATTCAGCGGAGAATTTCTATTTGCTTCCAGAGACGGATTTAGAAGTTGTTTTGCGGGAGTTGGAAGCGCTGAAACCGAATGTAGCGGTGATTGACAGCATCCAAACTATTTATTTTGCTAGTTTAACATCGGCTCCGGGTTCGGTGGCTCAGGTGCGGGAATGTACGTCTGCTTTGATGCAGGTTGCGAAAAGGGAAAATATTACTTTATTTATTGTCGGTCACGTTACGAAAGATGGAGCTTTGGCCGGGCCGAGGGTTTTGGAACATTTGGTAGATACTGTACTTTATTTTGAGGGCGATCGCTTTGCTTCTCACCGACTTTTGCGAGCGATGAAAAACCGTTTTGGCGCGACTCACGAAATGGGTGTTTTTGAAATGGTAGCCAACGGTTTGCGAGAAGTAGATAATCCGTCTGAGTTGTTTTTAGGGAATAGAGATGAATTTTCTCCCGGTACTTCGACGACTGTTACTTGCGAAGGAACTCGACCGATTTTAGTAGAAATTCAGGCGTTAGTCAGCCCTGCAAGTTTCGGTTCGCCGCGCCGCACTACTACTGGTGTGGACAATGCTAGATTGCAGCAAATTTTAGCTGTTTTGGAGAAAAGAGTGGGGATTCCTTTATCTAAATTAGATGTGATTTTGGCGACGGTGGGCGGGTTGAAAGTGGATGAACCGGCGGCGGATTTGTCAGTTGCGATCGCCGTTGTGGCCAGTTTTCGCGATCGGGTAATCGATGCACGCACAGTTTTGCTTGGGGAAGTGGGTTTGGGGGGACAGGTGCGGCCGGTGTCGCAATTAGAGTTGCGGCTGAGGGAGGCGGCAAAATTGGGTTTCAAAAGGGCGATTATTCCTAAAAATCAACCCGTACCAGAGTTAGGGATGGAGATTATTCCGGTGGCGAGGGTAATTGATGCAATAATTGCAGCGATTCCTGCTACTCCGGCTCAGTTGCAGTCTGGTGATATGGAATTACATTCTGTTGATTTGGAGGAAGATGATTTGTTGAATTGAGTTAAAAAAGTGATGCTTCAAATTGATATTAAGGAGCCACTAATTATGTATCAAGTAGACATTTTTGAAGCAAAAAAAACTTTTGGAATTAATCGAGGCGACAATAAGAGGTGGAGAAATTGCGATTACTCAAGATAACCGGCCTGTTGTAAAATTGGTAGTAATTCCCAAACAAGCTAAACGCAATCGACAAGCAGGAAGTGCTAAAGGAATGGTTTGGATGTCCGATGATTTTGACGAACCGCTAGAAGAGTTTAATGAGTACATGGAATGAGGTTGTTGTTGGACACTCAGGGCTTTATTTGGATGCTTATATTCGGGTGTGGTGAATTAAGTTAGTTTAAAAATAAAGAGGCAAAAAGGAGCTGATCGCAACGTGAGCGTTAGATTACCTCCCCATGCTCAAGCACGATTGATTGAGCGAGGTGCAACTGAGGCCGAATTAATTGCTACTGTAGAAAGTGGCACAACTTTTCCGGCTCAATTGAGCCGAACCAGATTTAGGCGTAACTTTTCCTTCAATGCTGAGTGGCAGAGAAAAGTTTATGCTATGAAGAAAGTAGAGGCGATCGCAGCTAAGGAAGACGAAGACTGGATGATGAGCGCTGTAATTGTTAATTTTTTTTGAGCAGGAGGTTCCGGTGAAAGTGACTTACGATCCGAGATACAACGTAGCTTATATATACCTGCAAGAAAAAACCGCACAGGTAAAAACTATCCAGGTTAGCGATCGAATGAATGTGGACATTTCCCCCGACGGTACTATTTATGGAATTGAATTAGTCAATGCCCGTCAACAAGCAGGGGCAGATAGTCAAGGAAAACTGATTGTTGTCAACGAAGCCTTGGGAGAGTATCCTGAGATTAAAGTCGCACTATAACTGCCTCAATAAAATCAGGAGAAGTTCTCTTACTGGCACTACCTTTTGTCGATGTAACAACCTCAAAAATCCGTCCTGTGTTGGTACTTTTGGATACAGGAGATGAAGATATTGTTGTTGCACGAGTGACAAGTCAAACAACTAGGACTGTTTTTGATGTTGAGATTGTAGAATAGGAGCAGGAAGGTTTGTTGCGTTCGTCAGTGGTTCGGCTGCATAAGGTGAACACAATAGAAAAGCGTTTGGTCAATCGTCGCTTGGGAATTTTAACCGCTAGCGACTGGACGCAAGTTAGAGAAAGAACACAACAAATATGGTATTCTATTTAAGCAGGTTTAAAAAAATATTTACTTGCCAAATTTTTGAGGTGCGTTTTCACGAAACATGAACAAATCAAAAAGACGCAAAAATCAGTGGTCAAATGAACTCAACGACATCATTCGAGGCGCATCTGGTGGCTTTTTGTTCGGGATTCCCCTGCTTTATACGATGGAGGTGTGGTGGATCGGTTCGCATACTAAACCAGCGGAAATGTCGATCGCGATCGCAACTACTTTTATCGTCGTTTTCTTGCTGACTCGCACTGAAGGTTTTCGCAAAACTAAGGACATCCGCTGGCTAGATGCTGCAATCGATACCGTAGAAGCGATCGCGATCGGCATTGTCTGCGCGACTTTTGTCCTGTTTTTGCTCAGGGAAATTACGCCGGAGACTCCGCTGCAAGAAACTTTGGGGAAAATCATATTTGAAGGCCTGCCGTTTGCCTTGGGAGTTGCTCTAGCAAGCGGTTTCTTGAGCGGCGATCGCTATCAAAGCTCAGACAGCGAAAAGGAACCTACCATCAATCCAACTTTAGCAGATATCGGCGCTACTTTAATCGGCGCGATGATCATTGCTTTCAACATTGCCCCAACTGACGAAATTCCCATGCTAGCGGCAGGTATTTCGCCGCCTTGGCAATTAGCAATTATCGCCGCCTCGCTGCTAATTTCCTACGGTATTGTATTTGTAGCAGGCTTTACTTATCAAGCAAAACGGCAGCAACAGCAAGGGATTTTTCAGCGTCCCCTCAGCGAAACTGTCATGGCGTATTTAGTGTCGCTGGCGGCTTCTGCGTTTATGATGTTTTTCTTCCACAAACTCAGTTTTGACGACCCGTGGTCGATTTGGTTGAACTATACGTTAGTATTGGGATTACCGGCGAGTATTGGTGGCGCGGCGGGGAGGTTGGCAGTATGACTGAAAGTAATAACGAACAGCAAAAAAAAAGAACTCCTGCTGAATGGCTGACATTTGCGATCGCCTGCTTGATCCTTTTTACCCTCACCGGGCTCGTAATCTACAACTGGGTGACTAAAAAGCAGGAACCTCCAGTTATTTCTCTCACTCGCAACAGTCCAATTCGCGAAACTCCGGGGCAATTTTACGTGCCGTTTGCAGTAACTAATACGGGCGGCGAAACGGCAGAGTCCGTGCAAATTATTGCCGAATTGCGCGTCAACGGTGAAGTTGTAGAATCCGGCGACCAACAAATTGATTTTTTGTCAAGCGGCGAAACTCAAGAAGGAGCTTTTATCTTCAGCCGCGATCCGCGTCAAGGTGAGTTGATTGTGCGCTCCAGCAGTTATAAACTACCTTAGTAGTGCTAAAGAAGTAATGATACATAGTAGTGATGTAAAAAATAGCACATGGCACTGATTGGATTTTCTAGCGATTAGGAAAAAGACAAGGTTTTTCTGGTAGTGCCCTAGAAGTAATGATGCTAGATTAGCAGTAGTAGTTGCTAATCTATCCCTGACTATGCCTCTTTGTCCTAACTGTTCTTTTTGCCAGACAGTCAAAAACGGTCGCATTCACAACAGTAAATAACGGTTAAAGTGGGTTAAGTGCGATCGGCAATCAGGGCGATTTCATTCTCAGGGAAATCATTGTTTTGACTCTTGTGGTGACAAGAATGCCGACCCCACCCGACCCATCCACGATTTGTTAGGTATTTGGTGGGATTAGGGCAGTCACGGGGGGCAGCCTCTACCGAGAATGAAACAGCCCAGGATGGGCAATTCATTGAACCTCCGCATTCATCCAATGATTTACCAGCAGACACGAGAACTAATTGAGCCATTGTTGGGGAGCATCTCATATTTGTAAAAACACTTCTAATGGCTCCTGCCTTCTGCCTCCTACCTCAAAACTCCAATTTCTAGCTTGGCTGCAAAAGTGAGATGCTCCCGATAGTTGTTAGAACGTATTTCACTTACGGGGATTTCTCCTGCGATCCAGATTTCTCAGAAATGCCTCCAAACTTACGTTAATGAGAAATATGCTGAGGTATCCCGAAGCCTGATTGATTGAAACCCTATGAGAAGCAAGTTATTTACCTGTTTTTTTTATCCAGATTTAAATCCGCTTGAAAGCAGAACAGTCGAAGCTAAAGAATATCTACGTTCGGTTGCTGCACGTAAGTAATTACACCTGATAGTCAGCACTTGTGGACAAATTCGACTCGATCGCTCTCAAAGATCTCACAAATTCGTTCACTCCTTGTAGTTACTCTACCTAATACGGTTGGAAACCGCTATAAACGAAGGTGGGCGGGGCGGGTTTTAAAAGGGCAAAATCTTTCCTAGCAATGATTACGGGCTAAACCTGCTCCTACAGAATATTTATATTTTTTTGCCTCTCTATCTACTTAGGGGCGGGGTGTGGTATCCTATTTAGATATAAAGGGTCATATCTTATATCAGAGCTAATACTTCTTTTAAGGTAATTAACTAAAAACTTTTTTTCACGCTTCAATGTTAGAGAAAGAAGGAAAGTTTTAGCAATAATGCTCCAAACATTTACTTTAGCACCAAATCACATACTATAGTTTTAAGGTAGGTACAAAACTTATGAATATCAAAGCCAATTATAAACTTATAGAAAAACTTAATGAGGGTTTAAATACAGTAGTTTATCGCGCCGAGAGGAAAGAAGATAAGACTGCTGTGATTATCAAAGTCTTGATAGCCGACTATCCTACTCTCGAAGAGATCATGCAATTGAGACATGAATATGAAATATCCAGACACCTCAATTTAGAAGGTATTGTCAAGCCCTATGGATTGGAAAATCATCGTAATGGTCTAGCACTTATATTGGAAGATTCAAGAGGAGAATCCCTCAAAAACTTTTTGAATGGTCGCCCACTTGAACTAAAAGAGTTTTTAGAAATTGCTATTCAGTTAGCAGATACTCTGGGTAAGTTGCATGACAACAAAATTATTCATAAAGATATTAAGCCCACAAATATTATCATCACTCCTGCTACGCTCGAAGTAAAAATTACTGACTTTAGCATTGCCACGCGCTTGTCTAGAGAAACCCAAATACTAAGCCATCCTACTTTACTAGAAGGCACACTCGCCTATATATCGCCAGAGCAAACAGGGCGGATGAATCGCTCAATTGACTATCGCACCGACTTCTACTCTTTAGGTATCACTTTCTATGAAATGCTGGGTGGTGAAGTGCCCTTTAAGGCTACAGATGCGATGGAATTAGTTCACTGCCACATTGCTAAACAGCCTGTCCCGCTCTGGGAGATTATATGGGCAAGAGAGCAAAATAGCAGAGTAGAAATTACGAAAGATAATCGCACATCCAAAATTCAAAATGGTGAGATTATCAAATCACTTTGTGACATTGTAATGAAATTATTAGCTAAAAATGCTGAAGATAGATATCAAAGTGCTTATGGTCTCAAAGCGGATCTAGAACAATGTCTAAATCAATTAGAAGAAACTGGTCAAAATTGTAACTTCATTCCGGGTGAGCGTGATAAGTCAGGTCAATTTCTGATACCACAAAAACTGTACGGACGAGAAACACAAGTAGCCACTTTAATGGATGCTTTTGACAGAGTTAGTGCTGGAACAGCCGAGATAATGCTAGTTTCCGGTTACTCAGGAATAGGTAAATCTTGCTTAGTTTATGAAATCCACAAACCCATTGTCGGAGCAAGGGGTTATTTTATTGCAGGCAAATTTGACCAATTTAAACGAAATATTCCCTATGCAGCTTTAATTCAAGCTTTTGAAGAACTCATTCGGCAATTATTAACAGAAAGTTCTGAAACAATTATATATTGGAGAGAGAATATTTTAAATGCTTTAGGGCTAAATACTAGAGTTATAATTGACGTTATTCCCGAATTGGAGTTGATCGTTGGTGAGCAACCTGAAGTTTCTCAATTAGGGGCAAGTGAATCGCAAAACCGTTTCAATCTTGCCTTTAAACAATTCATTCATATTTTTACCCAAAAAGCACATCCGCTAGTTTTATTTTTAGATGATTTGCAGTGGGCAGATTCAGCTTCTTTGAAATTAATTCATGTGCTACTTACTGACAGAGATAGCCAATATTTATTGGTGATTGGAGCCTATCGAGATAACGAAGTCAGCCCAACTCATCCGTTAATGCAGACATTAGATAGTATTTATTCATGCGGGTCAATAATAAATAATATTGTCCTCCAACCGTTGACACTTAGTACAGTCAATCAATTAGTTGCTGACACTTTGGGTGACAACTGCTCAGCAGCAGTTCCCTCTATTGCTTGTTTTTCAGAATACCACGGAGAAATTGAGGGAGAAAGTTGGGTTGCTAAAAACAAGAACACTGAAAGAGAAAAGTGTAAGTTATTAGCTGAGTTAGTTTTCAATAAAACTCAAGGAAATCCCTTTTTTCTTACTCAACTGCTCACATCTCTTTACACTGAGAAACTGCTGACATTTGACTTTAAAATGGGCAGATGGCAGTGGGATATGGGGCAAATTCAAAGTGTGGCGATCGCGGATTTTAATGTCGTCGAACTCATAGCCAGAAACATTCAAAAACTGCCTCCGGAAACCCAGAAAGTTTTAAAGTTAGCAGCTTGTATTGGCAGCAGATTTAATTTAGAGGTTTTGGCAACAGTAAGTGAAAAATCTACATCACAAACCGCATCTGCTTTATGGGATGGACTTCAGGCAGGTCTAATTTTACCCATCGGAGAAAGTGCCTCTAAACTTCCTTTGCTCTTCAATGGTAATGAGTCATTGGTAATGGGGAGTGGTCACGGAACTCAATCAGAAATTAATACTTACAAAGTATCCTACAAATTTTTGCATGACCGTGTGCAGCAAGCGGCTTATTCTCTGATTCCTTCTGAGCAGCAAAAAGCTACCCACCTCAAAATTGGTCAACTACTGTGGCAGAATACAAATCAATACGACTTAGAAGAAAATATTTTTGATATTGTTAACCAGCTCAATGTGGGAGTAGAATTCATCACCCAGCCCGAAGAAAAATACAAGCTGGCTCAATTAAATTTAATAGCTGGTCGAAAAGCCAAAGCAGCGACAGCTTATGAAGCGGCTGTCACGCTACTAAAACTAGGGTTAGAACTCTTAGCAGAAAACAGTTGGCAGAGTAACTATGACCTGACGCTGGGACTCTATGTAGAAGCGGTGGAGGCGGAATACCTCAATACCAACTACGAAAGGTCAGCAACTCTTGCTGAAGTAGTTCTGCAACAAGCGAACACTCTGCTCGAAAGAGTGAAAGTATACGAGCTACAAATCCAGTTTTATATGGCTCAGAATCAAATGCTAAAAGCCATTGATACTGGGCTGCAAGTGCTGGATATGCTGGGTGTCTCCTTGTCAAATGAAGCGGGTGACAGTGGTTTTGCTGTTGAATTGCCTTCTCTGACAGATTTAGAAAACATCCCAGAAATGACCGATCCGTATCAATTAGCAGCCTTACGCATACTGATGAGCGTTATTTCTCCTGCTTACACTACCAAGCCTGAGATTGTGCCACTGATTGTATTGGCTCAGGTCAATCTTTCTATGAAACACGGTCATTCAGCATTAGCCGCTTATGCTTATGTTTTTTATGGCGTAATTGTGTGTGCGAGTGGCGACATACATACAGGGTATCATGCAAGTCAGCTAGCTTTAAACTTGTTGGATAAGTTTGATGCCAACTTTCTTAAATGTAAAATTTACAATTTATTTAATGGTTTAATTAGACCCTGGAAAGAGCATCTCAAAAACACATTAGAATCGTTGCAAGAGGCTACGCAAAGCGGATTGGAAACAGGAGATATAGAATATGCTGGTTATAGTGCTACTACTTATTGCTTTACCCCGTTTTTAATTGGCGAGCAATTAGACATTGTAGACCAACAACAAAAGCAATATCTTGATTTAGCACTTAAACTAAAACAAGACTATTCTATTTATTACATTAAAATGGTTCACCAACTAACTTTAAATCTTCAAAATGCAGCCAATAGTAAATGTCTATTAGTGGGCGATAGTTTTGATGAAACACAAATGCTGCCTGTTTTTATTGAAACTAAGAATAAAATGTTGCTGTTTATTGCATATCTTGCCAAGACGATTTTATTTTATATGTTTAAAGCATCTAATAGTGCCGTTGCCACCGCCATTTTAGGAGCAGAACACGCAGCAAGTGTGATGGGTATGGTAGTTTCTGCTGTTCACAATTTTTATTATTCGCTGGCTCTTCTTTCTGACTATGCCAAAGTTTCAGTGTCTGAACAACAACAATATCTGGTTATTGTAGAGGAAAATCAGCAAATAATGCGGCGGTGGGCTGATTCTGCTCCATCAAATTTCAAACATAAATATGAGCTTGTGGAGGCAGAAAAAGCTCGTGTTTCAGGACAAATTTTAGAAGCAATGGAAGATTATGACCGAGCTATAACGGGAGCTAAAGAACAAGGATATATTCAGGAAGAAGCACTAGCTTCTGAGTTGGCAGCAGAGTTTTATTTCTCCCTGGGAAGAGACAAATTTGCTCAAATCTATCTGACACAGGCTTACTATGGATATGTTCATTGGGGAGCAAAAGCTAAAGCTAAAGATTTGGAGTCAAGATATCCTGCGGTTTTTTCCGAGATGCTGAAGCGCGAACCCATCGCTATCGATATCGGTAGGAAAACGACCTTATCTACAACTGAAGGAAATTCTGCTATCTTGGATTTGTCCACGGTGAACAAAGCCTCTCTGGTCTTGGCTGAAGAAATAGTTCTTGATAAGTTGCTAGATAAGTTACTTACAATTGTGATGGAAAATGCTGGAGCTACAACAGGCTGCTTGATATTAGAAAAAGATGGAAAGTTATTGATAAAAGCTACAGGTGTTGTGGATAGAGATACGGTTGTGTTTTCTTCAGAATCACCAGTTGAAAACAGCGATAATCTGCCAATTACCATAATTAATTATGTGGGCATAGCTAAAGAAAATGTGGTTTTAAATGATGCAGCATTGTCACGAAGATTCATAAACGATCCTTACATCATAAAAAACCAACCGAAGTCAATATTATCTATGCCTATTCTTAATCAAGGCAAGCTCATTGCAATTATATATTTAGAGAATAATATCACAACTGCTGCCTTTACAACGCAGAGGGTAGAAGTATTAAAAATACTTTCTTCACAGATAGCTATTTCCCTTAAAAATGCGATGCTCTATGGGAAATTGGAAACCGCAACTCAAAACTTGAAAACAGCCAACGAGCAATTAGACGATTACAACCAAACCCTTGAACAGAAAGTCGAAGCCAGAACGCTGGAGTTACAAGAAAAAAATACGCTTTTGAGAGAACAATCAATTCAGATTGAACTTGCTCTCAAGGAATTGCAAACGACACAGACTCAGCTAATTCAAACTGAAAAAATGTCAAGTTTGGGTAAAATGGTTGCTGGTATAGCTCACGAAATTAATAACCCAATTAACTTTATCTATGGCAATCTTACCCACGCTAGTGAATATTTCCATGAATTGCTACGGTTGCTGAATCTTTACCAACAGGAATTGCCTCAGGCAACTTATGAGATTCAGACACTTGCAGAAAATATCGATATCGAATTCTTAATTTCTGATTTTCCTAGATTGATTGATTCAATGCAGGTAGGGGCAGAACGCATCCGCCAGATTGTCTTGTCGTTGCGGAATTTCTCGCGATTGGATGAGTCGGTAATGAAACCAGTAGATATCCATGAAGGGCTCGATAGCACTCTGTTACTGTTGCAAAATCAGCTAAAAGCTACATCTGAAAATATAGGTATTGAAATTGTTAAAAACTATGGAAATCTACCTAGGGTAGAATGTTACGCCGGTTTCCTGAACCAAGTATTTATGAATATACTCAGCAATGCGATCTATGCTATAGAAAAGTCATCAATCATTGCTCCATCCGCAAAACCAAAGACAAAAGGACTGATTAACATTCGCACCAGTCTCATAAACGGGAATAAAGTAGAAATCCGAATTATTGACAATGGATTGGGGATGACAGAGGAAATAAGTCGAAGAGTTTTTGAGCCTTTCTTTACCACCAAACCTGTGGGTTCTGGTACTGGTTTGGGGTTGGCGATTAGCTACCAAATTGTAGTGGAAAAACATCAAGGAAATCTGACTTGTATTTCAGCACCAGGACAGGGGGCGGAATTTGTGATTGAGATTCCTTTGAAGCAGATAAAGTCAGCGAAATGAATATAAATAAGTGGCTACGATTGCCCCCAGCCAACAAACAACCATCAACAACTAACACACATCCCATAACCTACTATGGATTTATCTAAAAAATCAGAAATATCTTCCGAACAAAATATGCCTGTATCGACTGATCGAGAATTGAATGCAAAAGAATTTAGTTGCTTTCTGATAGGAGAAACGAGCTTATTAATTCAATGTGGTGAAATTATTTTAAAGAGAAAGCATCAGATAGTGGGGATCGTATCACCAGATAGAGCGATAAGCCAATGGGCCAAGCAAAACGGCATACCTTATCTTGATCCCCAAGAAGATTGGAGAGCTTTTTTAAGTCAATATTCCTTCGATTACTTGTTTAGCATTGCTAACGCTTTAAGATTGCCTCCAGAAATTTTAGCTCTCCCCCGCCAACTGGCTATTAATTATCATGATTCTCCCTTACCAAAATATGCTGGTATCAATGCTACATCTTGGGCTTTAATGAATCGAGAGAAAACCTATGCTGTCACATGGCACCAGATGAGCGATCGATTTGATGAAGGAGATATTTTAAAGCAGTTTTCTGTCGATATTGCTGATAAAGATACTGTCTTTACCTTAGATACAAAGTGTTATGAAGCTGCCGTTGATTCATTTATGGAATTAGTAAACGAGCTATCTGAACAGACAGTTAAACCCATTAAACAAAACTTAGAAGAGCGCACCTACTTTTCGCGTTCCAAGACACCAATAGCAGGTTATATATTGTCTTGGAACCGTTGCGCTTTGGATATAGATGCCTTCGTTAGAGCTTTGGATTTTGGCCCTTATCGCAATCCACTTGGCACCCCTAAGTTTGCCATCGAGAGTGACTTATTTATAGTATCTAAGCTTGAAGTTCTTGATTCGCTCTCAGAATTTCCTCCCGGAACGATCGCAGCCATTGAGCCTAGTTTTATTAAAGTTTGTACAGCCAGTTATGATGTAGCGCTGCATCAGGTACTAACCATCGAGGCTCAAAACTTATCAATTGCTGAGTTGGTAGCCAAATTTGGATTACATGAAGGGTATCAGTTTAAAGACATTGCTCCAGAACTGGCAAAGGATATTGAGACGTTCGATCGCTTAATTAGCAAACACGAAACTTTTTGGGTAGATAGGCTAACGACATTACAGCCGATTACGGTTCCTTACGCCAAGTCCACTTCTTTGCAGAAACCAACGTCTTATGTGGAGGTGAACGTTCCTTTACCGCCTAATGCGATCGCTTTTGTCCAAGAATATCATCCAGAATGGAACCTGGGCGACTTTGTGTTGGCTGCAATTGTCGCGTATTTGGCTCGTATTGGTGGAACCGATTGTTTCGATATAGGTTTTAGAAGTATTAACCTGTCGCATCAGTTAAACGGAATCGAAAATTTCTTTGCCTCCTATATACCTTGCCGGATAGACATCAACTTAGAGCAGAATTTTGAGCAAGTTTTCGCCACCGTGCGGCAGCAAGTGGAATTAACTAAACGACGCCAGACTTATACTCGCGATATTGCAGTCAGGTATCCAGACCTGAAAAAAGCACTCTCTGGGCAGAGCCCACAACTGTTTCCAGCGATCGTAGAGCAGGTTGAAAATTTGGAGATTTGTGAGAAACCGCCGAGTAGTCCTTTAAGACTGGCGATTCCAGAAGATGGGAAACAATGCGGTTGGAGCTATGACCCAGAGATATTCGATCGGAGCAGCATTGAAACGATGTTGCACCAATTCGAGACTTTTGTACAAAGTATTGTCACTAATTTAGAGGGAATTGCAGCCAATCTTCAGCAGCCGATTTCAAAATTGTCCCTGCTAACAGAAACAGAGCGACATCAGCTATTAGTTGAATGGAATAATACTGGGGCTGAGTATCCGTTGGATCAGTGCATCCACCAGTTATTTGAGGCCCAGGTTGAGCGGACACCCGATGCTGTAGCAGTGGTGTTTGAAGGACAACAACTCACTTATAGGGAACTGAACGCAAGGGCAAATCAACTCGCTCATCATCTGCGATCGGTAGGCGTGGGGCCAGAAGTTTTGGTGGGGATTTGTGTAGAGCGCTCTTTGGAAATGGTAGTGGGATTACTGGGCAGCCTGAAAGCTGGCGGGGCTTATGTACCGCTAGATTCAACCTATCCATCGGAAAGGCTGGGGTATATGCTAGAACACGCCCAGGCAAAAGTGCTGCTAACTCAGGCGCGGTTAGTCAATTCCCTTCCCCAAAATCAAGCGCAAGTCTTCTACCTAGACGCAGATTGGGGAGCGATTTCTACGTTAAGCGACTGCAATCCTACCTGCAATTGCAAACCCGAGAATCTAGCCTATATAATCTACACTTCTGGTTCCACTGGCAAACCCAAGGGAGTAGCGATCGAGCATCGCGGTGTCGCCAACACCCTCCTCGACCTCAATCACCGCTTCGGAGTGGGAGTGAGCGATCGCATATTAGCCATCTCTTCCCTAAGTTTTGACCTCTCGGTTTATGACATTTTCGGACTGCTAGCGGCTGGAGGAACCATCATCATCCCCAAACCCTCCCTCACGCCCGATCCGGCTCATTGGCAAACTCTAGTAGCGCGGGAGCAAATAACGCTCTGGAACTCAGCACCAGCCTTGATGCAGCTATTCGCAGACTATGCGATCGCGAAGGGGGATGCTCTGCCATCTTCTCTGCGCTCAGTCATGATGAGCGGGGATTGGATACCAATGAACTTACCGGCACAAATCAAAACTTTATTCCCGATCGCAAAAGTAATTAGCCTGGGAGGTGCCACAGAAGCTTCCATCTGGTCTATCTTATACCCCATCGAAACCATTGACCCGAACTGGAAAAGCATCCCTTACGGTCAGCCCATGACCAACCAGCATTTCTACGTCCTGGACCAAGCACTCAATCCGTGTCCGGTGGGGATATCCGGACATCTCTACATCGGAGGAATGGGCCTGGCTAGAGGTTATTGGCGGGATGAAGAAAAGACCCGCGCCAGTTTCATCGCTCATCCTCTGACTGGGGAGCGTCTTTACCGTACAGGCGACCTGGGACGCTATATGCCCGATCGCAACATCGAGTTTCTCGGTCGCATCGACAACCAAGTAAAAATCCGAGGTTTCCGCATCGAATTGGGAGAAATTGAAACGGTACTCAGCCAGCATCCCGATGTCAGAGAGACTCTAGTCATTGCCACAGATGTGGTTGCAGGCAACAAACAATTAATAGCTTATATCGTCCCCCAACCACAAGCAGCAGCAAGAAGCAGTGACCTCCGCAGTTTCCTCAAACAAAAACTTGCCGACTACATGATACCGGGAGCATTCGTGGTGTTGGATGCGCTACCATTAACACCCAACGGTAAAGTAGACCGTCGCGCCTTACTCGCAACGGAGTTGCATCTCGAACTGGAAGAGACTTTTGTCGCCCCACGCACTCCTATTGAGGAAATGTTAGCCAGCATTTGGAGTAACATCCTCTCAATTGATTTTGTGGGCATTCGCGACAATTTCTTTGAACTGGGCGGAAATTCCTTATTAGCCACTCAAGTGATTTCGAGGATGCGCGACACCTTGGCTGTTGAATTACCGCTACGCAGTTTATTTGAAGCACCCACGATTGCCGAATTAGCCGAGCGGGTTGAGAATTCGCTCAAGAACAAACAATCCATACAAACTCTGCCTCTTGTACCAATTCCCCGGTCAGAGTCCATCCCATTATCCTTCGCTCAAGCTAGGTTGTGGTTCCTCGATCGCTTAGAGCCAAACAGTCCCTTTTACAATATCCCGCTTGCTTTGCGTCTGAGCGGTCAGCTTAATATAGCAGCTTTAGAGAATAGCATCAACGAAATTATCAGGCGGCATGAAGCGTTACGTACTAACTTTGCGACCGTAGAAAGTCAACCCGTTCAAGTCATCGCCTCAACTCTCAATTGTCAACTACAAGTGGTGAACTTGTTGCACCTAGAAAGTCACCAAGAAATCGAGGCGCAACGCTTGGCAAATGAAGAAGCAAATCGACCTTTTAACTTGGACCGAGAGCCTTTGCTTCGAGGGATGGTGCTACAGCTAGGTGAAACAGAGTACGTCTTGCTACTCACTATGCACCACATTATTTCTGATGGTTGGTCGCTGGGCTTATTCGTCCGGGAGTTAGCAGAAATTTACAAAGCCTTCTCCACTGGACAAGCTCTGCTTTTACCAGAATTACCTGTACAGTACGCCGATTTTAGTGTTTGGCAGCGACGGTGGTTAACTGGAGAGGTACTAGAAACCCAGCTTGACTACTGGAAGCAACAACTCAAAGATATTCCCACTGTATTAGAATTACCCGCAGACCGACCGCGAAAAGGTGTTCAATCCTTCCGAGGGGCGCATCAATCCTTTGCCATTTCCCAAGAATTGAGTGACGCACTTGTTGCTTATAGCAAGCGCACAGAAGTCACTCTGTTTATAACGCTTTTAACAGCATTTCAAACCTTGCTTTATCGTTATACAGGACAAGATGACATTGCAGTGGGTACGCCTTTTGCTAATCGGAACCGACAAGAAATAGAGGGATTAATTGGTTTTTTTGTCAATACATTAGTCCTGCGAACCGACCTCGGTGGCAACCCCAGTTTTGAGCAGTTACTCAATCGAGTCCGGGAAGTGGCGTTGCAGGCTTACGCCCATCAAGACGTGCCCTTCGATCAGCTAGTAGAGGCATTGCAACCAAAGCGAGACGTGAGCTATACGCCTTTGTTTCAGGTGGTGTTTGCCCTTGACGACGCTAGTGTGCCTTCTGTGGAACTGCCGGAATTAACGGTAAGCTCGTATTCGGTGGAAATCGGCACAGCCAAGTTTGATTTGACCCTATCAATGGAGAACAGTGCTGATGGATTGGTAGGAGTATGGGAATACAATACTGACTTATTTGACGAGACAACGATCGCTCGGATGGCCAGACATTTCCAAACTTTACTGGAAGCGATCGCAACCAATCCCAAGCAGCCGATTTCAGAATTGCCCTTACTAACCGAAACGGAACGACACCAACTATTAGTCGAATGGAATCATACTTGGACTGAGTATCCCCAGAATAAGTGCATCCACCAGTTGTTGGAGGAACAGGTTGAGAGAGATCCCGATGCTATTGCATTAGTCTTTGAACACAAGCAACTGACCTATAAAGAACTGAACCAACGAGCTAATCAGCTAGCACACCACCTGCGAAATCTGGGTGTGGGTGCAGAGGTAATGGTGGGCATCTGCGTCGAGCGTTCCTTGGAGATGGTGGTGGGAATTTTGGGCATTCTCAAAGCTGGTGGGGCTTATGTACCGCTAGACCCAGCGTATCCCCCCGAACGTTTAACTTTCATGCTAGAAGATACTTCTGTGTCTGTGCTGCTGACTCAAGCGGAGTTAGTCGAGTCTCTTCCCAAACACCAAGCGCGAGTCGTCTGTCTGGATAGAGACTGGGAAGCGATCAAGCTACAGAGCGAGGAAAATCCCTTAAATCAAGGTAAGTCTGACAACTTAGCCTATGTAATGTACACATCAGGCTCCACTGGAAGACCCAAAGGGGTTAGCGTTATCCATCAGGGTGTGGTGCGATTAGTCAAAGACACCAACTATGCCAACTTAAGTGCAGAAGAAGTCTTCCTACAGTTGGCTCCTATCTCGTTTGATGCCTCGACTTTGGAGATTTGGGGCAGCCTGCTCAATGGAGCACGGTTGGTAATCATGCCCCCTCATACACCATCTTTGCAGGAGTTAGGACAGGCTATTCGGGGATACCAGATCACGACGCTGTGGCTCACCGCTGGATTGTTTCACATCATGGTGGACGAACAGTTAGAGGACTTAAAACAGGTACGTCAACTACTAGCGGGGGGCGATGTATTATCTGTACCTCACGTACAAAAGGTGCTGCAAGAACTAAAAGGATGCCAGTTGATTAATGGTTATGGCCCGACGGAGAACACCACCTTCACCTGCTGCTACCGGATAACAGAGGTAAATCTGATAGAAAATTCTATTCCTATTGGTGGGCCCATTGCCAACACGCAGGTCTATATTCTAGATGCCCAAAAACAACCTGTCCCGATCGGCATTCCGGGAGAATTGTATATTGGTGGTGCTGGTTTAGCACGGGGCTACCTCAACCGACCCGACCTAACAGCCGATCGCTTTATCCTCAACCCCTTTAGCCATGAACAAGGCGCTCGCCTCTACAAAACCGGCGACTTAGCCCGCTACCTACCCAACGGCAATATCGAATTCCTCGGTCGCATCGACCAGCAGGTTAAAATTCGCGGCTTCCGCATCGAACTCGGCGAGATCGAAGCGGTATTGAGCCAACACCCGGATGTGCGAGAGTCTGTGGTTATCAAGCGGGAGGATGCGTCCGGCAACCAGCGCCTAGTAGCTTATATTGTTTCCAACCTCAGACCAGAACGTACTCCCTTCAACAGTGAATGTCTGGCAGAATTTGACGGGAATCCGGCGGTGAAACTTCGCACGGAAGACATCTCCATCGGTGGCGTCGGCATACTGGGCGTACCAGATACTTGTCAACCCGGTCAAACAGTCCGCCTGCGCTTGCGTATGCCCGGTTCCGGTGAAGAGCGGTGGTTGGAGGGAACTGTAGCTTGGTGTCGGAGAAACCAAGCTGGGATTGAATTGGCTCTGGGTGCGATCGAACAAGATCTTTTTCAAAAGAGCATAGAGTATCTTCTGGAAACTCAGGGTTTCTGGAAAGTTTTGCAACGCACAGCAGTCGGCAGTTTACGCAATGTTCTCAAGCAGAAGCTGCCCAACTATATGATGCCCTCCAACTTTGTGTTTTTGAATGCTTTGCCGCTGACACCCAACGGCAAAATAGACCGCAAAGCGCTGCCAGAGGGAGATACTTTTAACCTACAGTTGGATTGTGTCGCACCCCAGACTGAGAACGAAGATGCGATCGCTACAGATTGGGAACAAGTATTACACCCAGAAAAAGTTGGTGTCGATGATAATTTATTGGACATCGAACTGGGCGATATCGAGGCGATATTGAGCCAACACCCGGATGTACGAGAGTCTGTAGTTATGAAGCGGGAAGATGCGTCCGGCAATCAGCGCCTCGTAGCCTATATCGTTTCCAACCTCACACCAGAACGTACTGCCTTCAAGAGCGAGTGTCTGGCAGAATTTGACGGTCATCCAGCGGTGGAACTTCGCACAGAAGACATTTCCATCGGTGGCGTCGGCTTAGTGGATGTGCCAGATACTTGTGAGGCCGGTCAAACCGTCCGCCTGCGCTTGCGTATGCCCGGTTTCGGTGAAGAGCGGTGGTTGGCGGGAAAGGTGGCTTGGTGTCGGGGAAACCAAGCAGGGGTTGAGTTGGCTCTGGGTGCGATCGAACAAGATCTTTTTCAACAGAGCATAGCGTATCTTCTGGAAACTCAGGGTTTCTGGAAAGTTTTGCAACGCACAGCGGTGAGGAGTTTACGCAATGTTCTCAAGCAGAAGCTGCCCAACTATATGATGCCCTCCAGCTTTGTGTTCTTGAATGCCTTGCCGCTGATACCTAATGGCAAAGTAGACCCTCTGGCGCTACCAGTTCCAGATGCTCTTAACATAGAATTAGAAACAACTTATGTTGCACCGCAGACCGATATCGAGCAAGCGATCGCTACCGTTTGGCAACAGGTATTACACCTAGAGAAAGTCGGTGTCGATGATAATTTCTTCGATCTAGGCGGTCATTCATTACTGATGGCTCAGGCTCATAGTAAACTGAAAGAAGCGATCGACAGAGATGTTTCAATGATGGAGATGTTTAAATATCCAACCATCAGTTCTTTGGCAAAATATTTAAGTGAGGAACCCGAGGAAAAATCCTCGGTTGGGCAAAGCCGCGATCGCATCAATAAACAAAAAGACGCAATCAATCGCCAAAAGCAAAAACAGCGCTTGCAAGGAAAGAATAAAAATGGATAACTCTGAAACTTCCGAGTCTATAGAAGGTATCGCTATCATCGGCATGGCAGGTCGCTTTCCTGGCGCTAAAAATGTTGATGAGTTCTGGCAAAACCTACGGGACGGTGTGGAATCTATTTCTTTCTTCTCCGAACAAGAACTAGAATCTTTAGGCATTGACCAATCAGTGGTGCGTGACCCCCGCTATGTAAAAGCAAGAGGGGTACTAGAAGATATTGAGTTGTTTGATGCTTCATTCTTTGGGTTTAATCCTAGAGAAGCTGAAATTACAGATCCACAACACCGCTTTTTCTTGGAGTCGGCTTGGCAGGCTCTAGAAAGTTCTGGCTATAACTCGGAAACTTACGAAGGTTCGATTGGGGTTTACGCAGGCGCTGGGAGTTTCAATACTTATTTTTTGAATAACCTTTATCCTAATCATCAGCTTAGAGAATCAGTTGGAGATTTCCAACTTGCGCTCGCTAATGAGAAAGATTTCTTGTCAACTCGCGTTTCTTACAAATTAAACTTGAAGGGGCCGAGTGTTACTGTTCAAACAGCCTGTTCTACTTCATTGGTTGCGATTAGCATGGCTTGCCAAAGTTTGCTGAATTACCAATGCGATATGGCTTTGGCTGGTGGGGTTTCTATAGGCGTTACCCAAAAGGCAGGATATTTTTATAAAGAGGGAATGATTCTTTCGCCAGACGGACACTGTAGAGCCTTTGATGCTAAGGCACAGGGAACTGTTAGCGGTAGCGGTGTGGGAATTGTTGTTTTGAAAAGATTAGAGGAGGCGATCGCAAACGGAGATTATATTCATGCGGTGATTAAAGGTTCTGCGCTCAATAATGATGGTTCTTTCAAAATTGGCTACACAGCTCCCAGTATAGATGGTCAGGCGCAGGCGATCGCAGATGCTCTGGCGATCGCAGAAATTCCCCCAGAAACCGTTACCTATATAGAAGCTCACGGAACCGGAACACCTCTGGGCGATCCGATCGAAATCGCTGCGCTGACGCAAGCTTTCTCTCTTGAAACTAAGAAAAAAGGCTTTTGTGCGATCGGTTCGGCAAAAACCAATATCGGACATTTGGATACTGCTGCTGGTGTCACTGGCTTAATCAAAACTGTCCAAGCTCTCAAACACCAATTAATACCACCTAGCTTGCATTTTGAACAAGCCAATCCCAAGATAGATTTTGCCAACAGTCCCTTTTACGTTAATACTAAACTTTCCGAATGGAAAGCAGGTCAAACGCCGCGCCGTGCTGGAGTCAGTTCCTTTGGCATCGGTGGAACTAATGCTCATGTGGTGCTAGAAGAAGCGCCTAGTGTAGAAAAATCGGGAAAATCACGACGATCACAACTGTTGGTTTTATCTGCAAAAACTAGCTCTGCACTTGATTGTGCAACGGTAAATTTGAGCAAATATTTAAAGCAGCATCCCGAGAAAAATCTTGCTGATGTTGCTTATACGCTTCAAGTTGGTAGAAGAGCTTTCAGCCATCGACAGATAGTAGTTGTTAATGACATACAAGAAAGTGTTATTACCCTCGACACTCTCGATGCAAAACGAGTTTTTACTAGCTTCCAAGAATCTAAAGATCGACCTGTCGTATTTATGTTTTCAGGACAGGGTTCGCAGTACATCAATATGAGCTTGGAACTCTACCAAGTTGAAAAAACATTTGGGGAACATATCGATATCTGTTCGGAAATTCTTAAACCTCACTTGGGAATTGATCTGCGCCACGTACTTTATCCAAATGAAGCACAAGCACAAGCAGCTACAAACCAATTAAAACAGACTGCGATTACACAGCCAGCACTGTTTGCGATCGAGTATGCTTTAGCTAAATTATGGATGTCTTGGGGAGTGAATCCCAAAGCGATGATTGGTCATAGCATTGGTGAATATGTAGCAGCTTGTTTGGCAGGTGTTTTCTCCTTGGAAGAGGGCTTATCCTTGGTAGCGGCGCGAGGTAAATTAATGCAACAATTGCCGAGTGGTTCCATGCTTGCAGTTCCACTTCCAGAACAGCAAGTTCAACCCTTTTTGGGCAATAAACTCGATTTAGCTGTGATTAACGGAGCATCTATGAGCGTGGTTTCAGGTGCTACTGATGCCATAGATGAATTGGAAGAAAAACTACTTGAAAAAAGTGTAGAGTGTCGCCGATTGCACACTTCTCATGCCTTCCATTCACAGATGATGGAGCCAATTTTAGAACCCTTCACCGAACAGGTTAAAAAAGTTAAGCTGAACTCGCCTAAAATTCCCTACATCTCCAATGTCACAGGTAATTGGATTACAGCAACAGAGGCGACAAATCCCAGTTATTATGCTCAACATCTGCGGCAAACAGTACGCTTTGCAGACGGCTTACAACAGCTATTAAAAGACCAAAATCAAATATTGCTCGAAGTGGGGCCAGGACGGACTTTGAACACGCTAGCAAAACAGCATCCTAATAAGGGGGCTGAGCAGATTGTACTTTCTTCATTGCGCCATCCACAAGACCCAAATTCAGATGTAGCTTTCTTACTTACTACATTGGGTAAACTCTGGTTAGGAGGAGTACAAATAGATTGGCCTAAATTTTATGCTGATGAGCAGCGTTATCGTCTCCCATTGCCAACATATCCGTTTGAGCGCCAACGTTACTGGATTGAAGCACCAGGAATCGAGCAAACGATTAAAATTGCTTCTTTAGCAGATGAAATTTCCCCAAAATTAGATTCATCATCACTCTATTCTAGACCAAATTTACACAATACCTATGTTGATCCTAGAGATGAGATTGAGCAAACTATTGCTAGTATCTGGGAAGAATTTCTCGGTATTAAGCAAATAGGAATTAATGATGACTTTTTTGATTTAGGCGGAGACTCATTATTAGCCGTTCAACTAATAACTAAATTAAACGAAGCACTGCAAAAATCCTTGTCTCCCCATAGCCTATTGCAATCATCTACTATTGCAGCTTTGGCTGCATTAATTAAAGACAATTCCGAATTATCTGATAATCCTGACCAGCAACTCCAGACAGCTTCTGAATCTTTGTTAGTAGAAATTCAGCGTGGCAGTTTTAAGCAACCTTTGTTCTTAGTTCATCCGGTAGGTGGTCACGTTTACATTTATCGCGACTTAGCGCGTTATATAGGTTCCGAGCAACCTATTTTTGGAATACAAGCGCACGTCTCACATGGGGAAACAGAGTCTTTTACTAAAGTTGAGGAAATGGCTGCTCGCTATATTGAAGCAGTGCGAGTTCAACAACCAGAAGGCCCCTATTTTTTGGGTGGTTCTTCCTTTGGAGGAACTGTTGCTTTTGAGATGGCACAGCAACTCAATGCCCAAGGTGAAAAGATAGCGCTGCTAACTTTAATAGATACTCCTGGGCCCGGTCAAATGCCTGTTTTAGAAACGGAAGATGATACAGCAATTTTGGTATATTTGCTAGGTGTTGGGTTCAATCTGTCTCTTTCTATGGATGTCCTTCAAAAACTTGAGCCAGATGAGCAGCTTGTCTACTTTTTAGAGCAAGTAAAGATTGCTAATAGGGTAGTTCCTCCCGATTTTGGTTTACCTGAGATTCGCCAGTTTCTCCATCTGTTTAAAGTACACGCCCAAGCGATGCTAAATTACATCCCTCAAACTTATCCGGGTCGAATAATATTTTTCCGTGCTACAGAGCAAAATGAAGTTAATGCCAAAAATCCAGAATTGCCTTGGATTGAGGTTGCTACTGGAGGAGTAGAGGTTCGAGAAGTGCCGGGAAATCATATTACTATGAATTATCCCCCTAATGTTCAGGTTATGGCTGAACAACTCAGATCCTATCTTGATTAGGTACGCAGTTGGGCTTTAGCCCTCTTAGAGCACTAAGCCCAACTACGTACCTTTTAAAGAGGGCACTAAGCCCAGCTACGTACCTTTTAAAGAGGGCTGAAGCCCAACTACGTACCTTTTAAAGAGGGCACTAAGGCTAATTACGTACCTTTATGTATGAATATCGAAAATTGACACTAGAAGAACGGGTGCAACTTGTCAATCAAAGGTTGGCTAAGGGATATCCTGCTCATTCTCCACCTCATCCAGTGCAAGATTCTGAATTTTACCATCTTACAGTTAGTTGTTTTGAGCATAAATCTCGCATTAATACTCAGGAACGCCGTCAGCAACTTTTAGATATAATTTTTGATAGTTTTATTTCAAATGGTATAGAAATTAATGCTTGGGTAGTTTTACCAAACCATTATCATCTCTTAGTGCCTCATATTAATATGTCACAATTAAGTGTACTCTTTCGTTCCATTCACGGGCCGTTAGCTCGACAATGGAATCTTGAAGATAATCTTACAGGTAAAGTGTGGCATTCGTTTAGTGATCGCGCTATTCGTTCGGAAAGACATTATTATACAACCATTAATTATATCCATTACAATCCTGTCAAACATGGCTGGGCAAAATCTCCTTATGATTGGTCAGCGAGTAGCTTACATTCGTATTTAAAGTATCATGGAAGAGAGTGGCTAAGAAGTGCATGGGTAGAATATCCGATAAGAGATTATGGAAAAGGATGGGATGATTAAGGTACGTATTTACGCTTGGGCGTATTAAGAGGTAAGTAGTTGGGCTTCAGCCCTCTTAAAAAATAAGTAGTTGTGGTTCAGCCCTAAGAGGGCTAAAGCCCAACTACGTACCTAAAACTTATGCAGCGTAACAATTAGAAACTTTCACTCAAAGGACAACTCATGGCTTTATATTCAGATAATACCCAACGAAACAGCGAAAATTCATCGTCATTGCTACTAGAATTGATGTATGGGTTTAAAATATCCCAGGCTCTTTTTGTAGCGGCAAAACTAGAAATTGCAGATATTCTAGATGATGGTTCTAAGACTGCTGAGGAACTTGCGAAAGCTGCTGGTGTAAATTCTCATGGTATTTATCACCTGATGCGTATGCTAGTAAGCGTTGGTGTGTTTTCTCTGGAAGATAACGACAAGTTTTGCTTAAACTCTCTGGGAAAACATCTCCTGACTGGTACTTCTGATTCTTTACGAGGTACGGTTTTGGCAATGGGTGATGAACTATATCAGGGATGGGGCAATTTACTCTACGGTATAAAGACTGGACAAACTCCATTTGAATATACTTTTAAGACAAATTTTTATAGCTATTTCACGCAGAATACTGAGGCGGCAGTAAATTTTAATGAGTGGATGAAGGAGACGACAAGGGAGTGGCTGCTTCCGGTTCTTGAAGCTTATGATTTTTCAGACGTTAAGACACTTGTGGATGTGGGAGGCGGAATTGGAACTCTAACTGCTGTGATTCTGAAGGCGAATCCCAAGATGCAAGCGATTTTGTTCGATCGCGAAGATGTTGTTGTGGATGCGGATCAGGTTTTGGAAGAAGCTGGAGTTGCAGATAGGTGTCAAATAGTTGGAGGCAGCTTTTTCGAGGCGGTTCCCCCTAGTGGCGATCTTTACTTACTCTCTCGTGTCCTCCTCAATTGGGACGATGATCGGGCTATTACAATTCTTAAAAATTGCTCTCAAGCTATGACAGCTAAAGATCGGCTGGTGATTGTGGATTTTATGTTGCCTGAAGGCAAAATGTCGCCCTTTATTGGCATGGGTAGCCTAACTTTGTTCATTCTGGGGGGTACTTTCATGCGGACAAAAGATGAATTTTATAATTTACTTTCCTCCGCAGGGTTTAAAGTGACTAATATGATAGAAACGAAAGGGCCAGTAAGTGTGATAGAGTCGAAACCTGCTTGACCTTACTAATCTAAAAACACGGGAATTATTCTGGTGTAGGATTACTATGGCTCAATTAATCTCAATTTAATTATAGCAATTATGAAAAGTTTTGCAACAATCACAAACGTAGGTTGGGCTGCACTTCGTTCCATCCGACATCAGGACTCTAGCAATATTTTTCAGAATTGCTATTATCAAGACTTGAAGAAATTTCAAGTCCAAACAAAGCGCAAACCTGCTATGTGTTAGGCAAATACGTCATCATTATGTTGCAGCCAAGCGGAAAAACGATCGGACTTTGACTGTGCCATCGCATTGCTAGCGATTTCAATCGTCCGCTTTATGGTCGATATCCATCTATCCTACCGCTTCACCAGATTGTGTTCCCACTTCCAAACACAGCTAGAAATCAAATTCGTACAGATATGAGCCGTAATTGGCACTAACAAATTTCCAGTCGCTAAAACGCTGTAACCCAACAGCAATCCGACAGCCGTTGCCCAAACAGCATAAGGCCACTGATCCATGCCTCCCAAGTGCAGAATGCCGAAACAAAAACTCGATAAAACTAAACTGGTAACATTCAATCCCAAAGCAGACAGCATCACGCCTCGAAATAGCAATTCTTCGCTAAGTCCCGGCAGCAGTCCCAGCCAAATCAAATCCGGCCAAAACAAAGGTTTAAGCACTACTTCCAAGTAAACGTCTGCACTCCGGCGATAACCGGGCCAAAGGTGATAAACGATCGCACTACCGCCTGTAATGGCCAGCCCGAGCGCACATCCGTTGAGCAAGTCGATTCCTATCAATTTGACTGGCAAAAGCGATACCGATCCAAATAGCAACCACAATTTAGCTACGGCCAGCAACATAATTGCTGTCACGCCCATTGCTACTAAAATTTGGGTGCGCGTCAAGGGTTCAATTTCAGGATTTCCGGGAAGTTTTTCTGCCACTTAATCACTTTTAGATTTGATGTTTGAGATTTTAGATTTGTTTTGTTGAGTCAGACAAACAACGCAGGGAGGAGATGTCTGCACCCAAGGAAGCTGGACTGATGCCGGCTCGCAAAGCGACCAAAACTCCGATCGCCTCTAAATATGAGTTTACCTGCAAAGCTTTGATTCCGAGTTTTTCTGGAGTCGCCTGCATCTGGGTTTTGTTGTCGCCCACAGCGATGATTTGTACGGACGATCGCCCACTCAAACTCAGAATAGCACTGCCGCCGCAGGCTGTGGCGGGTATCACCACCGCATCGACTCGATCGGCGGTAATTGATAATTGATTGTGCTGCTGGCTTTCTGGCGCTACCAATTGGGGAGCTTTGCTGAGGCCGGCAAGCACGCAAGGTAGGAAAGTATAGCCGATTTCCTCAGCAGCCGATCGCGGGGACAGGTGCGGATCGAGGGGAAGCGCAGACAGCGCGGGGGCGTGGGCGCAGGGGATTTTAAACGTCCTGACGATGAGGTGGCTGATGACAGCTTCCGCGCCGGCGAGGGGGTCAACTCCTTTGCCGCGGCGGTAGTTTTCGAGGGCGAGGCTGCCTTCATCGTCGGGAAATCTTGCCACAACTGCGATCGCCTCTACTCTTGCTTGTTTGATCAATTTTTCCGCAGCGCGCAATAAACTGTCGGGATTGCCGATCGTCCCCCAAGATGCCCCTGATTCAGAAATACGCAATTCTACTTGCAGAGGGCGATCGGTTAAAACACAATCAGTTATATTCAAACCCAATGTAGCTCTCGCGGCATCAGCCGCTTGCAAGTGGCGCAACTGCAAGTCTGGTTCGATCGCGGAATCGAGGATTAAGCCGATGCGATTTTGATGTACCGGTTGCAGTCCCCAGCCTCCGGCAGCAAATTTGTCAAGTGCGTAACCTTCAACGTAGAGAGCGTTAGGTATCGGCCAATAAAGTTGAGCACCGTTGAGGACGTTGGGGTGAGTGATCAGGGTGTCTGAAATTTGGGCGATCGCCCTAGCCACCGGCAGCGCATCTCCTGCAAACCCACCAATCGAGGCTCCTACGCCTGTGGGGACTATCAAAACCACTGTCAAAGGGCGGGGGTTCACGGTGTTGCGGGGGATGCTTCCACGAGCACGTAGCCTTCTACCACAGCCTTTTGCCGATCGACATCCACGTCTGTGACGGCCCACCGCAGGGGTTCGCCGTGCTTTTGCAGTTCAATTTCAATAGCCGAGTGCAGTTGCTCGGCGGTATCGTGGAGGTCAACTTCTGCGGAAATGAAATGGGTGGTCATAGGGCGATCCATAGTGGTTTTACCGCTAACGGTACTTAGGTCAATTTTAGCTTAGTCCTAGGATTTACCGAATTGGCGATCGTACACAATGTCTTCTTTTTCTGTTTCTATCTTCAAGTTCGATCGGGGATAAGCAACGCACAGCAACACATAACCTTCTGCCTGAAGATCGGGACTAACGCCCATACCATCAGCTTGATCGACCTTCCCTTCAATAATTTTACCAGCGCAAGTAGTACAAACCCCCGCATTGCAAGAACTCGGCAACTCAATGCCGGCGTCGTTAGCGACGCGGAGAATTTGTTTATCTTCGGGTACTTCTACGGTATAGGTAGAGCCTTGGTGGATCAATTCAACAGTGTAAGTCTTAGACATATTTCAATTATTGGTTTTAATTCCCCAATTGGAATTTACGCTAGATTTGGAAACAAAGCAATCAGTATTTTACCGCTGTTTGTGCTTTTGTGCAAATTTCCAACTGCTGTTTTTATTGATAATTTTTTTTGTTAATTGGCTGGGGCGAGCGATCGGCATTTTGTCAATGACTTTTTCACAAATTATTACAAGCCTCACGGCGGAACTGTGCCACAAAGCACTTATACCTAATTAATTTTTTGCCTTCAAGCCAACAACTCATCAACCGCAACACTAAAACCCGGCAGCACTAGCTGAGTGCTGACTGTAGAACCCAGGTTAAAAGTTAACTTTTGAGTTTGAGTCATTATCAATATCCAGCGACTTTCTGGAAAAACAATCCAAGCTTCCAGACAACCTGAATCTAAATATTCTTGTGCTTTTATAAATATTTCTTCCGCAATATCACTAGGAGAAACTATTTCAGCAATTAACGGCGGACTTTGAGGCAAAGTAGGAACATCGCCATATTGAGCCACAAGTTCAGGAGTCAGATAAGCTACATCAGGACGGCGCACTCGCCTGTCAGTACGACAAGGAACTTCTGTATAAACTTCGCCGCCTTGTCCGCTAGATATCTTATAACTTCTCCAAGAATAATCTAGTTTGGATTGAATTATACTGTGTTTTGCTGTCCTACCATTTTTATCCACAATTTGCCCGTCCACCCATTCCATATCGTCGGGGGGATTAGCCATAACGTCTTCTAGAGAAACATTTTCTGATAAAGCGGCAGCCATTATCATAGCTATTTACCTCCTTATAACTTCTAATTAAATTCGGGGGGAAGGTGCGAATGACGCACCCTACATTTTATCTTTCTTTGTCAACCCAATTACTAATGCCCAATGCCCAATTACCAATTTACTCAATATTAATTTGATTGGGAGGTTTAGGTTGATCCGGCTTCTCATCCTTCAAAGTTTTACGCCCCGAACTAGCATAATCCTTGTACAAATCCACAAACATCTTTGTCAACTGCTGCAAAGAAAGTTGTTCCCCATTAATTTGAGCTTTCATATAAGCTTTAAGCACTTCAATGTAAGCCAAACCGAGGGCAAGCGTGAGAGTTGCTGCCGTTGCACCGGAGATAGCACCGCCGACAACAGTACCCGCACCAGGAATCATTTTAATCAAATTAGTAACAATACTTCTGCCAACAGCAGTAACCCCGCCTGTGCCGCTAATAGCAGACAGCATCGCCGAAATAAACCCCTTATCAAAGGGCATTCCAAAAATCACAGTAATATTAGCAATCATTGCCGTTTGCATCGTCATCAAAATCGGCGCATCAGCAAAGGGTACAGGAGTCGCGCCGACAATTGCAGAACCTGCAACATAAGCACTTAGATACTTAAATGCCATATCGGATTTGAGCGCAATATTTGCAATTTGTTCTTTAACAAAAGCTTTTTTAGCTACTTCCGGCAGCAGTTGAAAAGTTGCATCTACCAATTTGTCTAAACCGTGAGATTTTACTGTATAATCATCATCTATTTCTTCCGGCTCAGCCATGACGGGGATAATTTGACTGACTGGCAAATTCATGTGTTCCAGTTGCTTGAAAAACTCGCTGGGCTTTTTAGATGTAGTTTGAGTCAAAACTAAAATCACTGGTACATCTTTGACTTCCATTTCTTTTAGCCAGCTTTCTTCCACAGATTCTATTCTATTGGCGCTGTGATTGATGCAGTACCAGATGACGTGAATGTGTTCTTTGGGGTGCAGGAGTCTTTGGTCTTCAATTAGTTTAGCAACGTTTAATTGAATAACTTTAATTTGTTCGGCATTAAGTTCGAGTCCGGGAGTATCGTAGACTGTAATTGGGCAATTCGGTTTTGTATATTGGCGAATGCCTTGAGTTATGGGGCGGCCGACTCCGGTTTCTGCTAAGCGTTGGCGAAAAACGGAATTTATTAGGGTACTTTTGCCGACGCCGGTTTTGCCGATGACTAAAACATTGCACTGTCCCACTTGGTTTTCTGCCTCTTTGAAGGCGTAGTAACTTCTATTTAAAAGCTCGTCTAAGGAAAAGTCGTCTGACATGGCGGTTTGCTCCGATAAGGGTGGGAGATTAATTGAATACCACCGAATTGAATTCCGATGCTCTACAAACGAAGGAAGTCCGCAAAGGCGGACTGAGGATTCTTAAACATATTGTAGCAATTTGATTTCAGAACTGGTGCAACGGGTAGAGGAGAGTTTTGTGTCGCGTGCTGCTAAATGAAAGGTTGTAGAATTTAGTTTAAGCTACCAATCTATCGACATCTATGCTAAAACCTATGAGAATTTGTTGAGTCCGGGCATTATCGCCGGATATAAATGTCAATATTTGATTTTGAGTCATCACAAATATCAAACGACTTTCTGGAAAAACTAACCAGACTTCCTGACAGTTAGATTCTAAATATTCCTGTGCTTTGAGAAAGACATCTTCAGCGAGATCGGTGGGTGAAACTATTTCGTCCACTAAAGAAAAAATTTGAGATAAAGTGGCAAGATTGCCAAATTGTGCAACTAATTCGGGTGTGAGATAAGCGACATCGGGGCGGCGAATTTGTCGGTTAGTGCGGCAAGGAACCTCGACATAAGCCTCTCCACCTTGTCCGCTAGAATCTTTGTAATCTTCCCAAGAATTCCCCAGTATCAACTGAATTTTACCCGTCTTTAGTGTGAAGCCATTTTTCTCCACCAGTTGGCCGTCTACCAATTCCATGTTATCGGGCGGAGCGACCGTGAACTCTTCTAGAGCTAAAGTGTCTGATATTATGGTAGCAGTGACCATAGTTATTTCCTCGTTTTTACAAAATTCACTTGTTACTATTATGGCGGATACGATGAGAAGTTATTGCGCAATGAGTACCCGCACTTTTACGGTATTTTCTCCCGCACGGAAAGCCAAGTGTTGAGTTCTTTATCTAAACCATATTTATCTTTGTCAGCAAGTGCTGCGACAACTTTCAATTCATTTTTAAGTTGTCTTAGCTCGCAAATCTATGCAATGGTAGGATTTTCCGATTAGCCTCCTTTTTTTCCACATCTTCCGGCCACTCTTTGATGTTGTTCCAAAACCATTGTAGAATTAAGTTAACATCGAGAACAGGATGACCGGAAATTACTCCGTGTTTTTCTATCGCCCCAGCCTGCAGCATCATTGAAGAAGTCGTAAAAGACTCCCGGCTGCCGTTTTTTTGAGATCGGCATCATCGGCTAGGCGCTCGTAAATTGTGGTTGCTACTTCTGCCCATGTGCGCTCGGGCAAACCTGAACCCTTTTGACTTTTTGGAGCCGATTCGCAGCAAACATCGGCTAACAAAAGCCAGTTAAAGTCTTCCGGTGCGGTGGTTTTAGGCGACAATTTATTTTTCACCCAAGCCTGTACGGATTCAGCATCTTGTTCGCGCATCTAAGCAGGAAATGAGTTCGTAATTCTAGTTTAAAAAAACAGCAGTTAGAAATGTTCCAGCAGACATTTCTCTTGTGCGTAAACCTTTCGCAGCGACTCCACGGCTATTGATCGCAACATCAATTTAATCACGCCCACCAATTCCCCCCAGTCGAATAATTCAGAAACAGAAACAGCTTTGTGAAATCTATCCGCATAAAAATCCACCCAAAAATCCGGCGCGTGTCTCTGTTTCTGACTCGCTATCCGGCGCTTCCAATAACCAAAATCTAAACCAGAGGGCGATTCCACTCCCAAAACAGGCGGAAAGTCGGCATAACTCACAAACCGACTCATCCCTTTAGCGTGCACGTACAGGATATGCGCCCAGCACTCGAAGCGATATATTTGTTCTACCTTGATTTTCAGCAGCCGCGCGATCGCCTCTTTCGTCACAAACCGGCTCAATCTGTGTCTGGGGGTTGATTTTCGCGAAAATTTTGTTAACATGATGTTAAGCAAATCCTTTGTAAAAAGTACAAACTTTTGTAAAGGGATTGAATTTGGATAGGCGATCGCTTTTTAGTTTTCCAGACCTGGGGGCGATCGCTTTTTACGATATTTTTATTAAAAACTAAATCTAGTTTTTTGTCAATGGGTTTAATTAGATTGCGGGTTAAAGAATTTGCTGCTGAGAAAGGCTGGACGATCAAAGAGGTTTCTGAGCGATCGGGAGTCATTTACAGCACACTCACCACCTATTCACGTTCTCCGGGAATGGCAATGGTTGATTTTACTTGTCTGCTGAAGTTGGCACGTACTTTTGACGTGATGGTGGAAGATTTGGTTGAAGTGGTAAAAGAGTAGTCGATCGCTCCTCACTTCAGACTTCCCTTAAAGTTTAAAAACTAAATGTCTTGCCCTGTATGCGATCGCTCCACCACTGCACGCAGCAGCTATGTTTTGTTTTGGTTTTGACTTGCTTCTATTTTTGGTTGCTCAGCCTTGATGACATATTGCTCCATAAATTCCAGCAAAACATCCCTCATATTTTTACCGTCCCTAGCAACAGCAGACTTAAATCGGTTCCGCAATTCCGGCGGCATTTCTACTCTAATAGCCACAGTCTTGTTTTCATCCATACAGGCTCAAAGCTTTACAACATATACATTGTGACATTTTTATGTAGTTTGCCTAAAAACCAGCTTTTTGCATACAAGTGCATTATTTTAACTATATGCCTTAGTGCATACTAATGCAAGAGTGCAATAAATGCCGTTTTCCGCGAAAAACGCTACATAGCGTTAATTTAAGTCATTTAGGTATGATTGACGCTCATAAACCCGGTTTCTGCAAAAAATCTTGAGTTTGGCTTTGTTATTACATGGTGGTCAATTGTAACAACTTTATAAATAAAAAAAGCGCCTGAGCTCCCCCAGACGCATACCATAAAATCAACAAATTGTCAACTCTAACCTAACCGTTCAAAGCCTCAGCACCGCCGCAAACTTCCAGGATTTCCTGAGTAATTGCCGCTTGCCGCGCCTTGTTATAAGTCAGCGTCAAACTACCGATCAAATCGCTAGCATTCTCACTAGCATTGTTCATCGCCGTCATCCGCGCAGCCAACTCGCTAGCAGCAGACTCTTGCAAAGCCCGCAGCAATTGGTTGTTCAAATACAAGGGCAAAAGAGCCTCCAGAATTTGCGCCGGATCTTGCTCGAAAATCATGTCCCTGGGCAAACTCTTCGTAGGTGAAGCAACCTTCTCGCGCGATACTTGAAACTGTCCGCCTTGCGATGTCAAGCGGAAGATTTCATCATCGGGAGTTTCCAAACCTTGGGGGTCGAGGGGCAGCAAAGTTTGAATTACCGGGCGCGAACTAATTAGCGAGACAAACTTGGTATAAATTAACTCAATTCTGTCCACAGTTCCTGACAGGAATAGCGACAACAATTCGTCCGCAATCATGGCTGCTTCCGGTGCTGTTGGAATCTGTTCCAAGTTAGCGTAAGTAGCATCGATCGGCTGTTCGCGGCGCTGGAAATACTGAGTAGCTTTGCGTCCTACCAACACGTATTTGTAGTCTAAGCCTTCAGCTTTGATTTCCTTAGCGCGATTTTCGGCGTATCTGATGATGTTGCTGTTGTAGCCGCCGCACAAACCCCGATCGCCCGAAACTACCAACAGTCCCACCGATCGCACTTCGCGTTTTTTCAGCAGCGGCAAATCCAGGTTTTCAAACTGCAAGCGTTCCGCCAAACCATACAATACCTCTGCCAGTCTATCGGCAAAAGGCCGAGTAGCAGTCACCTGTTCTTGAGCGCGGCGCACCTTTGCAGCGGCCACCAAACGCATCGCTTCTGTAATCTTTTTAGTGTTCTTGACCGACTTAATGCGATCGCGAATAGTTTTCAGATTTGCCATAACTTTCTCCTTACATCCTTGCCCGCATCTTCTTAATTAAAACCGCAGATTAACGCAGAGTAACGCAGATTAACTTCAGATTATCTGCGTTAATCCGCGTTCATCTGCGGTTCAAAATTCCTACTTGTCTACGCAGAAACTAGAAAACTTTGCTTGTATTCAGTGATGCCTTCTTTCAGCAGCTTCTCAGCTTCATCAGTCAAGGCTTTTCCGCCTTGAACAATTTCGCCGTACTTTGGCTTGCTAGTCCGCAAATAGTCGCGCAAACCAACAGTAAACTTGCTGACTTTTTCCACAGGAATGTCATCCATATAACCGTTAATACCGGCATAGATTACAGCCACTTGTTCGTTCATCGGCAGAGGCGAGCTTTGGGGCTGTTTCAACAGTTCCCGCAAGCGCTGACCGCGCGACAATTGATTCTGAGTAGCTTTATCCAAGTCAGAAGCAAACTGAGAAAATGCTGCCAGTTCTTCAAACTGCGCCAATTCCAATTTCACCTTACCGGCTACTTTTTTCATCGCCTTAGTTTGAGCCGCCGAACCTACCCGCGATACCGAAATACCGGGGTTTACTGCGGGACGCAAACCAGCGTTAAACAAGTCAGAAGAAAGGAAGATTTGACCGTCGGTAATCGAAATTACGTTCGTCGGAATGTAAGCAGAAACGTCACCAGCTTGGGTTTCGATAATTGGCAAAGCAGTCATGCTGCCTTCGCCCAAATCGTCGCTCAATTTAGCAGCGCGTTCTAGCAAGCGAGAGTGCAGGTAAAACACGTCTCCGGGATAAGCTTCGCGACCGGGAGGACGGCGCAGCAACAGAGACATTTGGCGGTAAGCTTGTGCTTGTTTGGAAAGGTCATCGTAAATGACCAAAGTGTGCTTGCCTTTGTACATGAAATACTCGGCTAAGCTAGCACCTGTGTAGGGAGCCAAGTATTGCAGGGTTGCGGGGTCGCTAGCGTTTGCTGCTACTACGATCGTGTAGTCCATCGCGCCCTTTTCTTGCAGGACGTTGACGATGTTAGCTACTGTAGAAGCTTTTTGACCGATCGCTACGTAAACGCAGATCACGTTTTCCGATTTTTGGTTAATAATCGTGTCGATCGCGATCGCAGTTTTACCGGTTTGTCTGTCACCGATAATCAATTCCCGCTGTCCTCTTCCTACCGGAATCATCGCATCAATAGCGGTAATTCCTGTTTGCATGGGTTCGTAAACAGAACGGCGAGAAACAATCCCCGGTGCCGGAGATTCAATCAACCGAGATTCAGTAGTTTTAATTTCTCCTTTGCCGTCAATCGGACGGGCCAAAGCATCAACTACTCGTCCCAACATTGCTTCACCCACGGGGACTTCAGCAATTCTGCCAGTAGCAGTAACTGCCGAACCTTCTTGAATGCCGAGGCCTTGGCCCATCAACACTGCACCCACGTTATCTTGTTCGAGGTTCAGTGCAATGCCCACGGTGCCGTCGGCAAATTCTAGCAATTCCCCAGACATGGCTTTATCCAAGCCATAAATCCGAGCAATGCCGTCGCCTACTTGCAGAACAGTACCGACGTTAGAGACTTTTACGTCTTGGTCGTACTGCTCAATTTGCTGGCGAATAATGCTGCTAATTTCGTCAGGTCTGATTGCTGCCATGTTAGTTATTATTTGTCAGTTGTCAGTTGTTAGTTGTCTGTCGATGTTTTCCGCAAGAAAGAATAGGGATTTGGTAGTAAGAATTTGGGACTAACAACTCAAAAACAGAAATTAATTTATTCCTGCTTCCTGTTTGATTCTTCCTTCTTCCTTTTTCCTGCTTCCTTCTTCCTTCCTCCTGCTTCCTTAAATCAGGAATTCAAGCGAAGTCCCAGACGGCGCAATTGTCCCCGCAGGCTGGCATCAATTACTTGAGAGCCTACTTTGATTACCACACCGCCGATTAAATCTGCGTCTATTTTGGTTTCAATTTCTACTTGACTAGCGCTGGTCATCGCCTGCACTTTCTCGCGAACAGTCTGCTGTTGAGCGTCTGAAAGCGGGACTGCAGATGTAACTTCAGCCAATACTGTTTGGTTGAGTTCTCGGAGCCTTGCCAAGTATTGTTTGCCAATTCCTTCTAAAAAAAGAATTCTTCCTTTGTCTACTAATAGCTTCAGAAAGCTGTGCATCAAGGGGCTCATTTCTTCACCCGCTATTTGCTGAATCACGGCTTTTTTAGCATCCGGTTTTATCAGCGGATTGCCTAAAAATTGACGCAAGTCTTCCGAACCTTCTAGCAGGCTCAGTAAGGAACGAATATCTTCGCCAAACTTCTCTGAGAGATTGTTGGACTGAGCCAGTGACATCAAGGCAGATGCGTAAGGCTGTAAGACTTCTGTGCTGACTGTACTCACGTTTTAGCCTCCCAGTAACGCAATGCTGCGATCGATTAATTGGTGTTGAGCGCTGTCGTCCAAGCTAGTTTTTAGCTGGCTTTCCACCTTTGCTAATGCCAGAGATACAACCGCCGATCGCAGTTGGGCGATCGCTCTTTCCCGCTCTGCTTCCAACTCTTGACCTGCTGTTGCTCTCATTCTTTCAACGTCTTGCGCTGCCTGAGCTAGAATTGCTTCTTTTGCTTTCTTGGCAGTTTCTTCAGCCGCGGCCCGAATTCGTTCCGCTTCTGCTTGCGCTTGAGTCAATTTTTGCTGTTGCTCTGCTAGAGCTGCTGCTGCATCTTTTTGGCGTTTTTCTGCTTCTTGAATCGCCTCTTGGATGCCCGAACGCCTCTCAGTCAGGATTTTACCTACAAATCCGCGCCCGAAATAAAACAGCACTGCAATAATAATGACCAGGTTAATCAGGTTGGTTTCTAAAATATCGAAATTTAAACCGAAACCACCTTCGCCGCTAGCTTCTGTGGCTAGCAATAAAACAGTCCCCATGATACTCTTCCATAATTGCGCGTGCAGATTGGGTGAAGCGATTTTAGATTTAAGATTCCATCAAAAATCTAAAACTCTTCGGTCTCGCTATTTGGCCAGCGACTGCCCTAATAGCTTTTCGAGAATTTTGCCGCTGAGCGCGTCTACTTGTTGTTCTAGTGAGCGCATTGCTTCTTGCTTTTGCTGCTCTATTTCTTGCCCAGCCTTTTCTCGCGCGACTTGAGCTTCTTGTTGAGCCTCAGCTACTTTGGCTGCCCCAATTTTTTGGGCATCAGCTTGAGCAGCAGCAATTACTGATTGAGACTGTTTGCGAGTTTCTCCCAGTTTTTGCTCGTACTGCTGCGCTAGTTGCTGAGCTTTTGCCAAGCGTTCTTTGGCGGAGACTTGAGTGTTGCGAATGTAATCGGCGCGATCGTCAATTGACTTGCTGAGCGGCTTGTAAAAAATTACATTCAAGACTGCGACTAGAATTAAAAACTGCACCGCCATCAGAGGCAGCGTAGCATCTATATCAAACAGTCCCCCTTCCTTAGCCGCTTCTTCAACTGCTAGTAATACTGTCCAGTGCATCATGATTTTTTGACGGCTTCCATCTAATTCGCTTAATCGATTTTAGATTTGAGATTTTGGATTAGAATCGCCAAAACCTCAAATCTAAAATTTTCAATTATTATGCGAAGGGGTTGGCAAACAGCAGCACTAGGGCTACGACCAAACCGTAAATTGTGAGCGCTTCCATGAACGCCAAACTCAACAGCAAGGTGCCGCGAATTTTACCTTCTGCTTCCGGCTGACGGGCAATCCCTTCTACAGCCTGACCTGCTGCATTACCTTGACCGATGCCAGGGCCGATTGCAGCTAAACCTACTGCCAAAGCGGCGGCAATTACGGAAGCGGCAGCAACTGTTGGGTTCATGATGATTTTCCTTATCTAAAGTACAAAATTGAGAACAGAAAGTCTAGAGAATTGTCCGATTTAACGGGAGAAAGTTTGAGTTCAGAATTTTTCTTTTTCCTCCTTCATCCTTCGCCGTTTATCGTTAGTTAATCGTGGTGTTCTTCGCCGTGACCGCCTTCTAGAGCTTCACCTATGTAGGCTGCGGCTAAGGTTGCAAAAATCAAAGCTTGAATTGCACTGGTAAATAGTCCCAGAACCATTACTGGCAGAGGAACAAATAAAGGCACTAGCAACACTAGCACTCCGACCACCAATTCGTCCGCAAGAATGTTACCAAACAAACGGAAACTTAGGGACAGAGGCTTAGTGAAATCTTCTATGATTTTGAACGGCAACATGAAAGGCACCGGTTCAACATAGTGGGCGAAATACCCCAAGCCGCTTTTGCTGAGACCTGCATAAAAATATGCTAGAGAAGTCAGCAGTGCAAATGCTACCGTCGTATTGATGTCAGCGGTAGGAGCTCCCAATTCGCCTGATGGCAGCTTAATTAGCTTCCAAGGAATTAGAGCGCCAGACCAGTTTGACACAAAGATGAACAGAAATAATGTACCAATAAACGGTACCCAAGGGCGATATTCTTTTTCCCCAATTTGGTTTTTAGCCAAGTCCCGAATAAATTCCAGCGCATACTCCATAAAATTTTGCATTCCGCTGGGAATTCGCTGGATTTTGCGGGTTCCTAAAATCGAAACTACGACTAAAACAGCAATTACAAACCACGAGGTTAGAAAAACCTGCCCGTGCACTTTCAGATTGCCGAGTTGCCAGTACAACTGCTGGCCAACTTCCAATTCGGCGAGGGGGAAACGATTAAAGGTGTTTAGAACGTCAAGCATTGCCATTCAACGGGCTTCCCCATACAAATCGATGAGTTGAGTTGTGCTCTTCTTGCCTGACTTACCTGTAGTCTAGTGCTAATGCACTTCGGATCACGTAAACCATCAGCGCAGCTTTGTAAGTCAGAAATCCCAAAAATATCGGTAAAATCTGTAGCTGATTCCACTGTGTTCCTACTATCATCACCGCTAAAAACACACCGAGCCGTGTCTTGCTGATGCGTTGATTTTGGCTGCCGATTCGTTCAACGTCTCTAGCCAACATCTTTAAGTAAACCACACCTGTGCTCGCCCCAAGCAAATAATTCAGGGCAATGTTGAGGGAGTAAAAAATCCAAACGGAGATAAAAATAATCGCCGTAAAAGCAAGGGTGTACGCCAACAACTCTTGTTGGAGGCGATAAAAGTCTTGCATGGGATTGCTAGTCTCGGACGAAGCTGTCGAAACTGTCGAGACTGTGCCAGCTTGAGGAATATCCTCGTTTGCTGCTGCGGGTTCGGTGGGTGTGTTTTGCGTGTTCACGAAGCTCAGAAACTAATGCAGGTAGCAGGCGAGTGCTTTGCAAACTCAGAAAAATCATACCACGCTGCGGTAACAATACTTAAAATAAAATTAATCATATTTTCGGAATTTGGTTCCGGGCGGTTCGGAAACCTCAAGCCGTTAAATGTCCGATCGACCTCACCCTACCTCTCCCACCGCCAGACCGCACTTTTTTACACATTGTCCTCGTAATCTCACTTAGTGAGAATTATTTAGTGAGAAGTGAGAAAGGACGATCGCGCGAATCGATGAGGTAACTCTCCCTTGTCTGCCTCTGAGCGCTACAAGAGTTAATTCAAATTCGATCTCATTCAATAACCTTAAACTCTTGAAGCGCCGGAATGAAATTTTTATTCTCGTGGCTCGATCGACTAAGCTTAATCAAAGCAAATCGCTGTAGAGGCTGCAAACTCGCCCACTGGGCCAAAGAAATTGTCACGCCGAGCTCTTGCGCTTTTGCAGAAACAGACTCCGGTACAGTTGCAGCATCCATCCAGGGGGGATTTTCATCAACAGCCAAATCAGTTCCCGGTTTGCCTGTCTGTTGAATTAATACTTGGTTTAGCTTTTCTCGGTAATCAATTATTTCTGCTTCTGTCAAGCAAGGTAACTCTACAAGACTTTGCCGTTCTGCTTGGTTAAAATGATTCCAATCCTGCAACTTCAATTTAATGCCACAAGTATCTAACTTGAGACGTACTTGCATGGGGATGCAGCGCAAAGCTTCGACAAAATCAGCTTCAAATTCAAAGAATGTCATAGATGTATAGACTTGCAAACTAGATTTTTTTTATTAACCGCAGAGGACGCAGAGAACACAGAGTAAGAGAAAAGAGAGAACTCGATGCAGGTTTTTTGCTTTCTATCAATAATTGCAGAAAATGCGATCGCCCTTTATAATTAAATAATATTACAAACTATTGACATGGATGCCGTAGACTACCTTCGGATTAGCTTGATAGACCGCTGCAACTTCCGCTGTCTCTACTGTATGCCGGAAGGTAGCGAGTTGGACTATGTATTGCAGCAGCAGTTGTTAACTCACTCGGAATTGCTAACTCTGCTGCGGGAAGTTTTTATACCCGTGGGATTTACTAAGTTTCGGTTGACTGGTGGGGAACCGCTGCTGCGGCCTGGGGTGGTGGAATTGGTGAGGTCGATCGCATCTTTGCCGGAAACGCGAGATTTGTCAATGACAACTAACGGCTTTTTGCTGGCGGGAATGGCGGAAAATCTCTACAATGCTGGTTTGCGCCGGATTAATATTAGTTTGGATTCCTTGGAACCGGAAACTTTTGATAAGATAATTGGCAGTCGGGGACGATCGCGGTGGACGCAGGTTTGGGAGGGAATTCAAGCGGCTTATCAAGCTGGATTTGACCCGCTGAAACTGAATGTTGTGGTAATTCCCGGTGTGAATGACGGCGAAATATTGGATTTAGCGGCCTTAACTATTAACCGGAATTGGCACGTTCGTTTTATTGAGTTTATGCCGATCGGGAATGGGGATTTATTTGGCGATAAAGGTTGGGTAGCCTCAGCCGAATTGCGGCAACAAATTAACGACAAATACGGGTTAGCCGAGTCAGGAGTTCGCGGCAATGGGCCGGCGGATGTGTTTCAAATTCCGGGGGCGAAGGGTACTTTAGGATTTATCAGTCAAATGTCCGAGTGTTTTTGCGATCGCTGCAACCGGATGCGTTTGTCTGCTGACGGGTGGCTGCGGCCTTGTCTGCTGAACGAAACGGGGCAAATTGACTTAAAAACTGCTTTACGGAATGGGGTGTCTACAGGCGAATTGCGCGATCGAGTGCGGCACATATTAGAGATTAAACCGGAGATTAATTTCAAGCAGCGAGATTCGGGAACTACTCAAGGAAATTACAGCCGCACTATGTCTCAAATTGGCGGGTGAACTGCCCGAAATTGATCGCTCTTTTTGTTATGTGGGCCAGAGGGGCGATTCCCTACGGGATAGCTGCGCTTCAGGTACTTGGGCAAAAATGGGCGATCGATCTTTGTCAACTCTGTATCGATAATTTATTTGCTACACTTAAGACATCATCCAATTTTGTAAGTCAGATGAACACCATCTCGATCGCCCTTTCAGACGTGCTGATTCTGAAGCTACAAAAAGTTGCTGCCGAGATGAATGTATCGATCGAAGAATTAATCTTGATGAGCATTGAAAGCTCGATCGCGCAACGAGAAAATCCCGCAGCAAATACCGATCGAGATATCTTCAATAAAAATGCTGAAATTTCGAGCGAGATAATTGACAAATTTTATACTCTTGCTACGGAATGGGAAAGTGAAGTTGCGGGAATGTCTTCCACAGCTCAAATGTCTCAGCATCCTGCATATCAGGAAATTATTAATATGGGATCTAAAGTCGTGCCGCTGTTGCTATCGGAACTGCAAAAAAATCCCCTTTACTGGTTAGCTGCATTGAATGCAATTACGGGTGAAAATCCCATTAAACCGGAACAAAGGGGAAGGGTAAAACAGATGGCATCAGCTTGGATAGAGTGGGGTAGAGATCGAGGCTACGCGATTGAAGAGAATGTATAGAAGACCGGAACTTGAAATTAAATGGCCTAACTTGTCTCGCACTGATTATCGAGTTACTAGCCAAAAGTCACAGGAATATAATTGCTTTGCATGGGCTGCTGGTGAAGAAGATCGCTGGTGGCAACCGATACCGGGAGAGCAATTCTATTGGCCAGAAGGCGTGCCGCAAGAGGAGACTTTAGACGCATATATTCAGGCTTATCAAACACTGGGATATGAACTTTGTAATGGTGATATATTAGAAGCTGGATATCAGAAAATAGCAATATATGTTGACTCTAGCGGCATCCCAACTCATGCAGCTAGACAGTTACCTAATGGTAAGTGGACAAGTAAACTTGGATGGTTAGAAGATGTTGAACACGAATTGGATGGATTGACAGGCGACAGGTATGGAGTTGTCGGTCAAATTCTTAAACGTGCGATAAATTAGGGAAAGGCGATCACTTTAGATCAACCCCATTTACAAAAAATTATATTAAATGCGATCGAGTGCGGCACATATTAGAGATTAAACCGGAGATTAATTTCAAGCAGCGGGATTCGGGAACTACTCAAGGAAATTACAGTCGCACCATATGTTGTCTGTCTAACGAGGTAGATTCTAACGCGGTAGAGTTAGATTTTTGTGTTCACTTGTCACGTAAAGATTTGATGTAGTACAATAGAAGATATTCGATTTATAGGAAGAAACTTTATGCTTCGCAAAGTACGATATAACGACAGTTACGGTCTAGACCTTGAACAGGTCTTAGCTTGGAAACGTGTACCCACCCAATATGGAGAACTACTATTATCTATGGAAGAATGGGATTTAGAGGTCTATGTCCCTGGTAACAAAATCGTCTTTAAAAAAGATGATGACGGTTTTAAGGATCTTATTGATAGATTACGTGTGAAATTCATGTTTAATCTACCTACAGACGCACTTTAAAGTGTAGGTTCAACCTATCTGAAGGTACAATTTAGGGTTTAGGATTAGAAGGGAGAAGTAAAATTCTCCCTTCTAATTTTATTTTGAGATTACACTTTTACATACACGTATTGGTAGGGGTCTTAGCCTGTATCTCAAGAAATACTCCTATTCTGATTTAAGTGCAAGGGTTACAACCCTAAGCTGGGAAATGTGGTTTTCCAACAAGCTAAATTCTGCTCACAATAAAATAAATATTACTGAGAGGTAAATGACATGAGCCGAGAGGAAGCATTGCGACGAATTGAGCAGGCTGCCGATGAAGGATGGAGTGAATTAAATTTATCGGGGTTGCAGTTGCAAGAAGTGCCACCGGAAATTGCCAAGTGTAGGTATCTGAAATCGCTTTTTCTCACTTGCAATCAAATTACTTCCATCCCAGAGGTGCTAAGGCAACTGCCTAATTTGCTATTCCTTGACCTCAGTCAGAATCAGATTACCTCCATCCCAGAAGCGATCGGGCAAATGTCTGGTTTGAGAGAGCTTGACCTCAGTCAGAATCAGATTACCTCCATCCCAGAAGCGATCAGACAACTGTCCGGTTTGAGAGGGCTTGACCTCAGTCAGAATCAGATTACTTCCATCCCAGAAGCGATCGGACAACTGTCCGGTTTGAGAGGGCTTGACCTCAGTCAGAATCAGATTACTTCCATTCCAGAAGCGATCGGGCAACTGTCCAATCTGATAGGGCTTGACTTCGGTCAGAATCAGATTACTTCCATCCCAGAAGCGATTGGACAACTGTTCAATCTGGAATATCTTCTCCTTTATGAGAATCAGATTACTTCCATCCCAGAAGTGATTGGACAACTGTCCAATCTGAAATGGCTTCTCCTCGGTGAGAATCATATTACCTCCATCCCAGAAGTGATTGGGCAACTGTCCAATTTGGAATCGCTTAGCCTCCGTGAGAATCAGATTACCTCCCTTCCAGAAGTGATCGGGCAACTATCCAATCTGAAAGAGCTTTTCCTTTCTAATAATCAGATTACTGAAATCCCGGAGGTGATTCGCAACATGAAATATTTGGAAAAACTAGATTTGCGAGGTAATCCCGTGCCGATTTCCCCGCAGGTTCTGGGGCAGGGTCAAGACGATGAAAGTTTGGGTGATTTGCGAACAATTCTAGATTCTTACTTCAACACCCGAAATCTAGCGTTACCTGAGCTAGATGCTGAGCGTCAGAAAATCGAATCTGAGAGATATTTTGACGCTGAAACTCTTCAAGATGCCAGACAACGGATAACTGCTTCTATTGTGCAGCGACAGGGACAGGCAGGATTTAGACGTAAGTTGTTAATTGCTTACGGTGGTCGATGTCCAATAACTGATTGTGATGTAGAGTCAGCTATCGAAGCGGCACATATAATACCATATCAAGGTACTCAAACCAATCATCCAACAAACGGCTTACCACTCAGAGCCGACATACACACTCTCTTCGATTTGCATCTACTGTCTATTCGACCTGATACCAAGGAAGTTGTAATTGCCCCTGAACTCGTTGGCACTTGTTACCAAGATTTGGCTGATCGGAAACTGACTTTACCACAGGATCAAAAAACAGCACCAAATCAAAACGCTCTCAGCAAGCATTATGAAGCTTTTCTCAGCAAATGCAAAAGTGGTCAGCTAAAACGGTTATAAGGTCTAGATGGGGAAATTTGAGTTTCCCCGCCTAGCTTGATTTATAGATGTTTGAGGTTCTGAATCAGGATATGCTCTTATCCTGATAAAGTAACGTGCCTGATATTTGTTGGTCTTACAGCACTTCCGGATGTTATGAGGTACAGTAGCAGCAATTAGTAAACCAGTTTTTGAGATGTTTCGGATTAATTAAGTCAAGAGCCACAGCAATTATCGTATCAACCATTTTAGTGGTGGTTGGCGAAAACTGGATCAATAAAGATTTAAGTTGCGACCACCATAATTCAATCGGATTAAAATCAGGAGAGTATGGGGACAAACATAAAATAGAAGCACCCACACATTCAATCATCGATGTAATTGAATCTACTTTATGCGCGGGTAAATTATCCATCACTACTACTGCTCCCGACCACAATTGTGGCACTAAACATTGCTCAATAAATACCTCAAATGCTTTGCCATCCATTGAGTTATCCATTGTCATGAGTGCCACTACTCGCTTCAAACTAATTGCACCAATTACTGTGACTTTTTTTCCTCGGTAAAAAGGTTTAACCGCATAGGCTCTCGTTCCTCGTTGGGAACGTGCATGAGTTCTGGTTAAGCCGAGTAATACTCCAGTCTCATCTAAAAAAACTAGATTTTTTTGGTCGATCTGCTTGACTTTTTCCCCATACTCTAACCTTAACTTCATGACTCTTTCTGTTCCGGCTTGGCTGCTCCTGACTGTTTTTTTTTACGATTTAATCCCAACTTTTGTAAGGCGTTACACATGGCTGTTCTACCCACCCAATTTCCGGTCTTCTGGGCAAATAACTCACACAATTCTAGTAAGGTTGCATCGGGATGTGCTGTCACTATTTCTCCCAACTCTGCTGTGGAATTATTCAAATGACTGTATCTCGGTTTCCCCCGGGGTTTCGGCTGTAAATTCCCCTCAATTTTTTGTTGCTTGACCAGTTTTTGAATTAAGCTTTTACTGCAGGCAAATATTTCTGCTGTTTTTCTGATCGACAGCTTCTGCTCGATATGGGCTGCTACTATTTTGGACCGCAAATCTACTGAATATGCTTTCATTGGTGTATTTTTTTAATCTATTTTTATTGTACCTCATAACACCCGGAAGTGCTGTATTAACTGGTTCCCAGGCTAAGGCCTCGGAACCGAGAGCCAGAGGCTCTGCCTCGCTAACGGATAAAAACAAAAACAGGAGGTAGAGCCTCATGGAATGTGTTCCCAGGCCTTAGCCTGGGAACGAGCAAACACCTACGCTTTGCGCTTCCGACGGCGAATCAGCACACTCATTACTTGCTTCGGATTGGCTGCACGCTGTAGGGGACTCCAATCGCCCACTTCGGCAAATCCCAGGCGGTACAAGGTGAGTATGGTTTCCCTGACACCCTGGGGCGAACCTGTCAGCGTTACACAAACCACATCCTGTTCCGATTCTGCTGCTGAGTCGTCATTTGGCCGATCCTCTTCGAGGGCTGCGCTAACGAATTTGTTGTCGTCAGGCAAGAATTCCTGTGACATAATATGTTCTCCTGGTTTTGGGTTTTCTAGAAAAACCCAAAAACCCAGCCGCCCCGCATTTCAACGCATAGCAGGGCGGCTACAGAGAGTGTTATCATACTCCGTTAGCCTCCAGACTGCTGATACCAGTTTGGCGGTGAGCTGTCCATTGCTGCTCGCAACAGCTTTGGGCAGTGCAACTAGATTTTTGGGCGACGCGGGCTACTTCCTCTACAAGCAAAGCAACCTCTAACTTCAAAGCGTAGCCGCAGAGGGGGGCCTGTGTCAATCCATTTGGGATTTTACCGGGAGTCAGTAAACGAGTAAGATTAAATGAACCGCGAAGGCACGAAGGACGCGAATGAACAGAAAGAAAGAGATGCAGTTATTCCTTCGCGCTCTTGGCGGCTTTGCGGTTCGTTCAAATAATCAAAAAGCCCTATAATTTCGGTGTTAGCAAAATGAGCTGTTTTGATAAGATCGATCGCACTTCATCCAATCCCATCTCCACCTCCGCCAAAATCTCTCCCACAGTTTTGGTATTGCAACCTTGCAAAAACTCAAATTCGGCGCTTGACAAATTGAGCAATTGGTAATTGCAATCAAACACTTGTTGACTAGGCCAACCGTGCATACAACTACTCAACTCTGGAATTGCCGCCAAAAGTGCCTTATCGTCCGACCAATCTATTTTATTAACCGGCTTTTTGCCCAAGAAAAACTCGTAATGAGTGATTTCCGTATCCAACAATTCAATTAATCGATAAAGCTCTCTTTCCGTCAAACCCTGAGCTCTTTCTATCAATTCCGGCGCTTTCCCCAAAAGTCTTTCTAACTGCCAATATCCCGGATTTGAGAAACCAATAAATTCCAATCCCGAAGCGTCGATTAACTCGAACAAAGTCTCAATATTGTAGTCAATTTCCTGCGGGTGAACGTACATATCAGCAAAACATTCGTCTCGCTGATTTTCTCCTGCCCAACGCTGTTTTTCGTACTTGACAAGACGGTTGTTTTCTGGTAAAGAAGCAAAGATTTGACGACCGACTTTCACACCATCGGGATAGTCACCTTTTTTCGGGCCTTGGAGAAGCGCGATCACCCTTTGCATGAGTTGAATTTCCCAGCGTCCGAGCTCAGCATACACAAAAATGTGCATCAAACCGCCCTCCGCCAACTTCGCCGCCAGCGCTTGAATGCCCCGGATCGGATCGGGTAAGTGGTGCAGCACGCCCACGCAGTTGATCAAATCAAACTCGCCCTCTAACTCGGCGGCATCGTACAGGCTGAGGTGGCGAAAATCAGCTTCGCGCGCTCCCGATCGCCGACAGCGTTCTTGTGCTACTTTCAAAGCACCTTCACTCAGGTCGATCGCCGTCACCGAAGCTTCAGGATTGAGGTGAATCAGATAATCCGTGCTCGAACCAGTGCCGCAGCCAGCATCTAAAATCCGAATATCCAGTTTTGGCGGCTTTTGGCCGGTGCAAAAATTGTAAGCATCAGGCCAACTCCAGCGCCAGTTGTACCCTGGCGGCGGTTCATCTGACAAAGGATCGGGCGGGAAAGGGAAAGTATCGTAAAGCCGCCGCACGGCAGCACTGATATCAGGCGTAGTATCCATAGGTGAGGTAATAGTGCGTGGGTTTTGAGATTGGTTGTCAGTAGCTAGGGGGTAACGGCGCTAGGTCATGCACTTCTGTTGCTGCGTTACTCGCAACAAAAGTGTCGCTTCGCGATAGTTGGGCAAGCCTGAAACAGAGGGATCGGGCGATCGGCTAAACCCTGATAGCCAAGCCCTGACAGCTTCTGCGTAATAAAACTTATCATTTTTTCTCATATAAGCTCTCTTAAATCTATACAATAAATCTCGACAGGCTTTTTAACAAACAAGGACTGTCAATAACCCACCGCTGAACTGTCGGGTAAAGCGGAGGCGTCTTTCAAGAGAGCAAGAGGCCCCGAAACAGGCAGAAGAAAATTTTTGATTTTCTTTTCCCTTAATTGACGGCACTTGCTGCAATTCCCCAAAGGCAACTCTCCTGCCGAGTCTTTTTTTCCACGGGTATGCCGGCGGATCGCAGCGGAGGGAGTACCCCGTGCCTGCCTTCGGATCGGACATTTCCCCGCAGGCAGAAAGATGAAACCAAAACATTTTAATCTAAGAAAGTAAGCGCGCCCGAACCTCGTGACAGGTAAAGGCAAAAAGTAAACAAAGCAAAAATACCTACTTTGACCTGCATGAGAAGGCAGCGTTAGTCTGGGTAAATGCTACAACGATTTAGATAGGGAGCTAAGGAGTCTAATGACTGTAAAGGCAAGTGGTGGAAGCTCGGTTGCGCGTCCGCAACTATATCAAACTGTACCGGTCGCAACTATTTCGCAAGCAGAACAGCAAGACCGCTTCCTACAGCGGGGTGAACTCAGCGAACTGGCAAGTTATTTCAGTTCAGGGGCTCTTCGGATCGATATCTCTGCGACGCTGACCCAAAACTCGGAACTGATAGTATCCCGCGCAGCCAACCGGATTTTTACCGGCGGTTCCCCGCTGGCATTTTTGGAAAGACCACAAGAACCTGCGATGGCTGTAGCAGGCGCGGCTCGTGGCGGTTCAGCGAATGTCTCTGAAGGCATGAAACTGGGAAATGTCACCTACGTAGAAAGCCGCGCTGGTGGCAACGGCGGTGGCGGCGGATTCTTGGGGCTAGGAAATCTATTTTCTGGCAACGGTGGTGGCTACAGTGGCCCAATCCCAGCAGGATTTCAGCCGATCAATGTCTCGCGCTACGGCCCGGGCAACATGACAAAATCTCTGCGCGACTTGAGCTGGTTTTTGCGCTACATCACCTACGCGATCGTAGCTGGCGACCCGAACATTATTTCGGTGAACGTGCGTGGATTGCGGGAAATCATCGAAAATGCTTGCTCTTCGGCGGCCACAATTGTGGCAATGCAGGAAATGAAGGCAGCATCTTTGGGCTATTTCAGAAACAATGCAGAGGCAAGTGCGATCGTCGGACAGTATTTCGACGTAGCAATTACCGAATTCAAAGCCCCCACACCTTCAGACAAGGTGCGGCAGCGCGAAAGCAACGACCAGCAAGGGCTGCAACTGCCTCAAATCTACTTCAACGCAGCCGAGCGGCGATCGAAATTCGTCATGAAAACCGGTCTGTCTTCGGCCGAAAAGCTAGAAGTAATCAAAGCAGCTTACCGCCAAGTATTCGAGCGCGACATTAGCCGCGCATACAGCCAAAGCATTTCTGACTTGGAATCCAAGGTCAAAAATGGCGAAATCTCGATGAAAGAGTTTATTCGCCGCCTTGGCAAATCTCCTCTGTACCGTCAGCAATTCTACGAGCCGTTTGTCAACAGCCGCGCTGTAGAACTTGCCGCGCGCCACTTCCTCGGCCGCGGTTTGAGCTCGCGGGAGGAATTTAGCAAGTATTTTGCGATCGTCAGCAAAGGTGGCCTGCCAGCCCTCGTAGACGCGATGGTCTATTCGCAAGAATATTCCGATTACTTCGGCGAAGAAACAGTGCCTTACCTACGCGGTTTGGGCCAAGAAGCTCAGGAGTGTCGCAACTGGGGCCCCCAAATTGATTTGTTCAATTTCAGCGCTCCGTTCCGCAAGGTTCCTCAGTTCATCACCTTGTTTGCCGGCTACAACCAGCCTCTGCCAGACCAGCACGTTTACGGTGTTGGCAATGACCCCCTAGAAATTCAGTTCGGCGCGATTTTCCCGCAAGAAACTCGCAACCCCAAGAGCCGTCCGGCTCCCTTCGGCAAGGACACCCGCCGCATCCTGATCCGTCAAGGTGCAGGTATTGAAAATCAATTGAGCAACCCGCAAGCCCGCGGCAAGGCTCCCGGCTCTCTCGGCCCCAAGGTCTTTAAATTAGACCAGTTACCGAGCAACTATGTCGCTTCCAAGAAAACTGCCCGCGGTGTCTCTAGCAGCTACAGCAACAGTTCCAGTGTCAAATTTACCGAAAGTTCCACACAAGCTGTGATTCGGGCTGCTTACCTGCAAGTGTTCGGTCGCGACGTGTTCGACGGCCAGCGCCAAAAGGTAGCGGAAATTAAGCTGGAAAACGGCGAGATTCCGATGCGCGAGTTTATTCGGATGTTGGCGAAGTCGGACGTGTTCCGCAATATGTACTGGAGCAAGCTCTACGTTTGTAAGGCGATCGAGTACATTCACCGCCGACTCCTGGGACGCCCTACCTATGGCCGCCAGGAAATGAACGCTTACTTTGACATTTGCGCCAAGAAGGGTTTCTACGCGCTGGTCGATAGCATCATGGACAGCATGGAGTACAACGAAGCTTTCGGGGAAGATACAGTTCCCTACGAGCGCTATGTGACTCCCGGTGGTTTGTCGATGCGGACGATGCGATCGGGTTCCGTCGCTGAGCAAAATGTCCAAGCTCAGACGCCCGAAACTCCTCGGTTTATCGAATTGGGCGCTGCGGGCGATCGGGGCGATATCGAGTTGCAAAGTCGGATTGCTCAAGGTGTCAGCAAGCGGCGTGAACAAACTAAGATGTTCAAGCTGACGAATACTTCTGACAAAGTAGCTTTGAAAACTTTAATTCAAGCTGCTTACCGTCAAATTTTTGAACGCGACATCAACCCATATGTTGTGAAGAATGAATTCACGGCGCTGGAAAGCAAACTGGGCAACAATGAAATCAATCTCAAGGAGTTCATTGAGGCTTTGGGTTGCTCGTCGCTGTACATCAAACAGTTCTACGCACCTTATCCCAATACTAAGGTGATTGAGTTGGGAACCAAGCACTTCTTGGGCCGCGCTCCCCGCAATCAAGCGGAGATTCGGACGTACAACCAAATCTTGGCAAGTAAAGGGATTAAGGGCTTTATCAACGCAATGTTGAATAGCGTTGAATATGCCGAGGCGTTTGGCGAGGATACTGTTCCTTACCGTCGCTTCCCGACTCTGCCGGCTGCGAATTTCCCGAATACCGAAAGGCTGTACAATCAACTCACTAAACAGAATGATGAGTTGGTGATTCCAAGCTTTGAGCCAGTAGCTGCGATCGACAGAAGCTAGATTGATTTGAGGTTTGAGATGTTAAATTATTGCTAATTTAACATCTCAAATTAGTTGAAGGGCTGGCAATTACGCCAGCCCTTTTTTATGACAGGTTTGTGGTTGCACTGTCTAGATTAATTTTGAATTTTTAACCGCTGATGAAGGCTGATGAAGAGGATATTATACCAGTTTTCATTAGGATGATGTACAGGCTCAGAATGCCGAAAAGAAGAAGATCCTCGTTCGGGGTGTAATGCCTCCCATTGCCAACCGCTATAAGTTGAGATCATATCTCAACGAGAGAGTATCAACCTGCCGCCCGTAGAAATCTCTACAACCACTTGTACTATGAGCGTTCAGCTTGGTTTTCGCGTGACCGCATTTAGTCAATTTGATTATTTGCTTTGATAATGTAGAGGCAACTTATTTATATAGAGGTTGCTTACTACCACGGTTTTTCACCGTTCATCCGATCGGCTAAATTCATTCTACATGGCATAAAGACATCTTGTAAATCTAAGTGATTGTTAGCAAATGTCAGAAAAAGTCTTACAGTTAATCAACCCTTTCTTCCCTTCAAAATCTAGTTACTTCCTTGCTCAGTCGTCAAACTCAGGGCAGTAATATTTAGGAGCCAGAGCGTTAAGTGCATCAACTTCAGCATTGCCTTGAGGTTGCAGCAAGTCGATCGACATTCCGGCACTGAGCGCATTACATATCCGGCGCGCACGTTCGATAGTGGCTTGGGGATTTCGTTGAACGCTAGACAGGGCATCGGATGAGGATGAATTGAGCCGTTTGCTCAACGATCGTTGATAACTATTAAGAAAGGCCTGGTCATTTGGCTGTAAAGCGATCGGGCGGCCTCGGCCACTACTTCCACAAAGCTTACCTAAGTCGATCGTTCGACCATCACTCCTCTGTATATAGCAAACGTAATCAACGGGTATTTGAGCGACTGAATCACTAGATTGAGATAAATCAACGCCAAAGGCGATCGACACCATTACCAAAGAATAAAACACTCGTTTCGACTGTCTGACGTATTGCACGACTCTTCAAACTCCCACAAACCGTTAAACTTTCATAGGCTTATAGAGAACCCACACCGGATGTTGCCACAATCCGGCGTGATTCACGATATTCTGCATAGTGCGAACATTAAGCGTTTTACACGCAAATAAATGCCCGCATTACAAGACAATAATGTTATGCTCCTCGTTGAGACTTCCAAGGGCCCCAAATGGCAAACGTGATGCCTGGGGTTTGCATATTAACGAACATAGTTTGACCATCCGGCGAGAAGCAGGCTCCGCAAAACTCCCGATCGTTGATAGCATTTTTTGCCAGATGATACAGTTCCCCCTTGGGAGTTACGCCCACCACGAACTGCTCATCATCGCCATCTTCGCAAATGATCAGATCACCATGAGGTGCCACAACAATGTTGTCAGGGCCATCGAGTTCGTCAGCCGATTTAGCCTCAACAAAAAGTTCGATCGCATCTTGATCGGGAAGATACCGCCAAACCTGACCAAATCCGTTCGGTCTGCCATTGGCGTCCACAGAGCCACCGTCTGAACAACAGAAGTAAACTTCACGATTGCCGTACCAGATGCCTTCCCCACGAGTAAACTGGGCAGCACCTTTACCGAAACCTTCGACCCGTACCGTATCCGTAGCAGGGTCAGGATTGTCAATTGTCACCCATTCCACCGGCATCGGTTTGCCCTTGGGAAAGCCGGCAAAAGTTTTTGCTTGAGGCATATTCTTAATCTTCAGCGCTTGCAGAGTACCCCCGGCGCTTAAATTGTTCCGTTGAGATGGGATAAAGCGATATAAAAGGCCATCTCCTCGGTCTTCAGTCTCGTAGACAATTCCGGTTTTGGGGTCGATCGCCACCGCTTCATGGTTAAACCGTCCCATCGCAACTAAAGGTACGGGATTCACAGGAGTTGTTGCTTGAGCCGGCACTTCAAAGTTGTAGCCGTGAAATTTCGATACATTTCTCGCATTGCCAGCTTGATTAGTCGCCGGCGTCGAGATATCCTCCTCGCAAGTAATCCAAGAGTTCCAAGGAGTCGGGCCGCCCGCACAATTTCGATAGGTGCCGCTAAGCGAAGCGTAGTGCTTGATGAGCTGACGATTTGGTCCAACCTGTAGTGTGGTTGTCCCTCCTTTGCAAAGAGGATCGTAAGGATTTGGACCCACAACTTGTGTTGTAGAATTCGGACTCAGTTCGTGATTGCGAACCAGAATCACCGTGTTTTGGGGACCTGGGAAAGCCGCCATGCCATCGTGACCACCGGGCACAGGGGAACCGTCGCTCATCATTTCGCCCGTTCGTGAAAAAGCCCGATACTGAAACCCACGGGGTAAATCTAACAACTTATTCGGATCGGGTACGAGGGGCCCATATCCTCCTCCAAATACTGATTCACCATTCGCCTTTTTGGTATACAGCGCTTGTAGAGGAGACATCATCAAAGTGCCAGCAGCACTCGCTCCTGCTAAGGTAAAAAACTTTCTTCGTGATAGTTGCATGAGCTTTTCTGGTGAATTAAACAAAGCATACTAAACCTGCATCAAGACCAAGATAAGGTTGGTTTAACTTCTGATTAAGGTGGTCACATAGCTGTTTAAAGTCAATCCAGCGGCTCGTAATTGGGCGACCACCTGATTCCAAATAAGACTGTAGCTGCTTTTACTAATGAATAGGAATGCGCTGTGGTACTGACTGAAATAGTGTCGTTTTTGCGGGAGCCACAATTAATTGAGCCCGGGGATAATTTTACGAAAATTCCTAATTTTTAAGTTGGCGTTCTGGCGAGCTACAGGATCGTCACAGGCGACAACCCCGCTTCGGCAGCAGGTGTCGGTCACAAAATGGTAGAATTGATAAAAAATAAGTAGAAAAAAAAATCACGCCTAGAAACCCGGTTTCTTAAACAACACCTTCACATCTATAGCAATCCTAAATCATTTGTGAATTTCTTACTCCCTCCCCTTAGTAAGGGGAGGGTTGGGGTGGGGTAAAAAATTTACGACTCCTGCAAAGATTGCTATAAGTCACAAGGCTCTAAGAAAGTGGTTGGTTGAGGCACTCGTACCCAACGCCATCAATTTGAGATTGGAGATTTTAAATGTTTGCTCCCATCTAAAATCTAAAATCGCCAATCTAAAATCTGTTGTTGGTTTCGCTTCACAAGATCCCAACCTACTGGGAAAATGGCGAAGGTATTATTAAAAAAACCTGGTTTCTAGATACCTAATTACTACCTGGTTTTTTCGGTTAACCGTACTCCAAGATCCACTTTGAGCCGAGAACATTACTGCCACATTTTCGTCGGTGATGTAAATGAAGTCGCGCTCGCTGTACAACGATAAATTACTTAGTTGTGAGAGGTATTAGTGAATTCCATTCATTCCAAATACGCACAAATTAAGTATAATCTTTGAGTGCTGGTTTAGGGATGTACTAAAATATTGATTGCCCCGTCAAACAGCCGAATAAACGGGCAACTTGTTCGGATTAGTAAAATAGCTAAATGAATAAGCTATTAGGGCATAATGTTGTGAAAGATGGAACAGGGTATGGAACTAAATTTACAGAAATTTTATAGCGCCTGCAATCCCAGCTACACCCTGGCAGTAGCAAATCAACAAGACCGACAATACTATATCGATTTCTCTTCAGTGCGAGGCGGCACAATCGTAGAACAATTGGAGCGCACCATCAGCCGTCTGTCCCCCGATGCACCTACCTGTCAATTATTCACCGGTCACATCGGCTCTGGTAAATCAACAGAATTGCTGCGGCTGCAAGCTCAATTGCAGCAACAAGGATTTCATGTTGTTTACTTTGAGTCGAGTAAAGATTTAGACATGGCAGATGTAGATATCACTGACATTTTGTTGAGCGTTGCTCGTCAGGTGAGCGAAAGCATCGAGAAAATGAAAATCAAGCTGCAACCGACGGGTTTTAAAGCTTTGCTCAAAGGGGTTGCTGATGTTTTTCAAACTCAAATAGACTTGAGCGCTGAAGCTAATGTCCCTGGTTTTGGGGAAATAAATGCCAGTACGGAGGGAGAATTTTCTCTGGCCCTGGGAATTGGCAAAATTACTGCTAAGGCGAAAGATGCTCCGAATCTGCGATCGGAGTTGAGGCAATATTTGGAGCCGCGAACTAACGTAATTTTAGATGCGCTTAATAAGGAGTTGCTGGAGCCGGCTAATCAAGAACTCAAACGCCAAGGGAAACAAGGACTTGTAGTAATTATCGACAATCTCGATCGCATACACCTGTGCGCGAAACCGACGGGGCGGCTTCAGCCGGAATACCTGTTTGTCGATCGGGGCGAACAGTTGGCAAGACTAAATTGCCACGTCGTGTATACAATTCCTTTGGTGCTAATTTTCTCTAACGATTTGGGCCAGTTGACCAATCGATTTGGGGTAGATCCGAAGGTTTTGCCGATGGTGCCGGTGCAGTTGAGTGACGGTTCAGAGTGCTCTGAGGGTGTGGAATTGCTGCGACAGATGGTTCTGGCGCGGGCCTTTCCGACGGTGCATCCTTCGCAGCGCTATGCTTTGGTAGGCAAAGTTTTCGACTCTGCGGAAACTCTCGATCGCCTGTGTCGAGTCAGCGGTGGTCATGTCCGCAATTTGCTGCAACTACTGTATGGCTGTCTGCAGAAACAAGACCCTCCTCTGTCGCGGGAAACTTTGGAAAATGTGATCATCCAGCGTCGCCACCAGCTTACTTTGGCGATCGAACCGGATGAGTGGCAATTGCTGCGCCAAGTATCCGCTACCAAAACTGTGAACGGGGAAACTAAATACCAAATCTTGCTGCGGAGTCTCTGGGTATTTGAATACCGTTACGGCGAGGATTACTGGTTTGATGTCAATCCGATTTTGGCTGACGCCAAAGAGTTTCGGCAAACAGTTGAGAGTTGAGAGTTGACCGTTAACAGTTGACGGTTTACAGTCGTCACTCGGCGAGGAAAATCGCTTTTGAACCAACGAAGTTCACTGCTAGCCGACGAAAGAATCAGGGCCCAACTGTAGCAGGATCTGGTATGAAATAACAAAACTCAACCGTTAACAGTCAACAGTCAACAGTCAACTAACAAAAATGATTAAAGGCACTACTAAACTGTTAGGAGTAATTGGTCATCCAGTCGAACATTCTCTGTCGCCGGCGATGCACAATGCTGCTATTTCCCACTTGGGAGTCGATTTTGTTTACTTGCCGTTTCCGGTAAAACCAGGGGATTTAAAAGCTGCTCTTGCAGGATTTGCGGCGATCGGCGTTCGGGGATTTAGCATTACGATTCCGCACAAACAAGCAATCTTACCGCTGCTGTCGGAAGTTTCCCCGATCGCCCGATCGATCGGCGCAGTCAATACCGTATACCTAACTGACAAAGGTTGGTGCGGCACCAATACTGACGTTGAAGGCTTTCTCGCGCCGCTGCAAACCCCCCCAACCCCCCCTTACCAAGGGGGGGCTAAAGACGCGACCTCTGGCTTAGAAAGAGGCAATACGGTTGTTGAATCTGATTCGCCTCCTTACGAAACACGGGCTGTTGAATCCTGTCCCCCCCCTTACCAAGGGGGGGCTAGGGGGGGTTCCGATTGGAGTCAGAAAGTAGCGGTAATTTTGGGAAATGGCGGGGCGGCGAGAGCTGTTGTGGCTGGATGCGCTCAATTGGGATGTGCAGAGATTCACGTTGTCGGCCGCAGCGAACAAAATTTAGCGGAATTTCAGCAGAGTTGGGTCAATTCTCCGATGCCCGTGCAGAATTTGCAGGTTCATACTTGGGATAATTTGTCAATGTTAATCTCGCAGGCAGATTTGCTGGTGAACACGACGCCTGTGGGGATGTATCCGCAGGGGGAAAAGTCGCCGGTTGGGGAGGGTGCGCTCGATCGAATTTCAGCAGGTGCGATCGTCTATGATTTAATTTATACCCCTAATCCTACCCAGTTTCTCAAAGATGCACAGCTTAGGGGAGCGCGAGCTATTGACGGACTGGAAATGCTAGTTCAACAAGGAGCAGCCGCCTTAAAAATTTGGCTCAACAAAGAATCCGTCCCAGTCGATGTGATGCGCCAAGCCTTGCGACAGCATTTAGGTCTAGATTAATGCCATTTCTTAAAAAAGTAGCTGTAGTTTTCCGAATTCCTATAAGTAGGAATTTGAGGCTGAATTCGCGCTAAGCTGAGAATTAAAATATACTTGCCCCGCAATTTATGAAATTTCGAGCTATCAGCCTTTTTTTTGCTACTTGCCTAATCGGAATTTTTAGTTTGGTATTCACTCCACCTGCTTGGGCTCTGACGCAGATTAAACTTTCCGACCTTTCTTATCGCGAATGTCCGGCAGAGATGGGAGAAGGAACAGTCACCAGTGGCAGTTCTATGGAAGCTACCTGCTTTTTGATTACTGGGAAAGCTGAAAATACCACGGGCAAACCAGTTGTCAATGCCGATATTTTCGGCCGCATTTATGATGCTGACGACAATCCGGTGATGCAAAACCGGACTCGCTTGGGTTCTATAGAAGAAGTTCCTCCTGGAGTTAGCGATTTTCAGCTCAGAATTTCGGTTGCCGCCAATCAACGAACACCTTTGAAGCTCAAGCAATTTAAAGCTACAGGTTTTACTGGCGTGGTTCGCCGCTAACGAAACTATTTGAGATTTTAGATTGCTGAGAAAGAGATTTTTGGTTGGCTGCCCGTGAAACCGCAATGCAGTTTTGGATTGTAGATTTTAGATTTGAGATTGTTGAGTGGCTGGCAATTTCTCATTTCTCATGTACGATAAACTCCCCAGCTTTTCAACCGGGGAGTTCATCTAAAAATCTCAAATCTAAAATTTAGTTGCCTGCAGCTACGTCTGCCAAACAATTTACGCTCGATGCTTAAAAACTTAAGCTTTTCAAACTACAAGGATGTTTGCAAGCTGGTCAAAAGATTGATCAAGAATTCCGAGCCGAACTGAAGTACAAAAAAAGCAATCAGTGGCGAAAAGTCAATCCCTCCCAAGGGGGGGATAATCGATCGGAATAGATTCAGGTAAGGATCTGTTAACTGACTCAAAATCGAAAACGGGGGGTCGTACCAATTGATATTCGGGAACCAGCTTAATAGCACCCGAAAAATCATTAGGGCTACATAGATTTGCAGAAAGGTGGACAGCGTGGTTGCCAAAAGGCCTATGGAATAACTCATATATTCTCGTTGAAGTTTGAGTAAAGTTTACAGACACTTTAACTTAAATTTTAGCATAGGTGGGGGAGATGGGTAGCATGAGGCTGTTTACGGGCGGGCTAGAAGAGTAACGGCCCCCAATAAAATTCACTCTTGGCTTAACAGGCCCGAAAGGCCTGTTAAGCGAGAATGGTGCAAGATGTCAGTAGCGCGCATTGATCTGCCCGACTAATCTAAAATCTTAAATGGAGTTAGGAGTCTTGAGGGATCGAACCCTCGCTGCCCGCCGCCGGCGCGTTGCCGTTTACGTCGCCGAGTTGCAGCCGCACGTCATCTATTGCCTGATTAAGCTGGGCAATTTTATCTTCTAAACTCAGCCTTGCTACTTCCATGCTGTCGGCTTCGAGTTGGCTGGCTTTCCTCTGGCGGATTTTTCTGGTTTTTGCCTCTGAAGGTTCATTCAGCAAAGCTTCAGCAGCGCGCCGCGACAGCACCGCGCCCAAAACTGCACCCACCAAGCCGCCAACTGCGGCTCCGGCAATAAATCCCCCTGTAAAACCCTCTCGATTACTCATAGCTCAACTCAACTGCGCGATATTTCCTTGATTTGTTTATTTTGACACTCTACCGGTGAGAAACTGGGAGATTGTTAGTGGTGAGGTAGGCGTTGCGCCATTTGAGGAGGATGGTTGTGGGGTGTCCCGCCTGCTGTGAAAATACACGCCTTCGGGATCAGGGGCCCATCCCCCAAAAAAAGCAAAATTATCCCGCAATTACGAAACACCGTCAGGTAAGGCGAGAATTCCGACTTCAGAGGTAAAGCGGATCATTTCCAAAGATCGATCGCCATAAAGATCTTCAATGTGCTCCAAGCAGCACTCGATCGCGAAATCGTTCAATTGGGCCGACTCAACGCCGTACATTTCCTGAAACACCTCTGAGTCTACCCGACAAAAGCGCGGTCGATCGGCGTAAATTCCGCATTCTCGCGTCGCTCTGTCAAAATTGATACACCAACCGTCCTCTCCGACTAAGCTCAAATAGAGCGCTAATTCGTCTTCAGATAAATACTCGTCTAAGTCTGGGCGCTCTGTTGGGTCGAGGTAACAACAAGCACCGCACTGCTTTACGCAACGCCAAGTAGCCATAGTTTGATTTTAGATTTTAGATTTTAGATTTTAGATTTTAGATTCGGAGCATAATCGGGTAAATGCCAAACTTTAGGAGATTGGGGCTCTTAAAGTATATCAATTGCCAGCGCCGGAGACGGAGATTCCGAAGGGGCGGTTCGATTTTAGATTTTAGATTTTAGATTGGGGGGAGTTTCCGGGAAGGGGCATCAAGTCCCTGGTTTCCTGTGACTGAGAGGTTGATCGTAGTTTACATTTTGTTGAATTTTGTAAAGTTCCTTAAAAAATATGGTCGATCGCCCGGTAAAATCAGAAGCGGATTTTCTAATTCAACAATCTAGACTTAATCACTACAGTCAGGAGGACAAATGGACTTTATAACCGATCTTTTCAGTGGTCTGGGTGGTGTAGACTACCAACTCATTGTTCAGGTAGCTTTACTCGCAGCCGTCGTGCTTTCTGGCCCGATCGTGATTTTTCTCTTGGCAGCTAAAGGCGGCGACCTGTAATTATAGCACGCTCCGGGGCGATCGAGAGTTGGGAGTTTTGAGTTTTAAATGATGCAAAATTCACAAGGCTCGATCGCCAATTTTCCCTGCTGCACGAGCTTTCCGATCAAATACCGAGTTATCAAATACCCAGGGCGTGTTTAGCAGTTTGAATCAAATTCTCAAAAAAAGGTAGAGATACATCGACTTCTCTAGCATCTTTGCGGGAGTTACCTAACAAACCGATGTTTTGTCCGGGTGCAACAGCCAGAACTTGCCCTTGAGAGTTGCGAATTCTCAATTCCTCGATCGATCCGGCGGGAGACAGACTGCAAGAATAAGTGCGATCGCAATAATCAAACTCAACTTTTCCGAACCTCGGTGGCCTGGAAGTAGCAGCATTTGCCGGTAGCCGAACGCCAAACAATTCTAACTCAACCGATGTCTTGCCATTAAAACTATTTTCCCGCAATCGGTAAGCAATATCAACCCGCCGAGGCAAAGGAAAATATTCGCCCCAACGCCAAGCAATTGCCTTCACACTAGCCGATACATTTCCATCTTGAGTTGCAGTTAGTTTAACGTGACCTCCTTTACCAACAATTTTCTGTTCAGTTATGCAAACATTAGGCGTCCAAAAGACAGGAGCCTTATTTTCAATCCCGCAAGGTTCCAGAGCATCAATTTGTCGGTAAAGGTCGAGATTAATCTCAGCCAAATCTGCTCGCACGTCAACTGAAACCAGCGGTTTTAGGTGTTCTGGCTGCAAGCATTGATTGGCAAAAATTGACAGTTGATTGCGAAATTGTTCGAGATTCTGGGCCGGCATAGAAAAACCGCCAGCCGCTTTGTGTCCGCCAAATTTAGTTAATAAATCAGCGCAAAAATTCAGCCCGTCAAATACATTAAACTCAGGAATTCCCCTCGCCGAACCCCTGATAATTTTATGGGCCACCGCCCCTACAGCCTCATCCTCAAAAGTACCGATAAACACAGGTACGCCGTAGCGTTCCACCAACCGAGAAGCTACAATCCCGATCACCCCGTGATGCCAACCCGGTTGCACGACAACTAAAACTCGTTCTTGCTGCAAGTCGAGATTACTTTCCTCGCACCAAGCAATGGCTTCCTGCTCAATTTCCTGGCACAACTCCTGCCTGCGCTGATTGATTTGTTCGCACTGCATCGCGTTTTTAAGAGCCAATTCGCGATCGTCCGTAGTCAGCAACTCTATCACAATTTGAGGGTCAGCCAGCCGCCCCACAGCATTAATCCGGGGCCCCAGCCTAAAACCAATATCTTCAGGCTTTAAGGAATTATTAGTTTTATTTTGCGAGTTAAGAATTGAGGGAATTTCCGCACTTCCCGGCTGCACTCCAGCCACCTGAATCAAAGCCTGAATACCCGCCAATTGCGAGTGAGGCAACAGCCGCAAACCTCGCTTCACCCAGCGCCGATTAACTCCCGTCAAAGGTGCTAAATCCGCAATAGTTCCTAAAGTAAATAACTCCAGCAGGGGATTCACCAAACCCCCAACTTTTTTCATATCAATCGCCAAAGTAATCGCCAAAACATAAGCAACGCCTACGCCAGCCAAACCGCGATAAGGTGAAGATTCCGCGATTAATTTCGGGTTGAGAATAGCATCGGCCGGCGGCAGTTTTGGCGGCAAATCGTGGTGGTCTGTAATAATAACTTTGACACCGAGTTCTCGCGCTCTAGCAACCGGGCCGTAAGCTGTAATTCCGTTGTCAACCGTGAGAATGAGAGCGACACCTTCCGAGTGAAATTCTTCTACAATGCGATCGTTAATCCCATAACCTTCTCGCATCCGGCTGGGAATAGCATAATCGACATTCGCGCCCAGAGCCCTGAGAGCTCGCAGCAACAAAGCCGTGCTCGTCATCCCGTCAGCATCGTAGTCGCCGCAAATCGCAATTTTTTGCCCTCCGGAAATCGCCTCCCGCAACAATTTGACACTCGCAGCCAAATCTGGAAACTCATCGGTTGGCGCGGGCAAAACCAGAGATTCCGGTTCGATAAACTCTTGCACTTCATTGAGAGAATCGATGCCCCTGTTAATCAGTACCTGTGCCAGCAAGGGCGACAAACCGATTTCGGCGGCAAACTGTTCGGCTTGCTGTGTTTGAGGCGAATAAATTTGCCACCGTTGGTTTGGCAATCGGTGAAAATGCGGAGGCACAGATGTCGGTATCTCTTGCACGGAAGCTGAGGTTTAAATATACATAGTTAATCTTACCGAATTAAGTCACTGCGTCAATCAATTGTAGATTTTAGATTTTAAATTGAGCCTAAAGATGAGTTTTTTGGGTAAAATCCAAAGGTTGTTTGTAGGAAAGCTTTTTTTGGAAGCTCTCACCCCACCCAAATAGGGATATAAGCCCTGCTAGCAGTCGTGGAGACCAAAAAATTTTAGACCCTAGTTCCAACGCCCCAGATTTATCTGTGGAGTCAATCTAAAATCTCGAATCTCAAATCGACTGGCGGGAGCAGAAGAACTAAGTTTACCAGGCATTTGCCGCCCGTGCTAGGGCGGGGCTAATTTAATTTAATGAGGAGACTTGCATGAGTGGCGATCGACCACGTTGGTTTAAAATTGCATTACAGGTTCGGGGGTCTGTCATTCCCTCAATTTTGCCCCGCGTTTTGCTGTGCGGCGGCTTTGGAGTTTTTATTTCCCTGCTGCACTTTTTAAAGTTGCCGGTGTCCATGCCCATTTTGTCGAGTATTGTACCGAGTATTGTCCTGGGTTTACTGTTAGTTTTTCGGACAAATACAGCCTACGAACGATTTTGGGAAGGTCGAAAAATGTGGGGAACTTTAGTCAACAACGTCCGCAATTTGGCGCGCCAAATCTGGGTAGCAATTGAGGAAAAAGACCCGCAGGATATAGACTTAAAAAAGTCAGCCCTGCGCCTGTTACCTGCCTTTGCAGTGGCGATGAAACTGCACTTGCGGCAACAATCAGTCAATCCAGAGTTGGAGCCGTTAATGTCCCCAGCGCAGTACCACAAGCTCAAATCGATGAACAATCCGCCCCTAGAAATTGCCTTTTGGATTGAGGATTATATGCACGAGCAGTATGAGCGCAATTGCCTCGATGTCTATCAGTTAACAGGTATGAATCAATTGCTCAACTCTATGATTGATGTATTAGGCGGCTGCGAGCGGATTTTGAAGACGCCTATCCCTTTGGCTTACGCGATTCACTTGAAACAACTATTGTTGCTTTACTGTTTGGCACTGCCCTTTCAAATGGTAAACGATTTGACTTGGGGAACCGGCCCTATTGTGGCTTTAATTAGTTTTACTTTGTTCGGCATCGAAGAAATCGGCATTGAAATAGAAAATCCCTTCGGACACGATGCTAATGATTTGCCTTTGGACAATATTTGTGCTGCCATGCAGCGCAATATCGACGATTTAATTTCTTTATCTCCTAGCGTTCACGAACAGGTGAAAGATAAGTAAAGTCATTCGATTTTAGATTTTAGATTTTAGATTTTAGATGGGTAGATAAAATCTAAAATCTAAAAGCTTGGGGTTAATCTTTAACAATAAACCGCATTAACCCAGCCAATACTAACAATACAGGTGTCAGCCAATCTCCCCACCGCACGTACAAAGTTTGAGTTTGTCGGCGATAAATAGTAGCATCTCGGACTTCATAGGTATTAATTCTCGACTTCCAAACCGTCTCGCCGCGAGGATTTACAAAAGCAGAGTAACCCGTATTAGTTGCGATAGCTGCCCATCTATCAGTTTCAATTGCTCGCATTACATCGAGAGCATGATGTTGATCCAACATGGGCGGTTTGTAATGGGCATTGTTGGAAGCGGTGATCATAAATTCGCCTCCATTCGCCGCCTGATATCGGAAAATTTCCGCAAACGCCGAATCGTAACAAATTCCGACAATGGCGCGGCCAAATGGCGTATCAAACAATTGTTTAGAATTGCCGGGTACTAAATGAGCATCTAAGGGAGAAAGCCGATTAATAATCCCGCCTAAGATGTTGTAAAAAGGGATATATTCCCCTAAAGGTACGAGCTTTAGTTTATCGTAGCGGCCGACAATTTCTCCAGTGCGAGCGATCGCCAATAAGCTGTTAGTGATACTATTGTCTTGCTGGGCGAAGCCTCCCACCCAAGCCACAACGCCACGTTCGAGAATAGCTTGGTAAAAGGAAAGAATAGAACGTTGATACTCGTTTGTCCAGATAAAAGGCAAAGCCGTTTCTGGAATTAACACAGCATCGACTTTCTTGTCTGCTAACTGTTTGTATCCAGTGGTGTAACCTTCCAAAGCGCGGCGCCAGCCCCCTGATTCAAACTTAATCTCGTTAGGAATATTGCCTTGAATAATGCCAATTTTTAAAGCGGTTGCAGCTTCTGGATTCAAAGGGCGGTTGTATAAGCTCCATCCTGCAATATGCAAAACTAAACACAAACTCGCAGGCACAATATAAGCAATCCAATTCTTCCTTCTTCCTTCTTCCTTCTTCTTTCTTCCTTCAATAAAAGCTTCGGCGATTAAGCCATTTACTGCTACAATAGCGGCTGTTACTGCGCTAGGTCCGGAGAGTTGACCGAGGTGCAATATTGCTAAATTGTGCGGGCTTTGCGTATATGATAGGGATGTCCACCACAGGGAACCTGTACTCCAAATACTTTCTAAGGCGCACCACAAAGCTGTGCCAATTAAAACGCGAGTTAATGCTAAAAATTGAGCTTTACCCCCCCCAGCCCCCCCTTGTAAAGGGGAGGAGTTAAGAATAACAATAGGATTTTTACCTTGTAAAGTGAGGGAGTTGAAAATTACAAATAGCCACGCCCAAACGGCGACTAAGGCGGCTCCCCAGAGGGCAATGAATGCCCAGCAAAAAAGTGCGATCGCCAAACTCGGCCACCAAGGAACTCCCAACCAAGTCATCGGGTGAATTCCCATAATCCAAGATAAAGCTAATCCGTGATAGCCAATTCCCCAGAGTGAAGGAAGAAGGAAGAATGAAGCAGGAAGAAGGAAAAATTTTGGTTGTTTTACTTCTTGAACAGGCCTTTCATAACTAACAACCAAAATCCACAGGGGAGCTAATGCTACCCAAGCCAATAGCCAAGCATTTACTGGTGCGGTTGTCAATGCCATCAAAATGCCGCTCAAAAATGCGATCGCCCAGGCTAATGTTTTGGATTTATGAACCACGAGTTTTTCAAATTTGTGCCTGTTAAATATCGCCACTTTGATGATTGCCACAAATAATAATTCTTAATCAATATATCAGATAGATCGGGAAGTTCGGCAAGGCGCAGTGTATGGGATTTAACGGATTTAACGGATTTAACAGAAAAAAATCTCTCCAATTCTACTTGCCAAAACAAAAAGCGCCCCTATTTCTAGGAGCGCTTTTTGTTAAATCAAAAGCTAAATTTAGCCGTTGATCGAAGGAGCAACCATTGCTACTGGGGTGACTTCACCAGCAGCCAAGTCGAGAGGGAAGTTGTGAGCATTGCGCTCGTGCATTACTTCCATACCCAAGTTAGCGCGGTTGATGACATCAGCCCAAGTATTGATCACGCGACCTTGCGAGTCGATAACCGATTGGTTGAAGTTGAAACCGTTCAAGTTAAACGCCATCGTGGAAATACCCAAAGAGGTAAACCAGATACCGACAACTGGCCATGCACCTAACAAGAAGTGCAAAGAACGGCTGTTGTTAAAGCTCGCGTATTGGAAGATTAACCGACCGAAGTAGCCGTGGGCTGCGACGATGTTGTAGGTTTCTTCTTCTTGACCGAATTTGTAACCGTAGTTCAAAGATTCAGTTTCGGTTGTTTCCCGAACCAAAGAAGATGTTACCAAGGAACCGTGCATGGCGGAGAACAGAGCACCGCCGAAGACACCAGCAACTCCCAACATATGGAAGGGGTGCATCAGGATGTTGTGCTCGGCTTGGAACACGATCATGAAGTTGAATGTGCCGGAGATACCCAAGGGCATACCGTCAGAAAAGCTGCCTTGTCCGATCGGGTAAATCAAGAATACTGCGGTGGCTGCTGCAACTGGTGCAGAGTAAGCGACGCAGATCCAAGGACGCATACCTAAGCGGTAGGACAGTTCCCATTCACGACCCATGTAGCAGAAAACGCCAATGAGGAAGTGAAATACTACCAATTGGTAAGGGCCGCCGTTGTACAACCATTCATCGAGGGAAGCTGCTTCCCAGATGGGATAGAAGTGCAAGCCAATGGCATTCGATGAAGGAACAACAGCACCTGTGATGATGTTGTTGCCGTACATCAAGGAACCTGCTACTGGTTCGCGGATGCCGTCGATGTCTACTGGAGGAGCAGCGATGAAGGCGATGATGTAGCAAATGGTGGCACTCAGCAAGGTGGGAATCATCAAGACGCCGAACCAACCGATGTAAATCCGGTTGTCAGTGCTAGTTACCCACTCGCAGAACCGTTCCCAAACGTTGCCGCTTTCGCGACGCTGTACGGTTGTTGTCATTTGGTTTATGATGGCTTAATTGAATTTTCAAGGTTCGTTGTGGGAATGCCCCACGCTTATATTAGTAACACTATTCACTAAAGTTTGCCAAGGGATTACTGCTGACAATTTAAACATTTTACAAACTTTTACAAAAGCTTGATTATTAGTAAATATTTGTATTTTTTTACAAAGAAAAATTACACATTAAACGGGTTAAATACAGCGGCCAGAAGAACTGAATCTATTGTCTGTAGGTTGTTTCAGCAGTTCTAGCAAATTATTTTGGTTCAGGTCGATTCTCTTTTAATTTAAATATCTGTTAATTAGGTCGTGCAGAGATGATTCGTAATATTTATTTACATATCATCGGTAGATTCTGAGAGGGGAAATTTTTATCGGGAGAATACTGAAAACCGGGTTTCTAGTGCGATCGGGCTGCATTCTCAATAATCTCGAATCAACCGGGTTATTGACGAAAAAAGAAACCCGGTTTCTGAGGCGCTTGGCAATAGAAATCAACCGGGTTTCTGAGGATGAGTCCGCAAGTTCGGCGTAAAAATTAGGCTTTAGCCTGGGGGCCACTTCATCTGCCGTCCGCCGAGAATGTGAAGGTGCAGGTGGTCTACAGTTTGGCCGCCGTCGCTGCCACTATTAATGACGACGCGATAGCCGTTGCTAAGTCCGAGTTGTTCTGCTACTCGTTTGACAGTCAGCAGCAGGTGTCCCATGAGAGCATGATCTTCGGACTCGGCATCGGCTAATTTGGCAATAGGCTGTTTGGGAATGACAAGGATGTGGACGGGTGCTTGCGGATGGATATCTCTAAACGCGAGGGCCAAGTCGTCTTCATAAACGATGTCTGCCGGAATCTCTTTGCGGATGATTTTGCTGAAAAGCGTTTCTTGAGTTGTCATGGGTGTTAACGAAGGAAGAAGGAAGAAGGAAGAGGGAAGAAGGAAGAGGGCGGAAGTGGGAAGGGGGAAGAAGGAAGAGGTCGGAAGTGGGAAGGGGGAAGGGGAAGAGGGTCGAGGGAAGACCCAGCAGGAGAGAAGGAAGAGGAGAAAAAGAAGAGGCAAGGAAAAGTTTTTCTTGCCTCTCCCGATATTCATTAGTCATTGTTAATCATAATAGATGATGAATCAAGGACAGGCAAATTAAGGATTAAGAAAAATGCTTGCTAGGGTTTGGAGTGCATCGATCGTTGGAATTGACGCGGTAAAGGTTGGTGTTGAGGCTGATGTGTCAGGCGGGCTACCGAAAATTGTGGTTGTGGGGTTGCCAGATTCTGCGGTGCAAGAAGCTAAAGAAAGAGTTAAGGCTACGCTAAAAAATTCGGGATATGGTTTTCCGATGCGGAGTATTGTGATTAATTTGACTCCGGCGGATTTGCGGAAGGAGGGGCCGAGTTTTGATTTGCCGATCGCCATTGGCATTTTAGCAGCATCGGAACAAGTCAGCGGTCAACTTTTGGGAGATTATTTGTTTTTAGGGGAACTTTCTTTAGATGGGAGTTTGCGGTCTGTGGCTGGGGTTTTGCCGATCGCCGCTGCTGCTCAAAAAATGGGTATTTCAGGGTTGGTTGTACCGGCTGGTAACGCGCAAGAAGCGGCTTTGGTGCACGGAATATCTGTTTATGGTTTTGAGAATATTTTTGCAGTTACTGATTTTTTGAACAATCCTGAAGCTTATTCGCCTGTAGAAGTAAAAGGTCGAGAAGAGTTAGCAAAAACCCGGTTTCCGGGTTTAGATTTAAAGGATGTAAAGGGGCAAACTCACGCGCGGCGGGCTTTGGAAATTGCGGCGGCGGGGGGACACAATTTAATTTTTGTAGGGCCGCCAGGGAGCGGTAAGACTATGTTGGCGAGGCGTTTGCCGGGTATTTTGCCGCCGCTGACTTTTTATCTATAGCTAACAACAACAAAGCTTTGCTATGAAAGAATTTTACTTTGTTTGTATGCTTACAACGTAAAATCAATATTTTAGTCTCTTAGCTAAAACAGATCAAAAGGGTAACAGCACTCCTGAAACTGTTAGGGGCTATATTTATAGCAGGTTCTTTCTGTCTATGGCAAATGTGACCCTCTAATCTTGCTGCGTTAGCCGTACTGCCTTAAACATCGTTTTGGGTATTTGCTGGGGGGCTGGCTGAATTCTCAATAGGGCGTTACTCAAATTTGTTGCGATCGCTCTAATTTGTTGCCCCCAAACTGTCTTACCAGAAAAACCGCCGCTAGTAAAATATTGAATAATAAAATTATTAGACTTCTAACTATTATCTAATATTAATTAGCCCTATTGCGGAGTTTATTCATAACCATATCAAGGTCTAAATCGGGTGTTCCTAGGCGTCCTAGATAGCGGGTAAAACGGGCCAATAGTGCTTCGGTAAATGGACTGTCGAGTGAGGCAACTCGCTCCCAGATTTTTTGTTGAATCTGCTTTTCGAGTTCCTCACACTGTAGAGTTTTCAGTTGTTGAAAGTCTACCAACAAATCTGGCAAAGCCAAAGTACCAGGTAGAAAATAGAAACGTTCAGGTTGAGATTGCTGTCGATTATTTTTTAAAATTGCTTTTAGTTTTTCTTCATTAGATTTAGAGCTTGGCAGATTGGATTGCCATGCTTTATACTCTTTTTGATCACTCAGTAATTCGCATCGGGCAAACAACACTTCCTGAACTTTCTTTTGAGCAAAGTCACAGGATGGAGTGAGTATTATCCAGTATTTGGCCTGTTCTTCAATATTTTCTTTGTAAATGTCTCCTGCTAAGGGATGTGCCAAGTGGAGCGGTGGCATTACATAATACTGCATTGGGTGTACGCAACCCTCCTTGATGACAGTATTAATAGACCCGCCCAAGTCTTCAGCAAGTTGATAAATTCCAGAACCGGACAAAGAAACCCCAAGTCTGCGTGCTAGGAGGTAAGCCAACCCAGCATGATCATCATTTGTGTCACTAAGCTCCTCCCAATGTGTTGCTACAAACTCCCACATATAGTCTCGCTGAACTGTCTCTAAATGTCTGATTAATGCTCGGTTGACAGCAGGGAGTCGAGTTGTAAAGATTTCCTTCACTACATCTTGTAGACGTTGTAACCCCTCTGTTTTCTCTACCACTTTAATTAGAGGAGTTTCAAAGGAACGTACTAAATGTGCTACCCCTGTATAAAATACAATCGGGATAAAGCGTTTTCGTTTGATAGCTTCTAGAGTAGAAATTCCAGCTTCTTCTGCCTGCAGCTCATTTGATTCCAGCCTGACATCTAGAATGATCAGATCGAAGCGACCATTTTCTAGGATGTTAAGCGCTTCTTTAAAAGAAGTGAGAGTTGTAACCTGTACAGAGGCCTCGCCATCAGTAATAAATTCCTCATACTCAAAAAACTCCTTTACTTGTGCACAAATTTCTTTATCATCATCTACAAACAACAGTCGCCAGCTTGTTTCGTTAGCCATATCACACCCGTTTGCGTAATTTTACAAGGAAAGTAGCACCCGACAAAGGTCCATTACTTCGTAATTCCAAATCCCCATTGTAATACTCCCTGATAATTTCAATAACAATTGCCAACCCTAATCCAATGCCATCAGGTTTACTAGAAAAATAAGGATCAAAAATGTGTTCTCTAATTTCAGGCTTAACTCCAGGTCCACTATCAGAAAAACAAATTTCCACACAGTTGGATTCTAGACGCTGTATTTGTACAATGATTTGTCGTTCCTCTTTTGGAACTTTCTCTAACCAATATATGCTATTCTGTAGCAGATTAATAATTATTTCTTGAATTTCAGTTGGTTCTACTGTTACCTCGGTGTTAGTTTTAGGTAAGCTAACTTTGACTCCAGCCCTGGTAATTTCCTCGCCCAGAACAGAAAAGGCATCCGCAATTATTGTTTCCAGTTGGACCTTAGTAGGTCGTCCTCTTTTTCGACCTCCAAAAGGCTCAATTCTTCTAAAAAGTTCTGCCAAATTTTCTACTTGTAATAAAATAGTTTCAATACGTTTTTTAATTCTTTCAATTGTTGTTCCACTATTAATAGAAGTATTGTTGAAACGCTTAATATCTCGTAACCCTAAATCAGCTTCATTCCGAACTTTTGCTAGTGGTGCGCGACTATTGTGAAGTACAGAATCAATCAACTGTCCTAGTACAGAAAGCCGTCGATATCGGGATAAAGTTTCCTGAACTGCTTCAATCTGTCTATCAAACTCTTTTTCTTGCTCTTCTACCTGAGCTAGCAACTGAGCGTCATCAGGATATCGCTGTTCTATCAACTTACGAACACGCTTTAAGTTCAGGTTAGAAAAAGCACCTAGAGGTTGATTAGCTGGCTTCTCGCTCTCCTCACTATCAGAATTATCATTTTCAGCTTGATTTGAATGACGAACTTTGTACCGTCGAGTTTCCAGTTCACTCAGTACCATCGTAATCAACTGACGCAGATCCTCAAATGCTTGACTTTCAATTAATCCTTCCCGATTACTCTGATCTCTTAACTGGGGATTATCATCAGCGGAGATGAGGATATAACCCACAACTTGGTTGTTGGATATACGCAGAGTAGGATTGTTAACTCGACGGATATCTAGTCTTAGCCAATCATTTCGGGGTTCGCCATACGGAAGAACTCTAAACTCATCTCGATAAATGTTGATACCAGCAGCGTCATTTAGATCGCGACGTACATCTTTGAGCGTTGAGCCATGTTCAATAGGTAAGTCATCACGATCCCAAACTCGTAATTCAATGGAAAATGGTCCACATTGCGGCTGACGGTTATTAGGAAAAGTAAATGTGTTTTCTATTGTAGTTATATCATCTTGTCCTTTTAGCTTGAGGTTCAGACTATAAGCGCCTTTATTATTAACTTTTCCATTGATGCTGTAGTGCGGATGGCTCAGTGATTCGGGCGGTTTGATAATACCAGATAGTGAGTCAAACACTTCAGGTAAATCCAAACGAATTTGAAATTCATCACTATCAAAAAAAGGTGAAACTAAGCGAGACAAACCTTGACGCAGGTCTTGCAACTGCTTCCTATCCCAAGCTGCCCGTAAGCCTTCCATACGCAAGATTGTGCCGTGATTTAGCTCCTCGGAACCTGGCTGCCGTTCGTCATTCCATAATTCCTGTATTGTCCCTCTAGGACATATTTCTTGCGGAGCAGTCTCCTCCCACAAAACCTCTATTTCATCAAGGTACTTCTGCTCATTATCAAACTGACTCCAGTCAAAGATTACTCGAACTTCACGATCTGTTTCTATGCCGCGTGACACGACCTCAAGAAAATTTCCCAGCCGAGAGGAGGCAAAACGACCAATTCCTTTTTCTCCCAATACACGGCGTCCCAGCCTCGCGCTTCGCTTTTGACGCTTTTTAGCTAGCGTAGCAGGTTCCATCCAAGTATTCTGAATTGTCTCTAATGACATACCATTGCCACTATCAATAATCTCAATCCTGCCCTCGCCAATCTTGAGCGGTTCGTGAAAACGTACTAATACCCTTTTGGCATCAGCATCATAAGCGTTCTTGACCAGCTCAATAACAGCAACAGTCTCGCTACTGATTAATTCATCACCCAAAGTACGCAAGATGCGTGCTCTTGGACGAAGACGAAGAGGTGGGGTATTGGACTGAGATATTGATTGGGGCATGAATTTCTTAACTCTAATCAGCAGTAGACTCTGTTATCTGGTTAGCTGCATCCAAATCATAACTTAAGAATGTACAATAATTTCACTTCGTAGGGACTGATCGCTATTCCCAAGTCTGATTGACCTAAAAAGATCCATATCAATTTGAGACTTTATTGATTTCATTTTCAATAAGCTCAGCGATCTCCGTCTGGACATTCTATCCAAAAGCTTACAATGAGTCCAGAATTTCCGACTTATCGGGTTCAGTAATATCCTATTTTTGATTAGCTTGCTTACCAACCATGCTTACCAGCTATCTAAATGCCTGACTAAAGCTAGATCCCACTAAAATAACGTCATTTGAATAGGGTTTGGGTGTGTTTCATAGTAAGTTTGCACTTGTTTAACAATAACGTTAGCGATAGCTTCTGCTAAAAGAGGTGGAACAGAGTTTCCCACTAACTCAAACATTCTCGTCATCGGCGCATCAAAAACGAAGTGATCGGGGAAACTCTGAAGTCTAGCAGCCTCTCTTACAGAGATACTTCTGGTTTGTGTTGGATGGATATAGGCTAAACAATCTTTCTGCATATGTGCCGTTAGTGTCCATGAGGGTTTGTCCCAGTCTAAGCGTTTATACTTATCCTCAAAAGTCTGATCGCTGTAGCGTTTTAACTCATCAGGTATATTTTTATACTTACCTCCTTGAGGCATGATGCTAAATATATGCAAGTCTTTATCATTATGCGAGCGACAAATATGATTCATTACCATATCATCAGATTGAATTCTCATTCGCTTTTGATACTCGGATTTAGGAGAAAAATTGTAAGCTTTAGGAGAGTCAACTTGCTTTGGTGCAGTGCTTTTTTTCTTCAAAGGTAAACATAGAGGCTTTAATGCGGGTAAATCTTCAATTGCTTCCCCTACAGAGACAGGAGGATCTGTATTCCGCTCTGGAAACTCGAAAGCTAGATTGGCATCTTTACGCCTACCAACAATAAATAAGCGTTTTCGTATTTGAGGAACACCATAATCAGAAGCGGTTAAAATTTGGTAGCTAAGATCATAGCCTGGGTAATCATAACTTTTTCCAGTTAATCCATGTTCTAAATCTTTTTTTAAAGTAGGAAATACCCAGTGATTGAGGAGATAATTAACATTTTCAACTACAAAAAATAAAGGTTTGTAATAGCGAACAAACTTAATGAATTCTTCATATAAAAAGTTTCTAGCATCACTTTCAATGTGTTTGCCTAAAGACTTCATTTTACCAATGCCTACTGCCGAAAATACTTGACAGGGTGGCCCCCCAATTAAAATATCAATTTCTCCCGGCTCAAGTTTTAGTTTACTAAAATCAGTAATAGATTCGATAGACTGAGCATCACGCATCAGTTTACAGTTAGGAAAATTTCTATGATGAGTTTTTATAGCATGAGGATTTTTATCAATTCCCCCTAAGATTTCGCAGCCAGCATTTTGAAAGCCTAAACTCATCCCACCTGCCCCGCAAAAAACATCGAGTACAGTAGGCGATTTTCTATTTTTTATTTTTGACTGAAATTTTAGCATTATCAAAAAACTGCGGTGTTTTTAATATTCTATGTTTATTGTAGCCCATCAACAACAATAATAAACATTAAAACATATTTCAGATATAATATTAATGTCTCTTATAACAATAGTTCGGACAGTTTTTATCTAGCCCAATGGCTTAGGCTCTAAGACTTTGAGCCACTGTGGATAATTAAATCAATGTCAGCTCCACCCCTGACCTACATTTAATTCGACTTTTTTATGCTCCTTGCCCCGCGTAAGTTTGTAGTATCGTTCCAAAAACTGTCTGGAGCTGTTAGAAAAATATCTTTTCTAGATATCTTGATATCTAGAAAACAGTAAGCATAACTATATAATTATTTTCTGCCAATTTGCCATCTCTACAAAATTAATATCTGAAACCGGTGATAGATAAAGCTTTGAGCTTCCTTAACCTACAAAAGCTCGCACCGATTATCACAAGTCTATTGACTATAAAGATGATTGCGATCGCCCGAAAGTTTCCAACTCCCTTGTCCAAACCAGAAAAAGTAGCTCAGGCTTCGCCAGCCATAGGCATCGCCGTCCTCATCTTTTTTGACCTTAATTGGCTTAAACCATAGTCGGGCTACGCTTTCAAGTTGGTTGTCACCCCGTCAGTACACGGCTAAAATAAGTGTGTTGTGTGGATCGCAGGGGAATTGAACCCCTCAGCAGTGGTTTAGGACTCCCGACTGGCAAACCTGCGCGACCCATGACGGCTGATAGGTAAATACGCTTACCTATCAGCCTCAAATTTTTCACCTCGAAGCGTGTTTATCAATTCCTCAGCTTTTTCACCTCCCATAGCACGCAGATTGTGTTCGAGCTCAGTAACTTTGCGGTACAGAACTACAAGCTCGCGTATTGCTTGCATCACTGCTGGGACATCTTCAGCGGATTGAGTAGGATTACCTTGATGATCAGTGGATTCTGTTTGCATAAGGTTTGGGATGTTGCTTTGAGGTGAGGTTTCTTGAGGGGTGGACGCAGGGCTAACTTCAAACTCTGCTTCCTGTGGGGCTTGCTCAGTCAACACCTTTGATTCTGGCAGGTCTAACGCTGCCTGAATCGACTCTTTTGTTAAACCAGAAGCAAGAAAATAGAGATGTTCGTATCCGCGAGTAACATTTTTTTTTGATGTGCGGGTAAGCCAACCTAAATCGAACAATTGCTTAAGGTATTTATGAGCAGTCGTTTTTTCGCAGCTAATTCCTTGAGCTATTGCTGATGTCGTAATTCCATCAGATTCAACCAGCATAAGAATTTTGCGTACCTTCACAGGTAAAGTCAGCAAGCGAACCTTAAGAGAGCAAAGTTCGGTCATTTGGTTTTCAGGCAAAGTTAACTCAGGCAAGTTAGTCTTTAAATCTGGAGACTGAATAGGATTCTTAGCTGATGGATATTGCTCCTCAATTTTATTTTCCAAAAACTTCGGTAATTTCAGCTTTTTTTGCTTAGCAGCAGTATAAAGTGCTTCCCTGGGTGCGCCAGGAGCGAGATGAAACGAGTAAGCAGATTTAATTCCTGTCTTTGAGGATGGAATTAAATCCGCTGTAAGGAGATTCATTTCCATTAACTGTTTTGAATGAGCTAACGCGGCGTACCTAGAGAGATTTATTTTTTCGCCGAGTTCCTTTGCACCAATTCCATCAAATTGGTCAACAACCAGCAAAATCAGCAGCTTTTCATTGTCTAGTCTCAAAACAGTAGACCCATTTTTCGCGGATTCTTTGTTCTGCGATGGCTCAAACTCACTCAAGAAGCTAGCTTGACTTTGTAAAGCACCAGCATTTATCATCAGTTCAGTGTCAAAATTAGACACAAAAATTTCACCTCCTTAACGGGGGGTAGGAAGCTCCAAGCTAAACGGGCAGGGTATCAAAGTTTGCCGCTTGTACCTGCACCGTTTATGGGTGGAGCTAGTTTTGTTTATTCAACTAATACCACAAAAACCTAAAACGAGATCAAAAAGCCTTTCAAAATAATGAAAATTTTTACTAACAAGGCTTACCTCGCTTTAGTGTCACCGAATTGGCCCGTTTCCGGGCTAAACAAAGCCTTGCAAGTACCTGTAGGGCCGTTGCGGTTCTTCCCTACATTTATTTCCATCACTCCTTTGTCCTCTGTGTTTGAGTGATAATACTCATCCCGGTACAGAAGCAAGCCCAAATCCATATCCTGCTCGATATCGCCGGAATCTTTGATATCACTCATAAACGGGCGCTTATTAGATTGCCCTTCCACGCCTCTATTGATCTGCGCTAAAGCTACAAAAGGAACATCGAATTCCTTAGCCATATCCTTGCAGTGTCCGGTAATTGCTCCAACAGCCTGAGCGCGATTAGCCGCCCCTCTATCTCCTAGTTTCTGGATATAATCAAGAACCACCAGCCCCAGTTTTCCTCGTTCGGCGCAAACGCGGCGAAGAATGGAGCGCATCTTAGCTGGGTTTTGACTGCTAGCAGGAGTGTCATCGATAATAATTGGTAAATCACTAACCGTTCCTAGTGCCTTAGTAAGAGGTTTCCACTCATCTTTGTAAACTTGATTGCGAATTAAGCGCTGAGAATTAATTTTGGAGTGCATAGCTAGAAATCGCTTGCTTAGTTGCTCTTCACTCATCTCAGCACTGAAAAAAACTACTGGTAATGAGTATTGCATAGCTATCCAATTGGCTAAATAGCAAGCCAGCCAAGTCTTTCCCATTGATGCTCTAGCGGCTATAACTATCAAATCTTGTTTGTTTAAACCACCTATCAATCCATCTATAGCAATCCTAAATCATTATCATGAGTACGGTACAATTATATGCAATACTTGATTATGACAAAAAAAATGAATA
>NZ_JAUBQX010000012.1:0-28106 GCF_036701505.1 Microcoleus sp. Pol11C2
AGCATCATTTCGGTGCTGCCCCTGCTGACTCGCTCAAAGGCTGCTAATAAGGTTTCAACTTCTGTTTCTCTCCCGTAGAGTTTTTGAGGTATTTGAAACTTATCTGTAATATCTTTTTGTGCGATGGCAAAATCTGCAATTCCTCCCGTAGTTTTTAATTGTTCTAGGCATTCTTCTAAGTCAGCGATAATTCCCCAAGAGCTTTGATATCTGGCTTCAGCGGTTTTCGCTAATAGCTTCATCACAATATTAGAAACAGCTTTAGGAATTTCTAGATTGATTTGGTGGGGCGGTACTGCTTGTTTGGCAATGTGACAGTGGATTAATTCCATTGCATCGCTGTAATCCCAGGGCAATTGCCGGGTTAGCAGTTCATAAAAAGTGACTCCTAATGAGTAAAAATCAGTGCGGTAGTCTATCGCCCGGTTCATTCTACCTGTTTGTTCGGGCGATATATAGCTAAGAGTGCCTTCTAAAACATTAGGATTTTTCAGGCTAGGATTTTCGCGTTTTAAAACAGTAGAGATGCCAAAATCTATAATTTGAACTCGCCCTGTGCTTGAGTTAATAATAATATTGCTGGGATTGATATCTTTATGAATAATTTTATGTCGATGAATTTCCCCTAAAGCCCTGGTTATTTTAATAGATATTAATAAAAAATCTTCTAATGTAAGTTGATGAGAGGCCAACAAGAGCTTTAATGAGTCTCCACCACAATCCTCGAAAATGATAGCCAAACTGTTATGGTATCTGTCTAAGCTGTAGGTTTTAGGCACACTTTCTAGGTTAAGATTGTGTGTAATTTCGTATTCCTGCTTGTATCTGACTAACGAAGCTGGCATCGGATAATCTTGTTTGAGAAATTTGATAATTACCGGTTTGTTGTCTTGCTTTCTCAGTCCTCGGTAAACTAAAGAATTACTACTTTCATGGATTTGGTTGGTAATGTCGTAGCCCGGTAAGTTAATCATTCTTACATCCTATTGTGAGTATTAATACTCAATTATTTTTTTAGAAATTGTTAATTAATTAAGTAGATGTATCCTCTAATACATAATAGTATCCGCAACTTTAAGAAAAACTTAAGTTTCAACAGAAAAGTTATTTTTTATTAACATTTCTTAAAAATAAGACGGCTAAAAATTCCGGTCAGGAGTACCATCGCTCCACAGTTTCCTGCAAAATCCCGCAAAACAGAGTGAAGTGCGCTCGCAGTTGAGCTTCCTAGGAGATTTTGGCGTTGCAGAATTATAGTATGAATAGGTGGAATCACCATGCAATGAAAGCCAGTGAAAATCAACCCACAGCCGTAAAAACCGTAATAAAAAAGGCAAACAGAAGCACATTTGTGTCAAATCTGGTTGTCAATTTATCGCTGATTATGAATCCCACGCCTGGTTACAGTGATACTGTGAAACCCGAAGGTATAAAAATATATGTCACTGGTAGGAATTCTCGGACTATTAACGAATCAAGGGAGTTCATCAAATCACCCTAATAACTTGGGTAAGACTTGTGGGAAAACTCCGAGCCGATGCTTATCACCCCGAGGTCATTTCAGAAGTCGATGAGCTCGATGAATTACAGCCTTATGTGAAAAAAAACATAAAATCTACCTACGGACACCGGTTGACCACTTTCGTTCAGGAATTTTAGAAAGGGTATTGGGATATCATAGTTCCGAGACATTTGATAGCGTTTCCGGTTGCATCGGAAACGATATAAGTCCTAAATACGTTACCTAAAATTTCAGGATGTTTCAGTTACTGCACTATTGATATCTTGATTCAGCAACGCCTCTTTTTCCTTCTTCCTTCAACATCTCCATTACCAAGGATTGCCAATCATTGTAAAGGCGGCCCAATAATAAGGATGCGAAAGCACTCGATCGCCCCGCGCCGCAATTTCTGGAGGCAAAATTAGACCCCCAGAAAGCCCTTCGGATCGCAACATCCCGTCTTGAATCCGCACGCGCCCCCGCAGCATCTCCAATTGCGCGCGCCGCAAAGCCTCCGCTTTAATCATCAAATTGCCACCGCGTCTGGGGGCCCGCAACTGCCGATAAAATTCAGTCATCAGCCCCAAAGTCCCATCATCGCTGACTTCCCACAAACTCGCTAAAGCGGATCTAGCACCGCTAGCTACCGCCAAACCCGCAAACCCCAACTCCGCCTCTTCGTCGCCCAAAGCGGTACTGCACGCGCTTAAAACTAACAGATTCACCGGCGGTTCATTCCACCGCAACTGTGCCATTTGATCGATACGTAATTTAGTATCCCACAACTGAATGTAAGAATTTTTCGGTTCACCGGGCTGGAATTCGCTGTGAGTTGCTAAGTGAATGATTCCAAAAGGCTGATTTGCCCGCTGAGCTTGCAAATTTCCGAGAGTAAAATCTTGATTCAAAAATGATTTTCCTTCACTTGGCGGCGCGATCGACTCTAACTCCACCGGTACCGCCGGCAACGGCGCTTTATCTTCAAATACCGACGCCCCCATTGCCAAAACTTCATCATCCGCAATATTGTCGTAGCCAATATCAGTCAAACTCAGACTCGGCATCACGCTAAGACTGTATTGCTCAACTAAAAATTGTTTGCCATTGTGAAGAGCAGCAAAGGGCACACTCCGCAAACCTGCTGGCGGAATTACAATTAAATTGTCAATATTTAAAGCGGCCAATTCTGGGGCCATTGGCGCAATTAACCAGCGATAAAGTTTTTGAGCCGAATCCAAATAACTAATGCTGCTTCTTCTTCTGGGATTAGTTATTTCCGTTTGCAGGGCATCAGCCAATTGCAACACCTGCCACCGCGTTGTCGCCGGAACTACAACGCGCAGCGGTTGAGCGTTAGCTGTGACTAACACTAATTCTAAATGCTCCCCGTTAGGAACATCGGGAATTTCTTGGCTCTGTGGCGACAACCTCTGGGCCAACTTATCTTCTAAAGGGCGAGGGGGCCCGGAGGTGAGGTTTTTTCTCACAGGCAATAGATTAGATAAATCCCGACTTGCCACCAGCACTGAACCATTTTCTTTGGCTGCGGCTGCATCCGCTCTCCTGAGCCAATTCATATAAATGATTGCAGATTTGACCCCGGTAATTTGTTCGTTTTTGCGAAGAGTTTCGTAAATCACCGATAGATTAGTAATCGGCTTTCTTGGGGGTAAGTCCAGATATTTTTCGTACTCGCGAGTAAAGGTTTGTTCAAATTCTAAAACTCCCGAACCTGCCGCATCTAATCTGCGAGAAGGAGCGAAAATATCCTGGCTCATTGGGGAATTTCTGTCTCGATTGGGCGATCGCAATTCTACTTGCAAAGATGCAGGAAATGACAGCTCCGGATCAGGATTTACGGACTCTAGAGGCGGTGCGGGAATTGGTGCGGGAATTGGTGCGGGAATGGGTTCGGGAATTGGTGCGGGAATTGGTTCGGGGCTTGGTGCAGGAGTAGAGGGCGGACCCGGCGTAACTAGGGAAATCTGATTGGGTAAACTTCCTTGCGTGTAAGTTTGTCCAAAAGAAAAAGTGGGCAAAATGGCGTTTCCCCCGCCAGCATTAATGCTTCCCCGGGTTCCATTGTCGATCGCGTCGCCAACTACAAACGGTCGATCGATACCGCCTCCGTGGCGAATTGCGATCCTCCCCGCCCCCGCACCTCCGGTAGTAGAAATACTGGAAATATTGCCCGATATATCATCGTTGAAAACATTGTTCGATCGAAACAAACCGAGGGTGCTCACATCAACGCTGCCGCCAGTACTACCAGTGCCGCCTCTAGCGTTGATAAAGCCCAACTGAATGTCACCAGTCGCGTTCAGGGAGACGCCCCCGCCGTTGCCGTTTGAAGTGCCGCTGGAGTTGATATCTAGAGCGGAAATCCCCGCCTTCGAGGTGACAGCAATATTTCCGCCGATCGCCCCCGAAGCGTTCAAAGCTCCCGCAGTTAAAGGGCCGGCATTGCTTTGGATAGCGATCGCGCCTCCTGTTCCCGCTGATGACGAGTCGATCGCACCTGCAGCAACAGTATTTCCCTCAACCCGAATCCTGCCACCGTTCGAGGTAATATTGCCAGTCCGAACCTCGCCGCTTCCTTGCACATTCACGCTGCCGCCATCCGTCCTTAAATTACCCTCTAAGAGGACATTTTCTGCCTTGATATCGGCTCCCAAAGCGGCCGTGCTGTCCCCCCCGAAGGTAACAGAATCTCGCGCGTTAAGACTCAAACTGCGCGCTGTAATTGTGGAAGCAGCCGTCACGCTAGCAGCGTCAGCCGAGAGCAGGCCCAACCTCTGAGTTTGACCGACTAGGCCGCCAAAAGTAATGTTGCCGCCAGCGCGCAGCGTCAAATTATTAGCCCGGCCCGGCGTGCTGTCGAGGGTATTGGCAAAAGCGATATTGCCGGTAGTGGTGGTTAGGGCGACATTGCGATCGACTGTGACGTTACTATTGAAATTCATGTCGCCAGATGTCGCAATATTGCCCGAAACCTCGGTACTACCGGCGTTGACAGTCAAACTCGCCAGCGGTGCAGCTTGACCCACTGTACCGCCGAACAGCACTCGCTGAGCGTCTAGTCTCAGGGCGCGAGATCCGTCTAGGCTACCGGAGAACAGAATGTTGCCGGTAGCTTCCGTGCTCAAAGCCACGTCAGCATTGAGGGATGCGTTTCCTGTAAAAGTGAGATCGCCGCCGGATGTGGCAATGTTGGCGTTGAGATCAGTTTGGGGCGCGTCGAGAGTCAAGCTAGCGCTGCCGCTTGTTCTTAGGGGATTGTCGATCGCGATCGAGCTGCCTTGAAGTGTCAGCGGGCTGTTGAAAGTAATGGGTGCGACGATCGCGATCGACGAGCTGCTACCGTTTTCGCGCCCGATCGCGATCGATCCGAAATCCCCCGCCAAAGCGCCGAGATCCGTTGCCGTCAAGTCCAAAATGCCCAAAATATCGCCGGTGCCACCGAGCCGAATTGCTCGGCTATCATTGGGTTGCAAGCGAATTGTTCCCCCCGCACTGCTGACAGAATTGCTGCCACCTCTCAAGTCAATGCCGTTAGCAGTGATAGCGATATTGCCACTGTTAGCATTGAGTCCGCCCAGAGAGATGCTGCTGGCAAAAATGTTGATGTTGCCACCTTGAGTCTCGATTAAATCGTTGGGGTCATTGACAACAAACACTCCGCCCGAGCTAAATGTTACGGTGTCTCCCGTTCTCGCTTGCAGGGAAAGTTTGTTATCGGGCAAGTCTTGGAGGGTGATGTAGCCCGGGGTTTCTAGAACCACGTTGCTGCCGGCCGCCATCTGTTCCAACTGCACTTCTGAGATCGATGTTTCATTGGGTTCTGGTGCCGCTTCGAGTCCGCCACCGGTCGATGGCGCGCTGGTGTCGCCGTTACCGCTGACGATCGTAATATTTGCCGGATCTAGCAACAAATTGCCGATCGCACCGTTAGTCGCGCGGGTATCGACCTCTCCTTGGAAAGTTAAAGCATTTTTGCCGGAAACTTCGACTCTGCCGCCGTTACCTGCGGCGATGCCCCCGCGAGCACTAATATTGCCGAAGAAGCGAGTTATATTGTCTGACCAAATTACCGCAGTGCCGCCATTGCCGCGGTCGATCGCGTTTGCTGCGATCGTAGAATCAGGACTAACATAAGTTACCTGGGCATTTGGCACTGGTTCCATCCCCCGGAAACCGCCTCCGACACGCACAGTACCTCCGCCGTCCGTCCCGGAAGCATCGATATTTGCGCCGAAGAGTCCGACTTTTTCCCCTAAAATATTGACTGTGCCACCAGCATTCCCAGAAAAGCCAAATACATTTACAGAACCGGAGACGATCGCACTTCCGGGAACTGTCGGCACTGTTTGGCCGCCAGTTAGTACCAATTCACCTTGTTCGTTAGTCGTTAAACCTGTGGCTGACGCTACGCCGGGGCCCGTCAGCAACTGAGGCAAAGAAACCGGGGCGATCGCCAATTTTTCAGACTGCAAAGACGGAGTAATTTCTAAACTCAATAAGTTACCCGTTTGACTGATGCGGACTGCATTTTGTCCCGGAACAGCAGCCACAGTAATTTGACCGCCTGGAGCGGATAATTGTCCTGTATTAATAACGGTGCCACCGAGCAAAGTTAAACTTTGCCCGCTGCCAACTGCCAAGTTTCCCGCATTGACAATTGCCCCAGATTGTGAGTTATTAAAATTAAATTGATTAGGATTCCCCAGTAAAGCTTTGTAATCATTAATTCCGGCAGAATTGAACCAGCGCTCGCCGAAACCAATACCTGTAGCAGTTGTCGCGAAAAAAGACCCCGGCACGTTTAATCTAGCATTTTGACCGAAGATAATTCCCGCCGGATTCATTAAAAATAAATTTGAGGTGCCGCCGCTTACAGAAATCAGACCGTTAATTACGGAAACATTGTCGCCGGAAATCCGCCCTAAAATATTTTGAATGTTTGGATTAGTTAGAAAATTAGCAATTTGACCTTCGCTGAGATTAAATTGGCTGAAGCTGTGAAACAGATTTGCCCCGTTTCCTGACAGTTGTCCGCCACTAATGTCTGTGCGGTTTTGCTCGGAGTTAACAACAGTATTAGTGCCGTCATTGGCCGGAACGACAGATTGCGATCGAACTGCTAGCGGTAGCAGCCAAAAACCTAATGTCAAAATTAGAGCAGAACGAAAATAGGTCATTGGAGGAAGCTATTAGTCATTAGTCATTAGTTCTTAGTCATTAGTCATTAGCCGGAAGGAAGAGGGAATTCAAAAAAGCCAATTCTCCATTACCAATTTTAATCTCTTATCGTTTTGATTTTTTTTGAGCTGTAATGTTCCGCCAGAGTGCCAATAAACTTAAAAAGGTCGATCAAACACCGCCACCGCCGGGGCGAATCGACTTTGCAGGCACAGGGGATCAGTCGATCGCACTCCAAAACCACCCGTTCCCAGAATGTCGGAAATTTAAGGCAAATTTTGTATTTATCTGTCGCCAGTGTATTGACAAAATCCCCCCAGAGTCCTATGATTGGAGCACTGATGGGGTGGGACAGCAAAAACCCACACCATAACTGGCTCCTCTAATAAAGTTAAAAACAAAATATTGATGCTTTTAGAGACCAACCATGCAAACTCCAGCTTTCCCATTTCTAACTGAACAAATAGTAGAACGGATATTTTCGTCAGGCGAACTGACTCGCGATGACAGACACCGAATTCAGTCAATGCTCTTAAATGAGTCGATTGGTGATAATGAATTGAGCTTAATTGAAAGAGTCATGGAAGGCGTAGTCAAGGGAATACTTGATGTGATGAATTAGTTGATAACTGGCGCTAACATATCTAAATGTAGGGTGCGCCTAGGCGCACCTTAGCCTAATTTTAAATAAAATCGAAAATCGAAAATCGAAAATTCTGTCACCGTTCTAAAAATCATCATCCGGGCCGTCATCCGGGCTGTCATCCGAACTCTGATCGCGACGCACAAGTTCAGAAGGAGGCCTATCGTTACTCCAGGCCCACCACACGTCGCCGCACTGGCAGCGGTAAAATTCTTGCCACTTGCGGCGGTTGAACTCGGTGTATACTGGCGATCGGCGATTAATCCAGACCTCAGTGGCATCCGTGCAGCTAGCGCCACACTTGGGGCAGCAAAACTCATTAGCGTGAACCGCCGTCGCAGTCCATTCAGGAGGATGTGGAGCAAAAGCTTCCATGTGTTAGAGTTTCTATCTAAACTGCTGGTAATTACGGCAAATCAAGGGTTGCTAAAGATCCGCAGAGTTCGGAATGACCTAAGCAATGACATAAGTACGCTTTTGAGTGCGTAATTCATCTGCCCCCTATTTTTTTTAGCATTTGCCGTCAGATGAATAGTATAACTGATGTGGTGCAAGCCGTCGATCGGCATTCTTAAGTATTTCAAGGACTAGGCTCATGTCTATCTACAATCTTATCTCGTTTCTGGGCATTTTTGGCTTATGTGCGATCGCCTGGGTTTTCTCAGAAAATCGCAAAGTTCAGTATATACCTTGGCGCGTCATCATCTGGGGCATTGGCCTGCAATTAGTCTTAGGATTTTTAGTATTCCTGTTCCCCCCAACTCGCATCGCCTTAGAATGGTTTACTGGCTTACTGGATGGAGTATTCACCGCTGCTGACGCTGGAGCGAGATTTGTATTCGGGAGCAATGTTGTACCCATACCTGGTAAAGAGCCGGCAGTTAATTTAGGTTATATTTTTGCCTTTCGAGCTTTACCGACAGTTATCTTTTTTTCTGGCCTCATGGCATTGCTATACAACATCGGCGTGATTCAAATTATCACCGAACTTTTTGCCAAAATCTTTTATATGACAATGCGGTTGAGCGGCGCAGAAGCCCTCAGCGGCGCTGCTAATATTTTCGTAGGAATTGAAGCGGCAATTGTTGTCAAGCCTTATTTGCCTAAAATGACTCGTTCGGAACTTTGTGCAATCCTCTCTTGCTGTTTTGGGACGGCCGCTTCTTCAACTTTAGCAATTTATGTTAGTTTTCTCAAGCCAGTTTTTCCAAATATTTTAGGACACTTAGTTTCCGCTTCAATTATCGCCATTCCCGCTTGTTTTGTTCTCTCCAAAATCTTAGTACCTGAAACAGGCGTGCCCCTGACAATGGGCGGCATTCCCAAGGAAGAACGGAAGCCTAAAGGTCGCGAATTTGTGGGCGAAGAAATTGCCGAAAATGACGGTGATATCCGCCAACAAGAGACAGTGGGCGGAGAACCCATCGAACGAGTCAGCCCTTTGGATGCCGCGATAATTGGTGCATTGGACGGTGTAAAAATGGCAGTGGCAATTGCCGCTGTTTTGATTTTAATCTTAGGCTTAGTTTCCTTAATTAATCAATTCTTTGGTTGGCTGGCAATTTTGCCCGGCCCAATTGGTGACTTGTTCAAAGTTGTCACCTTAGCCAACATTATGGGAGTCTTATTTTATCCCCTGACGCTATTAACAGGAGTTCCATTAGAGGACTCTTGGCAAGCGTCAGTAATTATCGGTCGCAGGTTGTTAGAAACGGCGATTCCTCCCTATCAAACTCTAGCAGAAGCGGGGGCAAAAGGACTGGTGAGCGATCGTACAGTTTTAATTGTCAGTTACGCCCTTTCCGGCTTCGCCCACTTAGCCTCCGTCGGCATATTTGTCGGCGGCACAATCGCCCTAATTCCATCCCGCCGCAAAGACATTTCCGAACTCGGTTGGAAAGCATTATTTGTCGGCACCTTAGCGACAATGATGATCGCTTGCATCGCCGGCACCTTCGACACCGGAGACGCCAGCATTTTAGGCGCTAAGACAGCCCCTGCTGCCCCGCTAACAGCGCCTGATTCTCCAAAATCACCGACATCCCCAACCGTGAATTCAAAGCCGTCAGTTGCCCCAGCGATTGTCAGTCCGAAGCCTTCGCCGAAGAGTGAAAAAGCAACTCCGAAAGCTCAATAATCTCCCAAATCTGACTCTAAGAAAAGCCCTTAAATGAGCTACGGGACAAGGACACGGCAATGCCGTGTCCCTACAGGTTAGACTCAAATTGCAAGCATTCCCAAACTATCTAAAAATTATCTGCGTTTATCTGCGTTTATCTGCCTTAAATCTGCGGTTGACATATTAATCAAAATTTTCTGCAATAGATCTAATTACCAATAAGCAATTCCCAAAAAATATGAATCCAGATCCAGAAATTCGCCGCCTGTTAGATGTGATGCCAGCTTCCGGTCGCATGACTTGTAAAATTATTAATAAGCCCCAACAATCAACGGTAATTGACTGCGATTTTCCTTTGCCTTGGAATCAATCTCGCCCGATTTATATTAATTTTGATTTGTGGCGGCTGCTATCTAAGCCACAGCGGGATTTACTGCTATTGCGGAATGTCAGTTTTCTGTGCAATTTTAAGTGGTTTAAACCGGATATTTATCAAGGTGCGGCTCTGGCGGGAATTGTCGGGACTGTTGTAGAATTGTGGCAGGGAGATGCGATCGGCACTGCGATCGCGGGCGGTTTGACGGGACTCGCCATGACTCGAATTTGGCGCGACAACCGCAGTGCCCAAGTAGAGTTAGATGCTGACGAAGGAGCGATTAGAGTAGCGGGAAGGCGTGGTTACAACGAAGCGGAAGCGGCCGGACATTTGCTTGGGGCGATCGAGGCTGTGGCGCAAATTGAAGGGCGCAGTTTGGATTTTAACGAGTTGATTCGGTGTCAAAACTTAAAGGCGATATCGGGCATTTCGGCTGTGGGCGTGCCCGATAGTGTCAGGCAAGATTAGAAAATAGTATTTCACAAACAATCCTGTGTTCCGCAGCCAAAGGACACAACAGTGTTGTGTCCCTACTATCCAGGCGCTATATCTGCTACTCAACTCTTTCCCTGACAATCCGAATACTCTCCCATGCTGGTATTCGACCCGCTTGTCGCTCATCTAGTAATACTAAGTAAACATAAAGTGGGTATATTTCATTGAGCTTCTCTAAATACTTACGGCTAATAGCTTCACTTTCTTGACGGCTTAACTTAATTGTATTGAGCGCCGTTTTATTTTTGGATATTCCCTCATAAGCTGCTGACAAGAAATGATAGATAACAATAATAGGAAGCAGAGGGAAGTACAAAAGTAGGAAATAACTGGCTTTGCCAGCTTCAATTGCTTCAATTTTGCCGTTGAGGACGCGGTAGAGGTCGCGGTAGAGGTCGCGGTAGAGGTCGTGGTTCAGGACACGGTTGAGGTCGCGGTTGAGGACGCGGTTGAGGTCGCGGTTGAGGTCGAGGTTGAGGTCGCGATTGAGGTTGAGGTGGCGGTTGAGGTCGAGGTTGAGGTGGCGGTAGAAGTCGCGGTTGAGGATGCGGTTGAGGACGCGGTTGAGGTCGCGGTTGAGGTCGCGGTCGAAGTCGCGGTTGAGGTCGCGGTTGAGGTCAAGGTAGAGGTCGAGGTAGAGGTCGCGGTCGAGGTCGCGGTTGAGGTCAAGGTAGAGGGCGAGGTTCAGGTCGCGCTTCAGGTCGCGGTTGAGGTCGAAGTTGAGGTCGCGGTTGAGGTCGCGGTCGAGGTCGCGGTTGAGAACCAAAACCTCAGCTAATTTCTGTTTCCAAGTTTGCTGCTGTCCTGTTTCTATTCCTGCAAGGATTCGCTGTTCTCCATCAAAACACCAGCATCCTACTTGTGGTTCTGTAACTGGATATTCCTCTACTTCAGCTAAAGTGGGCAGTCTGTACTTAAGTCCCAATCCAGATTGTTGCTGATTTAACCATTCACAAAACTCCTCAGCATCACTAGAACGTAATCCAGTAATTGTTTTTTTTGCATCTCCTGGCGGAAATCTGTAACTTGTCCAATGGTCAGGTTGGCGATGTTCAGCCGTTTTCAGCTTCTCATCAATAAAAAGCTGATATTCGGCGCAGGTGATGTAACTCATGTCAATTTCGACATTCTCATCAATTCGTAACAGCATTATTTCAGTCGCCTCGATAACTGTACCTGTGCTGCTAATTTGGCAATTTCTGGGTCTGTCGAGTTCAAACCTTGTTCTAAAATTTGCTCCAGTTGTTGCCGAACGTCTGGATTTACACTCAACCCCTCATCCCAGCAATCATAAGCGAGTGCCATTACCTCAACAGATGGAGATGGCATTGCCAAAACTGTCCGAATCAGATTGCTAGCATTACCCTGCGCTGCATAAAGACGGATAGTTTCAGCCCACCAAGATTGGTGAATATTTGCGATCAACAAATTCTCTTGGTTCGATTCCTTGATCTGAATGGCTGCTAAATATTCCTGGAAACTCAAGTGAGCAAATTCATAAACCCCTACTTCTTTTTCCACTAACAACCCACTCACATCCCGAACTTGCTGGATAAAATTCTCTGGATTCTTACCGCTACCAGCTACCTCTGCCAGCTTGTCTGTAATCCAATCTATTCCATCGGATAGATGGAAATCACGAGTTTTCTGCTGCATTAATTCAAATGCCAGCACTTGCAGAACAGATTGCTTTTGCGTCGCTGTTAGCACATCCGCAATATTTTTAGCTATTTGTCGCCTTTCTAGTAAAACCTGGCAAATTTCTCTGTAAAGTTCTACCCGTTTTCCTGGCAAGGCACTACCGCGACGGTGAACTGTGGCAATCATTGTTAGCAGTAAAGGATTCACCGCCATGTCCGCCAGAGGTTTGCTATTTTTAATCCGCTTAATTAAATCATCAGCTTGTTGTTTAGCCTCTGCCCGCACTCCCGCATCACCTTGTCCAGCGCGACTCATCACCTCTGTTTCCAAATACCAGCTACGAATAAAATCTTGCATCTGTTTCAAGCTAAATGGTTGCACTTCTAAGACAGTCACATCTTGTTGCAAGCGCGCAGTTTTATAGCCAAAAGGTCGAGAGGTTAAGATAAAAGCCGTGTCCGGGTATGCCTCCATCTGTGCGTCTACCCAACGACTTACTTGCTGGCGCTGGGTTTCATCTGCCACTTCATCCAATCCATCTAACATTACCAAACATTGGTTTTGACGTATTTTTTCGGCAAACCAGTTAGGCGGTGGATTCTCCAGTTGATATTTTTGCTGCTGCTGCTGTACCTGCTGAGTAATTAAGTCTGCCAGAGTCAGTTGATTATTATTCACAATTTCCTGACGCACATCTCGGAGATACAACAATATCGGAATCAGTTTCGGCGCTTTCGGATGCACTTTCCGCTGTTGCTTTGTGGCATAAGTCTGCGTTAAATATCTCAAAAGGGTAGTTTTCCCGGAACCGGGTGCGCCCAAAACTGCCATGCGCCGAAAGGCCGGATTCTTATCTATTGCTGCTAAAAAATTCCAAATTTGTGTTTGATTTGAGTTATTTCTTTCATCCTTGAGTGGCTGAATCATTTTGGGGCTTGTATTCGCTGCTTCTTTTGCAACAATTTTGAGCGGCACAAATACCTTTTGCAACTTCAGGGTTCTGTCTCTATCCAATCCCTGTGTTTGATAGTCTCGACAGATATAAGTCAAACCCTTGTAATATTCCTGCTGAAAAGGTGAGGTAAAATTTTCGATTTTATTCCAAATCCAGTCTGCCAAACTATCTGCAACTTGCTGTCTCTTTGCCCTAAACTTCGGTGTAAGTTGGTTAGTAACTGGGATGAGAAACTTGATGGCATGGATAAACAACATCAAAATTACAGTCACAACCAAAGCCCAAAATGCTGCTGTCCATTCGCCTCTCAGTATGAAATACAACATTACCGCCAGTCCCAAACCGGGCGGCAACCATACCAACCTCTTCTGCCATTGTCTCGGTAAAAGCAGTACAGGCGGGAGCACAGTCCCCAAACCAAACAGAATGAGAGATGTATAAAAAACTGCTGAGTTGAATTCGGCGGGTACGTGGTTCCCCTTCAAGAGTGCGAAAAGGATGCCACCTCCCAGCAGGGGTAAAAAACCAACAAGCCAATTTTGATTTGCAGGCGTTGCCGTCGGCGGAGACTGACTGGATATAGCACCGAGGATAAAAAGTGCCAATAGACACCCTACTGTCAGTATGATTATGATAGGGTCTTCAATTTTTAAGTCCTGTTTACCGGGCAGTTGGTTGATCAGCCAACCCAAGAAACCATTACTGAGTATCAATAGCAATGGTAGCAGCCAATTTTGGATAAATCTGGACATAAGCGATCGCATTTAAAAGCCTGTTGTTTCCCAGTTTAGGCGATCGTAGCGATCGATCGTTATCAGGAAGGTTCGCTAACGTACTTATTTTAATCGAAGCGCGATCGACCCCTCCATCACCTAAGACTGACCTATAAGCTAGAACAATGATAAACTTGATATTCATACCCGTCCACCGCAGGCAACTCGCGCGATTCAACCTGACATTTTTGTGCTTCTAGATTGACAGGTGCGCGAAAATTAACCAGCCACAAATCAAGCGGACGTTCTAATTGACTGAGTGTTTTGTCAAGTGTCCCTGCCGCTATTTCCTGCCCATCCCTTCTTTTATTAGCCAAAAGAAATAGCGGAGAATCAAAGGCTTTAACTTCTTCTTTCTTCCTAACAGCCGTTACATCCGTTACATCCCCTACAAAATCCGTTGCCGAACTTCTTTCCCATTCCCACCCTATCCCCATCAACTCTCCTATTTCTACATGAGTCTTTTGAGTAGTGGCAATTAACACGGGAACTTTCGATACTTCGCGGATAATCGGAATTAAAAGGTCTGGTTTGTAATATTTGCGATAGCCGAGATTGGAATTTACTGTGACACCGCTAAAAAAACCCATTGCTAAAATTAGCACCACTGCTTTTTTGCCCGGAACTTCGATCGCCCGTAAATTAAACCATTGACTTTTTACTTTAGGTGTGTTAAATATAACCGCCAAGGTTGCTCCTAAAAGCAATATCACCCCCGGAAAGTAGACGAAATTGTATCGAGCCCCGCGAGTTAGGTCAATCCCTAAAATATATGCAAAGCTGAAAAATAGGAAAATTGATCCTATGACAAATCCGCCGAAAATAACAGTACCTAAACGACTATCGGGCGTTGTTAAGGACTTTTTAAGAGCGCTAAACAGGATGGGAAGCACCAATATAAAAAATATTGTCATTGCGATGACCGATGCAACTACTACTGCCAAATTTGGCGATTCCACCGGCAGCAGAGATATGACAGTGATCCATCCAGCTAAAGCTTGAAAAATCGGATTAATCAAATTTAAAAATGTGCGATCGCTGCTGACAATCCAATTAGTTAGTTCGCTGCCGTATTTATTTGACAAAAATACCGGCAGCCAAACTAAACCGCCAGCCAAAGTGCCGATCGCTACTGCGAAAAGTCGCCACAGGATTTGAAATTGCCAAATATTAGGCTGCTGGCTGTTTGAAATTGGTAACTTTCCATTAAACTCCTGCCAGATTACAGCCATTAATGCTATTGCTTCGGCACACAAAGTCAGTGTAAAAAAGTAGTGAACCGCAATTCCCAAACAGTTAACAACTACCCAAAGCAGCACCGCCCAAATAGGCAGGGGAGCGCGCTGTTGCAGTTTTTTGGCAGCTAATACGAGGCAAAAAAGAGAGGCAATAACTAATAATATTCCTAAAGTGTAATGGCGAGCTTCTTGAGCGAGATAAATGCCGTAGGGAGATACTGCCATCATCGCGGCAGCACATTGACCGACTAAACGGGAACTAAAAGCAAACGTTCCCAAAAAGTAGATACCTGGAACTGAAATCACGCCCAATAATGCAGGAAGAGCTCGCCCAATCCAAACTAAACTATCCTCTGAAGGCGCAAACAGTCGCATCCACGAGTGAGCGAGCATAAAATATACTGGTGGATGATTGCTTTCTAGCAGCAAATGGTTTTGGACATCTGCTATGCCAGCACCGAGACGGAATTGCAGGGGTTGTAATAATGTAGAAAGGTCGATCGCGCGATCGATCGGCACACCGCGAAAACTGTTGCCCAAACTAAACACTAGAGTGGAAAACTCATCTGTCCACAGCGGTTTCGAGTCCAAATTGGCAAAGCGCAAAATACAGGCGATCGCCGTCCACAGAAATAGCAACAACAGTTGTTTGTTCTTAATCATTAATTCATTCATCTCAAGGCAGTTGGCAGTTGGCTGTTGTCAGTTGTCAGTTGGGAGTTTTTAGTTGTCAGTGCCAATAACCACTCACAACTAACGAATAGCCAAACTAACAACTATTTTTGAACGTCCGTCACCCGCCAACTCAGCTTCATATTGATCCAGAAGTTCCACAGAGTCACAGTTGCGATCGCAATCAACTTAGCCAAATACTCGTTTACCTTAAAAACATTGAACAGCACATTCACCAGCAGCACATTCATAATCAAGCCAATTAAACAAATCACATTAAATTTCAACAGCCGTTTCAAGCGCTGGCGCTTTCCAGGCTGTTGCTTAGAAATATCACCAAAAGTCCACAAATCGTTCCACAAAAAATTATTGATAATTGCCACTTCAGCAGAAAAGATTGCACTGCGAGTCAGCCCCAAACCGAGGACAGTCCGCAGCAGGTAAAAAACTCCCATATCCACAAAAACGCCGCTGAAACCAACCACGCCAAACCGCAGGAATCGGCCCATCGGCCAGCGGGCAAACCGCAACCGAAGCAAATGTCGCAAATACTCAATATACTGTTTCCAGGTAACTTTGCTCTCCCCTTCTTGCCGCTCCTGAAACACGTAACCAACTTCTCCAATCCAGCGGATGTCGCCCCTGCCGAGCACTTCAATCAATATTTTGTAACCAGCAGGATTCATGGTTTTGCCGGCTATGCAAGTGCGGCGCACCATAAAATAGCCACTCATCGGATCGGAAACTCGGCCCACCACTCCCGGCAGGATAACCAACCCCACGGTTTGAGCGCCTCGCGATAAAAATCGCCTGACAACGCTCCAGTCGCTCACCCCGCCCTCGCCCACGTGACGACTGGCAGCAGCTAAATCTGCTCCCCGCTGAATTTCTGCTAAAAGCTGCAATAGCGTCTCCGGGGGATGCTGCAAGTCGGCATCGATGACGCCCAAAACCTCGCCCCGAGCGACCTGCCACCCGCGAATCACCGCTGTGGAAAGTCCGCGCTCGTGTTCCCGACGCATCACCCACAATTGCGGATATTCCGGTGTCAGGGACAGGGCGACTTCCCAGGTGCGATCGGGGCTGTTGTCATCGACTACAATTAATTCGTAGTTGCCAGGAATACTGCCATCAAGCAAGTGGCTCAATTTTTCCACAATACTCTTGACATTCTTGCACTCGTTGTAGGTGGGAATGACGAGGGAAAAATAAATTGGCGGTGTGTCGGCCTCTGTAAAATTTGAATTGAAAGTCTCTATAGCAGGAATTCGCAAAAGCCCAGACGGCACTGGCAAGAGGTGATTTGCTTGGTTGAGGCCCATAATTTCATTTCGCAAAAAATAAAGGATGGTTTTGTAAGACTTGAGATTGTAAAATATCGTTCCTCCATAATTGATTCGTTAAAATATAAAAACGCCTTAATTCTAGTCAGTAATTCTGTAATTGAGTTAAAAATAAAACTGTGGATGCAATTCTCGATCGAGCTTTACAAGGTTATAACATCTCTTCTGCAGAGGCATTGGTACTTTTGCAGCAAACAGAGCCAGACGCGCGAGCTTCTATTCAAACAACCGCTGACTTGCTCCGCCGCCGACAATCAGGGGATACTGTCACCTACGTTATCAATCGAAATATTAATTTTACTAACATTTGCGAGCAGCATTGCAGTTTTTGTGCATTTCGCCGCGACGAGGGAGATGAGGGCGCTTTTTGGTTAGATGCAGCTCAAATTCAGGAAAAGGCAACTGATGCAGTGCAGCGGGGTGCAACGGAAATTTGTATGCAGGGCGGCTTAAATCTTCAAGCTAAGCTGAACGGCGCATCTTTGCCTTATTATCTGCAATTGGTGAAAACTATTAAGGATAAATTTCCTCAGTTGCACTTGCACGCTTTTTCACCTCAAGAAATAGAGTTTATTGCCAGAGAAGATAATCTTAGTTTCAGCTATGTAATTTCGGCTTTGCGGGATGCGGGAGTTGGTTCGATGCCGGGAACCGCTGCGGAAGTTCTCGACGATTCTGTGCGACGGGTGATTTGCCCGGAAAAACTAAATTCGGCAACTTGGCTGGAAATTGTGGGAACTGCTCACAGTCTGGGTTTGCCGACAACGAGTACGATGCTTTGCGGGCATATTGAGACTGCAGAACAGCAGGTTTTGCATTTAGAAAAAGTGCGATCGCTCCAACAAACTGCGATCGACCAAGACTATCCAGCACGCATCACAGAATTTATTTTACTACCATTTGTCGGGCAAGAAGCACCGGCTCCTTTGCGGAGTCGAGTCGGCCGCGACCAACCAATTTTAGCAGATACATTGTTACTCACCGCAGTATCGAGAATCTTCTTAGGAAATTTGATTTCCAATCACCAACCCAGTTGGGTAAAATTAGGTTTAGATGGAGCTACAGAAGCGCTGAAATGGGGCTGCAACGACATCGGCGGTACATTGATGGAAGAGCACATTACAACGATGGCCGGTGCGGTTGGCGGCAGTTGTCAATCTGTCGAAGATTTGCAAAATGCAATTAGTTCTTTGGGGCGGGGTTATCAGCAAAGAGATACAATTTATCGACCTTTAGGGGTTGACAATTTAGCAGTAATAGGTATTAGCAGAAAATGATCGATCGCCTTTCCCAAAAAATAGGACGCGAGTATCGTCTATCACCAGGTACCCACAAATGGAAGTGCATGGTTGACTGAAAGTAACAATAATTTACGGGTGTTGCGAGGCGGATATTGGTTAAATGCTCCCAGAGATTGCCGCTCAACGTATAGTTACAACTGGGATTCAGACGATCGAGTCAACCATTTGGGTTTTCGGATAGTTTGTCCTATTGTGTGGAGTTCATAGCCTGTGAACTGCTTATTCGTCTGCGTCGGACTCTTCCTCTTCCCATGTCGGTGTATAATTTGAGTCTGGAGGCTGAGTTTCACCTAGTTCTATAGCTAGCGTTTTTCGATACTGTTCTGCTTCAGCAACCTTGGTAAATTTAATTTCCGCTTTTTTTAGAGTTTTAGTTTGTTCCGCAATTTTTTCAAGTGCCGAGGTGATTTCATCTAATGTCACCTTGAAAAACTCCTTGCGTTGGTTAACTTTGTTGACGCTTTTATCTCGAAAATATTGATGCAATAAATTCTCAGTTTCTGGAACATTTTCAGAAAAAATCATTGCATGAATGTCAAATGGAAATGGAACAGACGCTCCACTTAATTCTTTAACGCGATCGTCGGGTTCAAGCCTTCGCGTCATCCCAATTTTATAAACATTTTCTCCAAAAGAACCAATATTTGAAATGACGTAGATATATCCTGCTTTAGTCACCTGAGCGCGAGAAATCGCTCTTGTTTGACTGGCAAGAGCCTCTTGAAGTTGTTGATTTATTTCTTGAAGTTTTCGCTCTAATTGTTCTCTCTGTTGACCTGTAGCTTGTTCGATTTCTCGGCGAGCTCTTTCTAAAGCTTGTTCCCGACGTTTGACTTCTTGTTCCGCATCTTTTCTCGCTTTTTCTATCTCCCGGCGTTCTTTTTCTTCTTCGCGCATTTGCTCTCTAATTCTCCGCTGTTCTTCAGCTTCCTCCTGTTTTTTCTCCATAAACTCATGAGTCAAATATAGTTCTTCTAGTTTGAGAGCGCGATAACTAGGCATGATTTGACAGCGATTAGTTTCTGAAAGCTTATTCAAGGTTTCAAAAGCTTTGTTAATCCTGGTTTCTAATTTATTGGCATTGTTATATTTAACCTGAAGAATTGCAGCATCGCACTCGCCATTAAATGCTCTCAGTATTAGCGTTAGAAAGTCATCGGTCATTTTCTTACCTTTTTTCTGGCTGCCCTCTACTACCCAGGGTACATGACAGATAGCCGCCGTCTTATCTTTGAGCATTTTACTTTGTTGAGCTCTAATTTGGTCAAGTCGGCGCTTGTATTCCTCAGAACTGCCAAAGTTATACTGTGATTTATAAAAACCAAAATATTGAACAGATTCGGATTCTTCAACCTCACTGAGTTTTTGCTGGAGGTTTCTAATTTTAGCCTTTAGTTTTTTTTGCTCGCTGGCAAGCTGGTCGAGTTCCCCTTGTTTGAGATTTATGTTAGAATCTAATTGCTTTTCAAAGTCCTCTTTGGAAAAAAGCGAATCATATTTACGTAAAAGCTTTTTATGTTTGGCTAGTTTAAGTTGCGTGTATGTCAATGCAGCAGCCAGAACTAATGCTGATATTGCAAGGAGTGTAGACAACATATGACCAGGCCTGTCTAAGTGAATAATTTCTTAATATAACTGCAAGATTGTCAATTAGGCAAATTGCCCGAAATTGAAATCTATCGCCATTAGCATATATTCATCCGCATCAAGTGAAGTTTGGAACAATGAGCCGATCGCACTTTCCAAAACTCACATCTTTTACTATTGTCATAAACAGCTTTTCCGACCTGTTCCACAACATATTAAATTAATGCTTTTTCGCGCTTTTCCGGCAGTCTGCCAGGGGTTGAAACCCATGTCTCAAAGCGAAAGTCCTCGCTAGGAGGACTGAAGAACTCATTAGTCCTCATAGCGAGGACTTTCGCTATTAGCCAGGGAATTCATTCCCTGGCGGACTGACAGACTTTCGGTTTAAGCACAAAATGAAATTAAACCTTAAACTTCTCCACAATCCGTCTCATCGCTTCTTCCACATTCTCCCGACTATTAAACGCCGAAATGCGGAAATAACCCTCACCCGCCGCACCAAAACCAGAACCGGGTGTTCCCACCACATTGCAAGTTTCCAGTAACTTCTGAAAGAAATCCCAACTCGACAAACCGTGAGGCGTTTTTACCCACACATAAGGTGCATTTTCGCCACCAAAAACCTGGATTCCCGCCGCTGTCAATTTCTCGCGAATTATCTTCGCATTTTCCATGTAAAAATTGACTAAAGCCTGAATTTGTGCCTTGCCAGCCTCAGAATAAACCGCCTCAGCACCGCGCTGCACGATGTAAGAAACTCCGTTAAATTTAGTAGATTGGCGGCGGTTCCACAACTTCCAAATTTCGACATCGGAACCATCTGCTGCTTTTCCAGTCAAAGTCTTCGGTACAACTGTTAACGCACAGCGAGTACCGGTAAAACCAGCATTTTTGGAAAAAGAACGAAATTCGATCGCACAATCCCGCGCCCCTTCAATTTCGTAGATAGAATGCGGTAAACTCGGATCGGTAATATACGCTTCGTAAGCCGCATCGAAGAAAATAATCGAACCGTTAGCTTTAGCATAATTTACCCAAGCTTGCAAGTGTTCCTTGGTTGCAGTTGCCCCCGTCGGGTTATTCGGGAAACACAAGTAAATTAAATCGACTTTTTTGTCGGTGGGAATTTGGGCAGTAAAATTGTTTTCCGCTGTAATTGGCAGGTAAACTAAGCCGCCGTATTCGCCATTTTCGTTCGCATCTCCCGTGTGTCCGGCCATCACGTTAGTGTCTACATACACCGGATAAACTGGATCTGTAACTGCGATCGTGTTATTGTTGCCAAAGATATCGAGAATGTTGCCGCAATCGCACTTAGAACCATCAGAAATAAAGATTTCCGAAGCATCAACATCGCATCCCCGCGACTTAAAATCGTGCTCGGCAATTTTCTCCCGCAGCCACTCATAACCTTGTTCCGGGCCGTATCCTTTAAAGGTATCCCGCGAGCCCATATCTTCCACCGCCTTCACCATCGCCTCCCGACAAGCAGCCGGTAGGGGTTCCGTCACGTCGCCAATCCCCAGCCGAATGATGGGCGCTTCGGGATTCGCCTCCGCATAGGCTTTCACCCTGCGCCCAATTTCGGGAAACAGGTAGCCGGCTTTGAGTTTGAGGTAGTTGTCGTTGATAGTTGCCATAGTTCGATCGCTACAAATGTCGTAGAATAGCTTACTCCCAATTGTCTCTCTCCAGAAGCAGGAAGTTCGGCAACCGATGCTGTAAGGGATTTAACCGATGTGACCAGGAGATTCATGAAAGAGGAAGATTTTCCCCACTCGGACACTCAAACACTCCGATAATCCGCCATTACAGGCAATATTCGCAGTTGCTGACCAGCCATTGACCAAAAAATCAAACTATCTTGTATAATCAGAATAGTGTGCAACGCAGAAACCATTATGGACGAGATTGAGTACGCCAAACTCTATCAGGAACTGGCGGCAATTCTGAATGAGTTTAATTTAGGTTGGGTAGTTCAACAAGTAGCAGATACTGTAGAGATAGGTAAAGTAATTGAAGAGCGATCGCTCAAAAGAAAAACACCCCTGCTCAAGATAGAAGATTATACCGCAAAAGAACAACTTTTGCTATTAATTAATGCTGTCGAACAAGCGACGGTCAACACTTCCGAAATGGAAGACGAAATTGCTTATTTCTTGAAAGTAGAATCAGAAACCTCTCCCCTCGGCACAAAAATTACCTTTGCCAATTCAGGTGCCGAAACTGCCAAAACAATCGAGTTTACTTCCAGCGTCACAGCCCCCCGTCACAAACAGGCGATCGCCCTCAAGCACTTGCTCGAAAAACTGCCCTCCGGGCCCAGCAACTACGCCATAAATTCCGAAATTAAAAGCAAATTAAAAAGCTCGATCGATCCCGAGTTTAATACAGCAGCAGAACAATCCAGAATTTTTGACACTTACCTATTCACTATTCTGCTAAAAGCAGTTGCTAATGAAGGCGGTATTATTTATTACAACAATGTTTTAGACGACGAAACACCAAAATATTTAACATTTAGAAAAACGGCGGGAAAAATCCACGGAACTGCACATCCATACACTCACGCTGTTGTGGAATTTCCCGACAAACCACCCCTGGAAGTTCACCTAGGAGTAAAAGTCCAAGGTAGAGCCGGAGTTCTCCACAATTGCAACGTTTTAATTTTGTACCAAAAAGAAGCGAATATCTGCCGCTTGCTCAACCGCGAACCCCGGCACTCGCAGGTAATTTTAGCAGTAAAATCCGAACACAGCACCTCAGAACTTAAACTAGAAATGGCTGGAGCTTTTATCGGCTTAGCGTCAGATATTCGCTACGAAGGTGGCAGCTATTTCATTTCTAACAGTTACTCCCAACCCGTAGCAAAACTGCTAACTACTGCTCGCAAAAAATGGGAACTCAACATTTTTCCTAGAGCCACAAACGATGTCCACCGGCTGATGTACTCGTTTCAAACTATCTTTAAAGACTTTAAGGCCAGAAACTGATTCAGTTAATACGATTTCACAAAAGTCTTGCTACATTTTTTGTGTGGGGTTTCGTTCCCCGGGTCTAACCTACTGTCTGATTCAAAAAAAAACTGTTTTTCAGGTTGTGCCGGGAGGGCTAAATTCGAGTTTCCTAGATTGGCCCGGTTATATGTATCTGCTAATGTATCTGTTACATGAGCCAAGAAAATAATCTATCATGTTGCGAGCACCCGAACCTTACGAATAATGTTTAAGAAAGATAAATCTTCCCTGCTGTTTACGATCGGAGCCGCCACACTTCTGATCGGTTTAGGCTTTGTCACCTACTACCTCGTCATCTCCCGTGGGCCCGCCAAAGATTTGCCAGCGGGGGCAACCGTTGTCCCGCAAGATACGATGATGGCCCTATCCATCAGCACCGATGAATCGCAGTGGAATAGACTGCGAGAGTTTGGCACGCCCGAGTCAAAAGCTTCGTTTGAGAGGTTTTTAAGCGAAATGCGCGATCGCCTCCTCACAAGCAACGGCTACGCCTACCAGCAAGACATTCAACCCTGGGTGGGTAACACAGCAATGGTGGCTTTTCTCCGCAACAAAATAGCTATACCAGCCCCCCCGCCCCCACCCAATACGCCCCCATCTCCGCCAATTCAACAGTCAGTGGCAATTATCCTACCAATTGCCAACCCGCTCAAAGCCAAAGAATTATTAACAAAACCCAGGCCTCTCAGCCAAGGAAAAATAGTTGAGCGTAATTATAAAGGCGTGCAAGTCACAGAAACTCAAGGCGTACCCGATCGCAATTTCTCCGTCGCGGTATTGGGCACCAACTATCTAGCAGTCACCACAGATCCTAGCGCTACAGACAGAATAATCGACACCTACAAAGGCGAACCTTCCCTAGCAAAAACCCCCGGCTATGCAGACGCCATAGACAAAATAAAAAGTCCGGGCGCCTTCGGTCAAATCTACGTCAATATGCCCGTTGCCGCCGCCTATGCCGCCGCCAACTCAGCCCGTGAAATTTCGCCAGAAAACCTCGAAAAACTGCAACAAAATCAGGGATTTGCCACCACAGCGACGCTCGAAGCAGAAGGAATTGGATTCAAATCAATCTCTTGGCTAAAACCAGATTCTACCAGAAGGATAGCAGTAGAAAACAATGCTCTAAAAATGGTTAACCGCCTGCCAAGCAATACAATAATGATGGTATCCGGTGGCAACTTGCAGCGTTTGTGGCAAGACTACGTATTGGGAGCCGAGGCAAACCCGATTTCCCCGATTAATCCCCAAGTTTTACGCACAGGTTTAAAATCCACTACCGGCATGGATTTAGATAAAGACTTGATGAACTGGATGGCGGGAGAATTTTCTCTATCATTAATACCAGCGCCCGCCCAGAATCCCAGAGACAAATTTGCTGCCGGATTTGTATTTATGGTGGAAACAAACAACCGGGGCGCAGCCAACAAATCCCTGAAACAGCTTGATGAAACGATGAAAATGAAAGGGTTTAGAGTTGAGGAAATTCAAGTCGGCGGCAAACCGGCGATTAAATGGACATCGCCGTTTGGAGGGATTACGGTAACTCGCGGTTGGATGAACGATGTAGCGTTTATGACAGTAGGAGCTCCCATAGTTGATGCGATCGTTCCGGAACCGAAAAGTCCGCTTTTAAGCAGCGAACTGTTCCAGAAAACTGTACGATCGCAACTTAAACCCCACAACGGCAATTTCTTCATCGACATCGAGAGTGCGTTTAACCCCAAAAACCTAGCTTTGCCGGAGTTTCCTCCCAACCAAAAAATGTGGATAGACGCCACGCGGTCGATCGGCGTTACAGCGGCCGTCATTGGCGATCGTACCACCCGTTACGATGCTTTTATCGGCCTCAAAAAATCCAACCAATCCACTCCTTCACCGGGCCTTGCTTCACCGCGCCCTGCTTCACCGCGCCCTGCTTCACCCAGTCCCTCGCCCACCGTCCAAACTTCTCCCAACTAACTCTTAAATCATTCAACAAATCCGCCTGGACACCCCATTAAACAGCAACAGGGCGACAGATTAAAACCGAAAGGCAGCCGCCAGAAGGAACAAGGAAGAAGCAAGGACAGGACTTACGGATACAGACTAAAGAAACCGGGTTTTTTTATCGTTTCTGCAGGCGGCAACGAATTATTTTCGTTAACAAACCCGGTTTCTATGCAGCTTGGCGTCCAGGACTACCAAAGAAAGCGAGTTTTTTAAGCCTTGGGCTGTAACCAAGTGTTTTCGTAAAAAAACAGGGTTTCTGCGTCCAGGAATGAAGAAGCAATCGACCGTTTCTGACGCACCCTACACTTTATGTACGCGTTGCGTCCAGGACTTCTTATTTTTGTCAGAATTTTAAGGGTCGGCAATTGTAGAGCCGGCTTTTTTTGGTCTTTTTTATAAAAGGAAAAGAAAATTTTTTTACGTGGATTTTTCCCGGTAAGTTCTGGGCGCATAAGCCGATTTTTTAAACGGCCAGACCTCCTTCAAACTCTCACTAATGTAAAAAAAACGGTTTTTAGGTGTCGGAGTGCGTCTAGGAAAGCCAGCTTTTTTATATGTCATCCGGAAGATACAGCTTCTAGGCATTGCGAGTTATATTTAGATTGTGGAGAAGATACGCTCGGGGAATTGCAAATGCAGAGGCAAATTTTACAGGGAAATTTTCCTCAGTGAGTCGGGAAAGTGAGTCTGGAACGCACTTGCAGTCCGAAACCCGCTAGCTTCATAAATATAAAGCCTTTAACTCCAATTTTTCAGAGAAACTAGGTTTCTTTACCTAATTTTTGTGTATATATTTTACCCATTAAAAACCTATGGAAACCGCCAAAAATTTTCAAATAAAGGCTAAATTTCTGTCGAAAAAAAGAATAAGCAAACTGGCACTTTCTCTGCCAATTATCTTAATTAATCTTTACTTTTTGCAAGCAAAAGCCGAAGGTCAAACCATTGTTCCAACGGCGGAAGGAACGAACACAACAGTCACTCCGGCACCCCAAAATGGAACTCCTGGGCAGCCAACTCGCTTCGACATTGAAGGCGGACAATTATCGAGCGATAAACAAAATCTTTTCCACAGCTTTACAGAATTCGGCTTGTCGGAAAATCAGATTGCCAACTTTATATCAAACCCCAACATTCGCAACATTTTAGCGGGCATAGGTGGCGGAAACCCCTCGATTATTAACGGCTTAATTCAAGTAACCGGCGGCAATTCTAACTTGTTTCTGATGAATCCATCCGGCATCATATTTGGCAACAGTGCCAGCTTAAACGTGCCGGCTTCTTTCACAGCAACCACCGCCACCGCTATTGGATTTGGTTCTAACTCGTTTAACGCTGTCGGTAGTAGCACTTACACATCTCTGACAGGCGCGCCCAATTCCTTTACTTTTGGAGCCGATCGAGCAGGGGCAATTATCAGCACGGCAGACTTAGCAGTCAAGTCAGGGCAGAACTTAACCTTGCTCGGCGGCACCGTTGTCAGCACAGGCAGCGTTTCGGCCCCAGACGGGCAAATTACCGTAGCATCAGTCTCCGGGACAAATTTAGTGCAGATCCGCCAGCGAGGCAATTTGCTGAGTTTGGAAATCGAGCCGCCCTCAGCGACGAGCACCACAGAAAGATCCAGCACAGCTTCGACATTCTCGATCGCAACCTTGCCCGAACTGCTCACAGGCATCGGTGAAACAAACGCTACAGGCATCAGCGTCAATGCCAGCGGTGAATTGGTACTCACGGCCTCTAACCGAGCCGTAGCTGCGGGGGATGTGGCACTAAAAGATGCAAACGCTCAGGCGATCGAAATTCAAGCAGCGAACAGCATTGTAGTCAGCGGAAACCTGACAACTTCCCAAGGTGGCCCAATCGCCCTAGAAGCTAGTGGCGACATTAGCACTGCGGATCTCGACTCCCACTCTGAAACCACCGCAGGCGGCAACATCACCGTCACCAGCCGTACAGGAAAAGTAGAAACAGGCAATATCAACGCAAGCTCGATCGACAAAACCAGCAACGCCGGAGGCGTTAGTATTGCAGCACCCTCAAGCAGCATTCAAACAGGGTTCATAGACGCCAACTCCGAAGAAAAACAAGGTGGCGAAGTCACCCTCAACGCCCGCAACGATATCGAAGTAACCCATATCAACACCGAAGGCCGAACAGGCGGAGGAGAGATTGACATTACAGCCGGCGGTAATTTCCGAGCTACAGGCACTTTCACAAACGATAACAACTGCTTGTCGCAAGCTTGCAGCATTTCCGCATCCACGACTGGTAGCGCCAATGGTGGAGATATCACCATTCGCCACGGCGGGGAAGCCTCGAACACTCTTTTCAGTATCGGGCCCGACTATAACAAACTCAACGGTACTGCTGGCAGCATTGCCACTGGGGGTCCAAAGAAGGAAAATGTGATTACACAGGGAAGTTATTTCAGCCCCGACCCTCAGATAGTACAGCCGACCCAAATTAACATTACGGCTTCTTCAGTATCGCCAGCACCAACACCAGCACCAACACCAGCACCAACACCAGCACCAACACCAGCGCCAGCGCCAACACCAGCACCAACACCAGCACCAACACCAGCACCAACACCAGCACCAACACCAGCACCAACACCAGCACCAACACCAGCACCCGCACCCGCACCCGCACCCGCACCCGCACCTGCGCCAGCACCCGCGCCAACACCCGCGCCAACACCCGCACCAACACCCGCACCAACACCCGCACCAACACCCGCACCAACACCCGCACCAACACCCGCACCAACACCCGCACCAGCACCCGCGCCAGCACCCGCGCCAGCACCCGCGCCAGCGCCAACACCCGCGCCAACACCCGCGCCAACACCCGCACCGGAACCAGCCCCCGCACCTGCACCTTTACAAACACCAGCACCAGCACCGGAACCAGCACCCGCACCATCACCAGCACCCACACCAGCGCCCGCACCATCACCAGCACCGGAACCAGCGCCAGCGCCAGCGCCCGCACCATCACCAGCACCGGAACCAGCACCGGAACCAGCGCCAGCACCAGCACCAGCACCGGAACCAGCACCGGAACCAGCGCCAGCACCCGCGCCAGCACCAGCACAAACATTAACGCCGACGCCAGCGCCGGTCTCAAATTTGCCACCAGCACCAACAATTACTCAAAATCCAGCGCCAGTCCCAAATTTGCCACCAGCACCAACAATTACTCAAAATCCAGCGCCAGTCCCAAATTTGCCACCAGCACCAACAATTACT
>NZ_JAUBQX010000012.1:28206-120523 GCF_036701505.1 Microcoleus sp. Pol11C2
ACCAACACCGATAATTACTCAAAATCCAGCGCCAGTCCCAAATGTGCCACCAACACCGATAATTACTCAAAATCCAGCGCCAGTCCCAAATGTGCCACCAACACCGATAATTACTCAAAATCCAGTGGTTGCGCCTGCTGCTGCGCCGATAAATCTCGCACCGATACCGACACCGGAGATCGCAGCCAACCAGCCACCCAGCACAAATCGTTTATTTTCTCCCAGCTTGCAAGAGCAAAACCAGATATCTAATTCCTTGCAACAGCGCAATTCACCTCCCGCGTCTCCGACTCTTGACGCTTCCAAGTTGCCCACCAACCTCGGCGCCATTATTTTTCCCGTCGAGGAGAGATTTACTAGCGAGTTTGTCGATTACCTAAGTTTGCCATCAACAACTGCGATCGCCACCCTAGAAGATGCCCAAAATACCCTTCGCAGTGTCCAACAAGCCACAGGCATCAAACCAGCTCTCATTTATATCAGCTTTGTACCCAGGGGTTCTACAGTCGCTCGGCCTTACAGCAGTTCGCCCATCTTGCGCGTAGAACAGCAAATTCAAGCCTCTGACGAACTGGAAATGATGATGATCACCCCCGAAGGTGTGCCCGTTCGCCAGCGCGTCCCCGGAACCTCTCGCGCCCAGGTAATGGAAGCTGTTCGGAAATTTCGCGATGAACTGACTAATCCGGTAAAGCGCAACACTAAAAGTTATTTGCCCTTGGCTCAGCAACTCTACCAGTGGATGGTAGCGCCGCTCGAAGCAGAACTGCAAGCCAAAGGCATTGAGAATTTATCTTTTATCTCAGATATAGGGTTGCGATCGATACCGATGGGCGCCCTGCACGACGGCAAAGGCTTTCTGGTAGAGCGTTACAGTGTGGGCTCAATGCCGAGTCTGAGTTTGACGGATACCAGCGCCGCCAATTTCAAAAATACCCAAGTTCTGGCCATGGGGGCGTCGCAATTTCCAGATATGAGTCCTTTACCTGCGGTGGAAATAGAAGTATCGACAATCACGCCACAGCAGTGGCCGGGTAAGTCTTTCTTGAATGAAGCTTTCACCCTGGCCAATTTGAAATCGCAGCGCCAGCAGCAGCCTTTTGGGATGATTCACTTGGCTACTCACGCCGAATTTCGATCGGGAGATCCCAGCGAATCCTTTATTCAGTTGTGGGATACTAAATTGCGTTTGGATCAGTTGCGGCAAATGAATTGGCACAGCCCGCAAGTTGAAATGTTAGTTTTGAGCGCTTGCAGAACTGCTGTGGGCGATCGAGAAGCCGAGTTGGGCTTTGGCGGGTTAGCCGTGCAAGCAGGGGTTAAATCGGCTATGGCGACTCTCTGGTATGTCAGCGACGAGGGCAGTTTGGGATTGATGTCGGAGTTTTACGCGCAGTTAAAAACTGCTCCGATTAAAGCAGAAGCGCTGCGGCAAGCGCAATTAGCGATGTTGCGCCAAGAAGTGCGAATTGAAGGGGGGATGCTGCACACTTCTGGTGGGAATCTGCCGGTACCTCCGGAATTGGCAAACGTGCGGAGTCAGAATTTCTCTCATCCTTATTATTGGTCTGCTTTTAGAATGATTGGCAATCCTTGGTAAGTCGATCGCCCACTCGCACATAAACAACTGCCAATAACTCATAATTGCCACAAAAATTCAAAATCCCAAACCCAAAACTGCCCAACCCCAGTACGATCGATCTAGTTAGCAAAAATAAGTAAAAACACTACCGGAGTAATTTTTATGGATCTGGTCGTACTCCAGAACTGGCTGGACAACATCTCCTTTGCCGTTTTGTTCTCCACAATGCTCATTTACTGGGTTGGCGCAGCATTCCCCGGCATTCCCTATCTGTCGGCCCTAGGCACCGCAGGAATGGCCGTCGCCAACCTATCCATCGCCGCTTTACTCGGTTCTCGATGGATAGAAGCCGGCTACTTCCCCTTAAGCAATCTCTACGAATCCCTATTTTTCCTAGTTTGGGGAATCACCGCCATCCACCTAGTCGCGGAAAACATGAGCCGTTCCCGCTTAGTTGGAGTAGCCACATCCCCCGTAGCAATGGCAATATCCGCCTTTGCAGCCCTGACTCTGCCCGCAACCATGCAATCTGCAGAGCCCCTAGTACCCGCCCTCAAATCAAACTGGCTGATGATGCACGTTAGCGTCATGATGCTTAGTTACTCAACTTTAATGGTAGGAGCGTTACTGGCGATCGCCTTTTTAATCGTCACCCGCGGCCAAAAAATCGAACTTACCGGCAGTTCCTTCGGCACCAACAGCAACCGCAACGGCAACTACCGCCTCCAACGCCCTCAAAACCCCGAACCTCAAATTGCAGAAACCAGCGCCGACAGCGCATTAGCTTTCAGCGAACCCTCTTTCAACTCCAACAATAACGGTTTGGGCACCACCGCAGTGCTCGAATTAGCAACCGTTCAAACCCCATCAACCGCCCCAACTCAAACCGCAGAACTTCTCTCGCCCCAGCGGTTGAATCTAGCAGAAACTCTTGATAACATTAGCTATCGCATCATCGGTTTAGGATTCCCCTTACTGACAGTTGGCATTATTGCCGGTGCGGTTTGGGCTAACGAAGCTTGGGGATCGTACTGGAGTTGGGACCCGAAAGAAACTTGGGCGCTAATTACTTGGTTGGTATTTGCTGCCTACCTGCACGCCCGCATTACTCGTGGCTGGCAGGGAAGACGCCCAGCAATTTTAGCAGCCACAGGTTTTGTGGTAGTTTGGATTTGCTATCTAGGCGTTAATCTGTTAGGCAAAGGTTTGCATTCCTACGGTTGGTTTTTCTAATTCCTGATTCACCAATGGGCCACAGAAGAACAGGATAAGTCAAAGAATCGGGATTAATATCATCTCCGGTTGTAGGGTGGGCAATTCCCACCTTACTCTACCAGCGAAATTCTAATAATTAACTCCCTCTTCCTTCTTCCCTTTTTTTACCCGAGCGCGAAATCGAAGGACCTTCTTCCTTTCTATAACTTCGCTCTTCCTGACATCTGTTACATCCGTTACAAAATCCGTTGCCGAACTTCCTTCATTCATTAAAATAAGGACAATTAATATGGACGAATCGCCAATATTTCCCCAAGAAGACGATGTTGTGTCTGCCCCTACCAGCGCTTTGATGTATCAATGTACATTCAAAGTCAGCGAATTTATGGCGATTATGCAGTCAAAATTGGTAGACGAAAAATTATTTTCACAGGGTCTGGATTGCGAGCTATTAAGTGCTGGCAAAGACTGGACTAAAGGAAAACTTAGAATGCGTCTGGAGTTCATTCCGCTCGAACCTGAAATCAAAGAACAAAAAGCCCTTCCTGCCGCTGCGGAAAGATCAGACACCGTGCAAAACTACGCCGTAGATAGCTCTAATCAAACCGATATAGATGAGCCATTAAATCAATGTGACTCAACAGAAATAAGTAATCATTTTCCTATTTCTAGGTATCCAGACCGCGACCCCCAAAGTATAGGAATGTGGAGCTAGGAAGGCAAAGACTGAGAGATTGGGAGAGGGGGATGCTTCCCCTTCTTTGCTCAAAATTCATCGGTTAAATCCCGTACACTGCTCGTTGTCTAACTTCCTTATTTTTGCTTAATGAAAAACTGCTCTCATGGCTGAATCTTCCAATTGGACGCACCTGCACGCTCAAGTTCACAGGACGCTGCTGTACCGACAAATATTGCCATCGAATCAGCGCTTGCTAGTAGCAGTATCCGGCGGACAAGATTCTCTGTGTTTAATTAAATTACTGCTAGATTTGCAGCCAAAATGGGGGTGGAACCTAGCTATTGTTCACTGCGATCATCGTTGGCGCTCTGACTCGCAAGCGTCGGCCAATCATGTAGAACAATTAGCTAGAAACTGGGGAATCTCCTACTATTTGGAAACAGCCTCGGACATCCCCAAAACAGAAGCAGCCGCCAGAAAGTGGCGATATCAAGCTTTAACCGAAATTGCGATCGCCCACAACTACCCCTACATTGTTACAGGCCACACAGCCAGCGATCGCGCCGAAACACTCCTCTACAACCTGATTCGCGGCAGTGGCGCCGACGGACTTTCTGCCCTCACCTGGAGCCGGCCCCTGCTCGATTTTCGATTGCCGATTTTAGATTTTGGATTAAGGAATGCCGGCGAAAATCCCAACTCCCAAATATCTGCCGATTTTAGATGGGCAAATCTGGATGAAAATTCCCAATCGAAAATCCAAAATCTAAAATCTAAAATCTATTTAGTTCGTCCCTTGCTGGAAATAACTCGCTCGCAAACAGGTCAATTTTGTCAAGAGCAAAAACTACCAATTTGGGAAGATTCCACAAATCAAGACTTGCAATATAGTCGCAACCGGATTCGATCGGAATTATTGCCTTATTTGGAAACTCATTTCAATCCAAAAGCCCAACAAGCGCTAGCTCAAACAGCCGAACTCCTCCGCGCCGACGTAGAATATCTCGAACTTGCAGCCAGCGACTTGCTACAGCGAGCAATGTCTCCCATTGCAGACAGCCCGCAGGTGAATTTTCAACTTCCCGTGAAGTTAAATCGCCCGATTTTGCGGGAAGCACCCCTGGCCTTGCAGCGACGGGCAATGCGACAACTACTGCAACAAATATTGCCCTCGGCGCCCAGTTTTGAAAGCGTAGAAAAACTAACCAGCTTAATCGTAGCGCCCAACCGATCGCAAACCGATCCATTTCCTGGAGGAGCGATCGGTCGAGTCGAACACCCTTCGATAATTTTAGATATTAAATTTTAAGCTGTTATCAAACCCGAAAGGACTTGCCGCAACTCGGAAACTACCCGATCTTGTTCCTCTCCCGTCTCCTGCACGCGATCGAGTTCCCCCGCCACCGCTTCCAGCTTTTGGCGTAGCGCATTCAAATTGTCCTGCACCGGCTGCAACATTTCTTGATAAACATTCAGCCTGCCCCAGAGTTGCGCCACTGCACCTTTCTGGTTGAACAAATTCTGCTCTAACTGCTTGAGTTCGTAGCGTTTCGCCTCACTTTCCCCATTTTGGCGGTTGACATTTGCCTCAATTTGGGATATGCCTTCCCGCACCTGCTGAATTTCGTTTTCCAATCTTTGCAATTCTTGGCTTTGCTGCTGGCGCTGAGTATTGAGCTGTGCGACAATCGGTCCCAAATCAATATCTCCTCGCTCTTGTTTTGAAGCATTAGCAGTACCCAGCCGCCGCCACAGCACCGCCTGATGCTGCTTTAAAACATCTTCCCGTTCCTGCAACCGGAGGCGCTGTCCCACCAGAGTTTCGTTTAACATCTGATAACTTTCGAGTTCATCTGCCATTTCATTTTCCAAAGCCATGCGATCGTACTCGCTAGCAGCTTGAATTTTCCCTTGCAGCTCCTCGATTGTCTCCCGCTGCAGAGTCAACTCCTCCTCTTGATCGTTAACAAACCGGAACACCTTTTCCAAATCCTGTTGCAGGTGTTGCACCAGCCCCTGTAACTCATCAACAGGCATCTTCTCCAAAGCTGACACATCTACTTTCTGCTCCGTACCCGCAGCACCCGAAGCAGATGCGAGCCTGGAAACTTGCTGGTAAAGATCCTCAACAGCCCGCACCTGCAAAGACACCGACTGAGCCTGATCCTGCTTAGCGCTGAGGGTACTTTGCTGCCCTTTAAGCTCCGCCCGAGCCCCGGCCAAAGCATCTTGAGATTGGTACCACTCTTGCCAGCGGTTTTGGAGGCTCTGATTTTGTTGATCGACCTCTTCTTGTTGCTGTTGAGCTATACTCTGTTTTTGCTCCAACTGCTGCCAGTGCTGATCCAGAATTGCCTGCTGAGCGCCCACCGCACCAAAAGACTGATTCAGTTGTTCCCGCACCCCTTGGGCAGAAGCAATCGCCCCTCCCAACTTCTGCATCAACTCCTGAATCCTTTGGGTCTGCTGCTCATCAACTACTGCCCCCTGCGGAACCTCAGACTGCTGCTGGGCCACCCGTTGCTGCTCGCCCCGCAACTGTTCCCAAGCCGTCTCAATTTCCACGCGGCTGCGATCGACTTCTTCTCGCAGTCGGTTAGCTTCATCTCGAGTATTTTCAATTTCTGAGCGCTGAGCCTCCAGTCGCTCCAACTCCTCTTCCATTTGAGCCAACTGCTCTTCGCGGGCTTGCATTTCCATTTCCCGGCGATTGAGTTCCTGACTCGAAAAAGTCAGAGAAGCCTTCCACTGTTCAATTTCCTCTTCCTTATCCTTAAACTTATCCTGCAATCGCGAGAAATTTTGCAGAATGCTCACCAACTGGCGGGCCGCCTCCTGAATCCGCTGCACTTGCTTGCTAGCGCTCAACTCAACCAGCACCAGCGTGCCGTCGTTAAACTTATTAGCTTCCTCAACTGGGATCGCGTCATCGCCTGGTACGGCGCTCCAGTTATGTTCGCCTCGCTGACAAGCTAGCAGTTTCAGCTCAGCCTTACCGCCACCGAGACCAAAGCCGCTTCTCTGTTTTTGTACTTCCGCTAGATACAGCACACTAATAGTCCTCTGCTTCGTAAAACCTCTTCCAACTTACTTTAAGTTACTTAAAGGCCTAAAAGATAAGTGGTGTTTACTTCCTACGCTGTTGGGTAGACGGCTAATTCCAACATAAGTAGGCTATCCCCCTTAAGCCAAAGGTTCTGGACTAAAGATAACACTGCGTGTGATTTTTAGTCAACTTACCTAAAGTAAACAAGTATAGGCAAGTAAGGATAACTTTTTGCCACTTAAGTCTTACTTTTTGGTATCGTTTGCCCAATCGGGGGATAGCATTTTTTTCTAACTTTAGCAGCACTCACGCATAGCACGTTCTCACGGGAGAACTTCCATAAAGTACGGCCGCCGCCAGTTGTCTGGAGGAATGAGACAGCAGTACCCATGCCGCTTGATTAAAGACTAGCTCTCACTGCGGAGACTGCCATAGCCCAAACATGAAAAAGGTCAGTCCTTGAACCTCCCCACATCTAAAGCCGGGGATTCTTGCCCACCTTTAAGACGACAACGGGACATTCAAATATCCCTCTACTGACTCAAAGAACTTTACTTATCCCGCAGCGCATACTTGCTGAGTCCTTCATATTTTTAAGGTTGAACGTGACCTATGCTGCAATTATTTGCCCTTTAACTATTCCGAATTAATCGGATTAGTGCGTTACCGGGGTTGCTCGCCCTCTAGGATATTTCAATGGGTTGAAAATTATTCTTACTCTGGCGAATTGCTCTGTGCCGATTATACCACTCTGGTTTTAGCAACACAATCGTTTCACGAGACTTAAAAGTCCCTACCGACTGAGCCCCAGGCCTAAATCCCCATGTCCTTAGCCCAGGGCTGACCTCTGGCGTTTCGATAAAAAACTTTCTATTGATTCCACAACTTAGTTAGGGGTCGATCTTGAGAAAAGCCCTCGCTGCCCCCAAGCCGGCGCCCTCCTCTGGCGGACTAGGGATTTGAGCCGCGCTGCCTTAGAATAGGGTAATGACGCGAGCCTATGACGCTCGCCGCGGGCGAGCAAAAAGGTCGATCGGCACTGAGGGTTTTCCTGACAATTGCCAACAAAGGTTCATTTTGACTGCACCTGATTTTAGGGCTGTGGCAAACCCAAAAAAAACCTTGATCGCAACTCATCCAACCCAACAGACTAGCCTCAAGGTCCCATCGGGGCTTGATCGGCACTTGCTGCTGGTAGCAGCGGTAAAACCAGAGAATCCTCGGTATTTTGAAGTTGACCTACGCCAAGATGTGCTGGAGAAACTGACGGCATACTCAGCCAAAAACTTCAAAACTTTGGCTATCGAAGACTTGAACCAGTCGGGAATGCCAGCGTTGCACACTCGAAGAACCCCTGCAATCGTGCAATGTGGATTCTACGAGTTTAGGCAACGCCGTGGGAATACAAGGTGAAACTCTACACTTAGAGAATGCCGCTAGTTTGGCGGTTTCAGCTTGTGGACTGGTAGCGCGGCCCAGGAGCGACAGCAAGTATCGCCCTTTCGTCAATTCCCAATTGTGAGATCGGCATCAGCGCGTAAATTATTGACGGAAACTAAAGTCAATCTTTTCGCCAGCACACAGTCTTTCCGAGCTCAGACGCCAACGGTTTTAAGGAGGACACTTTAGCTGCATGCAGGGAAATTTGAGTGAAATAGACATCCGCAGCATCCTGCAATTGATTGAGTTAGGTCAGCGAACCGGAGAACTGTTCGTAGAGGCCTACACCTCCACCGGCAGCAGCACGGGTACTCAACCTACCCTGCGCTCCCTTGCAGGACAATCCTGGTATGTCTTCTGCTTCAACGGTCAGATTATTTACGCTACCCAGAGTGCGGGCAGTTTGTTTCGGTTGCGCGACTACCTGCGCCGCTACAAAGCAGATACCGCCCTCGACAAAATCCAAGTTCCCTATATGGCATCTACCAATGCCCCAGAATACGGCTACCTATGGGCCCTGCTAGAAAACCACATCCTCACCCCAGCTCAAGGGCGCAACATCATCCAGAGCATGATCCACGAAACCCTATTTGACTTGCTCAGTCTCCACCAGGGTTCCTTCACTTTTGAAATGGGCCCAGCTTTGGCTCCTCAACTGACAAGCTTAGAAATTAGCTCGCTGCTGGCCAAGATTGTCAAACAGGTGCAGCAGTGGAAGCAGTTTCACCCTCACATTCAGTCGCCCAACCAATGCCCGGTGATTTCAGACCCCTCCGAGCTGCGAGTCGCGTTGCCTGTCAATACCTTTAATACTCTCAGACGCTGGGCCGACGGGCACACTTCGATCCGCCAAATGGCGCGCTACCTCAACCGAGACGTGCTCACTGTCGCTAAGGCGATTTACCCCTTTGTGCAGCAGGGATTGGTGCAAGTATTTTACGAACCCTCTGTTGCCCCCACCAACAACAAAAAAGAATGGTCGTCCCCAGAAACCAAGGTTCCTAGAGTTGTCTGTATTGACGATGACAATACTATTCGCAAAACAGTCGAGTCAATTTTAAATGAACACGGTTACGAAGCTACTACGATCGGCAATCCCCTCCAAGCCCTGAGTTTGGTGTTTCCACTCAAACCCGATTTAATTCTGTGTGACATCGCCATGCCGGAACTCGACGGCTACGAAATTTGCGCTATGCTGCGTAGTTCTAGCGCTTTCCGGCAGACGCCGATCGTGATGCTGACGGGCATCGACGGATTTATCGACCGTGTTAAAGCCCGCATGGCTGGAGCTACAGACTTTTACACGAAACCTTTTGGTGAAAGCGAGTTATTGATGCTGGTAGAAAAATATGTGGGCCCGGGCTACCCTCAGATCAATCTCTCGGAAAGATTATTAGACCGCTCGCTAGAAGACCAATTAGAAGAAAAATAACTTTCGCACCGATGCCATGATGGCAGCTTTTTTGTACCTGCGGTTAAATCAAGTCTCGGCCGCCACAAAGAGAAAGCTGGGGGTACTATTGGCGATCGCACCATAAACTAGAATGTATAAATCCGCGCGCTGGCATAAGGGCGTCGGTAAAACTCTGTTCAATTTCTAGGCCCAAGTGGGTCTAACACGCTCAAAGTGCAAATATAATATACTTGTTCTCCACTTGCAGCCGCTCCGAAAAACTGATGCACAGAGCTACTTATTGCTAGGTATTTCTGTACAAAGTCAGAGAGTGCAATTGTCAGTCTTAAGTGACTCCGTTCATGATTGTCGCGACACCAGCCAGGTCAACAACTCCTCGCTAATCCGAGTATCGGTTTAGCATTGATCGCAGAAATTACCCAGAGTTTTACCAATTGAGACGGCGGTGGGAGTACAAAGTGAAGCTTTAGGGGTTTCAAATTAATTGTTCGTAGTCGATTGGAGCTAATGTGCCAGCAAAGGTCGCGCGAATTTATTGATGGCAGTCAATTATTGACGGAGCAAATTTATTGCCAAGGATCTCAGGCAGTCGCGCCATTCACCCCTTGGCTGTGTCAAGCTTGGCTGTGTCAAGTTTCGACCATCGAAGTTCGATCGGGTTATTCTTGGCGGGAAACCTCAACAATTTGCTAGAAATGCAGGTGTCAGAATTATGATTAGCGGTAGCCCAGACTTTATATTACCAGGACTAGGGGTAGATCCGGCTCCGGAATTCCAAGAACTAGAAACTCCCGAAGGTGAGCTGCACCTGCGGTTCTACGTTCCTTCGGGGAACGAGTTCGCACTGCCAGCGACAGGGATTAGAGAGGTACTATCCCCGTCTCCAGACCGCATGACACCGATCCCCAACGTTTCCTCTCTGCTTTTAGGTACGCTAAATATGAGAGGACGAGTGATTTGGGTGGCAGACCTCGGCCAATTTCTGGGAGACCAAACCCCTCTGAACACAGATAGACCCGAAATCCCGATCGTGGCTGTGGAAGACCAAGACACGATTTTGGGGCTAGCAGTCGATCGAATTGTGGGGATGGACTGGCTCGACGTAGAGCAACTGCACTCTCAGAACAATGCACCAGACGGCATGATTCCATTTCTGAGGGGAGAATGGATGTTAGGTGCACCAACTCAGAAAGTGCTCCGACTGCTAGATCAAGTGAAAATTCTGCGCTCGGCGCGGTGGGCAGCGTGAAATCGATTTTAGATTTGCGATTTGCGATTTTCGATTGAGGTCTAACCATCAACAGTCACACGACTTGAGGCGCGCATCTAAACATTCTATTCAAGATAAAAATCTAAAATCTCAAATCTAAAATCTAAAATCCAAAGAGGGCGGCAAATGGCAACAAGTACCAACTTTCAGCAGGACTACCAACGGGCAGAAGCGGCCTACATGGATGGCAATTATTCAGAAGCCGCAGCCCTAGTTTATCAATTAGTAGAAGATTTTCCCGAAGACCCCAGCGCTCGCCTGCTGTGCGGACACATTTACTGCTACGGACTGCAACAGTATGAGGTGGCGCGGGAACAGTACACGGTTGTGCTAGGCCTGAGTGACGACCCGAGTTTGGTGGAACACGCTCACAACGGAATTACCTACACAGACCAATTTTTATCTGGAGAACTGCAAACGGAAAATTTCGAGGCTTTGTCTGCTGAAACTGAATTAGAATTCTATCCAGACTTATCTCTTGATGAAGGGTTAGAAGACCCGGATTTGGGACTTTTCCAAGGAAATTCACCCTCCCTTTCCTATAGAAGTCAATCCCCAGACGACATGGAAAACGAGGACTTGGCCGACTTGGGCATGAGTGGCTTGGGGTGGGAAGCAGAAGACGACGATCGCGCAGGCTCAGTCCCAGATTTAGCCTCACATTCTAACCCCTTTGGTGGCGACAGCGGCGGCATGGCAGCTTATGCTGAGAACTCCGACTCGCTAGACATAGACGAGTTTGCCGACTCGGACTTTGGAGACCCTTTTGCCTTAGATGATGGAGGGTTTGATGCTGCTGACGTGTCTAGCAGCAAAGTGTCTGGGAAAAGCGCACCTTACTCAGGAGAGTCGTTTTCAGAAGCTCCGACTCAGATGCTCAACGGTCAAAGTTTTGCCTCTTCAGAAATCGGGAATTCCTTCGACTCGAACCAACTAGACTCCCCCCTCGGGCCCTCGGACAATTTTGGCGAACCTTTTGCTGCGCTCGATTTGCCAGACGAATTCGACGATAACTCGGACTACGACTACCAATCCCCGCCCCCGAGTGGCCAAAATTACGGTAATAACGCACCTCTGGCAGAAGAGGAAGACCCCTTTGCCGAGGCGATGCCCTCGTCGGGTTTTGGGTCTTCTAGACCTCAAAACAAACAGCCGAATAACGGGTCGGACTACTCCTCAAACTATTCGCTGGCGGAAGACGAAACGCTGTTGATGGGAGGTGCGGTTCCCAACTCTCAAAGTCAAAGGTCGAGCCGGGGACAATTTAATTCAGTCGATCAGGCTTCCGCCAACAGCAACGGTTACAGCGACTCGGAACCCCCAGCATTTAGCTCTAGAGACAACTTCGAGTTAGATGCTTTTGATGATGATGCTTTTAGCGATTCTTTCTCTTTCGACGAAAACGAACAAGCGACAGCTTTCGGGGCGTCCGACAAGAACGACAGCGCCTGGTCGTCAAAAACTGGGAACGCTCAAGAACACAGCGACTTTTTAGACGAATTTGACGAATTTGACGATTTGGGGAATTTGCCGGACTTTGATATCTCAGAAGATGCCACCAGTTCGATCTTGACTAGAGGTAACACCAATTTCGGCAACTCGACCAGCGGCATGATGGGAACGACTGGCAGCAGCCTGGACTTTGACAACAGCGATGGCTCAGCAATTCGGGATGACGAGATATTTAGCATAAGCGGCCCGGCTGATGCGTCTGTGCCGAGTTTTGCTCCCACAGAAACAGAAGCGGTCGATACTTCGGTCACGGTAGAACAGGGGGGACTGGCTTTCTTGGAAAATGCCCCTTTGTTTACAAAACAGTTGTACACGGCAATCGGGGCGGGACTGGTTTCTCTGGTAGCTGTGGCTTTCGTCACCAACATTGCCTCCTATCAAGCTCTGCGGCAAGACAAACCCGAGGCGATCGTTTACCTGCGCCAAACAGGCTGGGTAATGACCGCAGCCGCAGGCTTTACCAGCTTTTTAACTTCTTGGGGCATCGGCCAGTTGATCGCCAAGCAGGTACGCAAGTCGTCGGACAATTTGCAAGCTCAGTTCGATGCGGTATCTCAAGGAACTTTGGACGCTCGCGCTACGGTTTACTCGGAAGATGAATTTGGCAAAATGGCTGCTAAATTCAACCACATGGCGAAGGTTATCCAAACCACGATTAGCGATACCAGGCGCAAGTCTGACGAGCAGGAACAGGCAAAAGAAGACTTGCAGCGCCAAGTGATTCGCTTGCTAGACGACGTGGAAGGAGCGGCCCGGGGTGACTTGACGGTGACTGCGGAAGTGACCGCAGACGTTTTGGGCGCTGTTGCTGACTCGTTTAACTTGACAATTCAAAATCTGCGCGAAATCGTCCATCAGGTGAAGCAGGCGGCTCGGGAGGTCAGCAAAGGCGCTACGGACAGTGCTAAGTTTGCGGGCGATTTGTCTTCCGATGCGCTCCGGCAAGCTGAGGAACTGGCGGCAACGCTGAATTCCGTGCAAGTCCTCACCGATGCGATTCAGCGGGTCGCAGAGAGCGCTAGAGAGGCGGAAGAAGTGGCCCGGGGCGCGGCGGCAACGGCTCTGAAAGGGGGCGAGGCAGTGGAGCGAACTGTGGCGGGGATTTTAGAAATTCGAGAAACAGTAGCAGAAACCACGAGAAAAGTTAAGCGGCTGGCAGAAGCTTCTCAAGAAATTTCTAAGATTGTGGCTTTAATTGCGACGATCGCCTCCCGGACGAATTTGTTGGCCCTCAACGCCAGTATTGAGGCGGCGAGAGCTGGGGAAGCGGGCAGGGGTTTTGCGATCGTGGCAGACGAGGTGCGACAATTGGCAGACCGATCGGCTAAGTCTTTGAAAGAAATCGAACAGATCGTGATGCAAATTCAAAGCGAAACCGGCGCGGTAATGACGGCCATGGAAGAAGGGACGCAGCAGGTTATTGAGGGGACACGATTGGCAGAACAGGCGAAGCGATCGCTTGAAGATATCATTCAAGTAACTAACCGAATTGACGTGTTAGTGCGATCGATTACTGCCGACACTGTAGAGCAAAACGAAACAGCTCGCGCGGTAGCTTCTGTTATGCAGGCTGTCGAGTTGACTGCTCAGGAAACATCCCAAGAAGCGCAGCGAGTTTCCGGTGCTTTGCAAAACTTGGTAGGCGTTGCTCGCGACCTTTTGACATCGGTGGAAAGATTCCGAGTAGAAACCGCAGAAAGACAATAATTAAGTGTCTAATGCTTGTTTTGCTGGCTGATTTACAAGCACGTTGGTCGGGCAAGGATGGCAGACAAAAAGCAACCTCGCAGTCTTGAAACCACTGCGAGGCTGCTAATTCAACACCTAAATAAAGTAGGAGTTGCACAGATGGAGGATAACAGAGTAGAGGTAATTTACGGCATCTTTGGCGAGATTCAGACGATGAGCTGTATTATCTCTAGCCGAGCAAAAATTAGCAGGGGCTATGCCAATAAAAAGCTTCGCAACGGTGGAGGTAAAACGTTTACTGTCCATCGTTTAGTATTAGAAAACTCATTAGATATGTCGCTAAGACTCCAATACTTTGCTTGCCATACTTGGGAGGTCTGCACCTGCATTAATTCTAACCATTTGTGGCAAGTTTCTCGGCGGGAAAATTTTCAATATCGGTTCAAAAAAGAACATATTAAAGATGTCCCAAGTGCATCTGGGCCGAAACCTCAAAAACAACTGCGAGGTCAAGAAATAATTCCCGGTACTCGAACCCAAATACAGCCGAACCGCTGCAGGATTTGTACCTTGGCTAAAAGAAGTGATGGTGACGCCATTAAAGGTACTAAAATTAATGGCAAAACAAAAAGTTTATACGGTCACAGACTTGTACGGGAACACAAACTGGGAAGACCTGTTAAACCAGGTTATTTTGCGGGTCACAATTGCTACGATCGCGATTGTATCAATCCCGACCATTTGTGGGAAGGAACCCCCGCCGATAACTCCCGCGATGCCAAGCGAAAAAAACCGTTTGCCTTGCGTTCCCGGCTAGATATGTCCTAACCGCAAACTCCAACCCGAACAAGTGCTGGAGATTCGCTATCTTTTAAGTGAGGGCATATCGAAAACAAAAATAGCCAGGACATTTGCGATATCTCGCAGTCAGATTATTCTCTTGGCAAGGGGCGAGATATACAGAGAGCTTCTCTAGAACTACTAACATAGACCCAATACAATAACGCTTAAAATCAGGAATAAAACTATGCTGCCGGAGCAACAACAGAGGATAATGGGCTACTTTATTGAGGAGGCAAAAGACCACCTCAATACGATCGAACAAGGCTTGCTGAATCTGCAAACCACGATCGAAGACCCAGAACTGGTCAACGAAGTATTTAGGGCCGCTCACTCTGTCAAAGGAGGAGCAGCAATGCTGGGGCTGACGAGCATTCAGCAAACAGCTCACCGACTAGAAGATAGTTTTAAAGTTTTAAAAGAGTGCAGCGTTAAAGTAGACCAACAGCTAGAGTCCCTTTTTCTGCGAATTTTTGACACATTGCAAGGGCTGTTAGAGCAACTGTCGGGGCCTTTTGGACTGACAGAAGAATTGGGAGAACAGATGGTTCGAGAATTAGAACCAGTATTTGAAGAGCTCAACGGGCACTTGGGGGGACTCGTTGGACACGGAGAATACCATGCAGACGATAGCTACGCGATGCCAGTACCGGAACAAGTTATGGCGGGGGTGGGAGTGGGGGCGTTTGCCTCATCAAGGAGTTTTCCAGATTCGCGGTCAGTTTACGCACCTGATGCCAGAGCAACAGAAGACAGCGCGCTGCAGCTAGTATTTGACTCGGACGTGCCGGCGAGGATGCGAGAACTCCTGCAAGAGTTCAAACAGCCCGAGGGGCCAGAAAGCAGGCGGCAACTCAAGAACATTTGTCGGAACTTGCTCAGGGCAGGGGAAGAATTTGAACTGCCCTGCTGGATAGAATTGATCCAAGCTGTATCCAAGGCGATCGCCAACCCAGAAAATAACTACCGCACCTTAGCCCCAACGGTGATCAAAGACATCAAACAAGCGCAAGAACTGGTAATTTCTGGTCTAGAATCGTCGATCGCACCAAGCGCAAAACTTATGGCGCTGCAGCCGGCTGTTCTGGTTCCAGAAACAGATTTTGAAGATTTGCTGGCGTTTGCTCAACCGAGTAAATCCGGGAAAAATGTGGTTTCTGTTGAGGATGAGGCCTGGGATCTGGTGGGTTCGGGCGATGCCCCGGATGGGTTGAACAAGTTACTGCCGACTATTTCTGGGCTGAGTATAGACGAGCTGTTCGACCAACTAGACAGCGGCGACAGCAACGATGACAGTGGCATTCGATCGTCCCAGTTCGACGAGGATTCCGCCTTCGCAGAATCGGATATGGAGACGGGTGCTTTTAGAGGCTCGACCCGCACCGGCCCGGAAGTGGGCGCGGCAGAACTCAACACTTTAGCTGACTTGTTTGACGGCGAGTCCCCGGAACTCGACGGCGCTTGGGAAGAAGAAGAAGACCTCGACTATGCACAGTCTTCTGGGATATCGGCGGCGGGAATGCTGGGGTCAGACGATGACAATTCCGGCGATTTTACTGATTTGTTGTTTGACGAATACGATGCCGAAAGTTCCGAAACGAACACGAAGCCTCCGATTGATGACCTGACGAGTTTGTTTGGGGAGGATTTGCTGTTTGGAGAAGAGGCAGAGGGCTCGGCAGTAGCTGCCGGTCAGAAAAATGGGGGTTCGAGCCAGCGGTTAACTCGCAAACAGGTTAAAACGGGTAACGGTAGGGGCGGTTTGGAGCGGCGAGACGACACGGTGGCCCCAGCCAGGGGACAAGCTGAGGAAGATGCTCTCGGTACGCTTTTGGACGAAGTGGCTGCCCAAACTTCTGCTGGTGGTACGGACAATGCTGATTTCGAGAACTTGTTCGGCGATTTAGGCTTATCTGAGGAAACAGGTGGGCCGGCAGTCTCTTCGGAGTATTCCCTGAAGTCTGAGGCTTTAGACGGTGAATCGAAGGAGCCTGCAGCAGGGGGGGGCAATAATGATTCAGCGGATGCCGAAGCGCTTGCTCTGCCTGAAATGGATGATTTCGATTTGTTCTCTGAGCTTGGCGAGGATTCGGATTTGAGCGAGCTGTTGGGGATTACTTCTAATTTCCTTTCTTCAGAAGACGAAGGTGGGGAGAACGGGGGCGATCGAGATCAAGCTGCAGGCACCGCACAAAATGAGGAAATGGGCAACGTTCTTAACATGACATCAAATTCTGATTTAGATATCTCTGCGGATGAAAACTGGCTAGAAGATGCTTTCGGCATGGAAGACGAGTCTGTGCAATCGCTCAACCTGGAGCTGGACGATACGGATTTAGATGCGCTGTTTGGGGATATGACCTCGGACGCGATTTCTGAGGATGAACAGACTGTGCGGGATCGGCAAGGAGTGGCTACTTCCCGAGAAGCTGCCGATTTGGCTGAGCTTTTCGGTTCTGTACCTACGGGTACTGAGTATGACGGAGAAGCTTCGGGGCAAGCTCGTGGGGCTTGGCTGAAGGATGGGGATTCAGAATTGCTGAGTGCGGATGTGGGAGTTGAGGAGGGCGATTTGGGGAGTTTGTTCGAGAACAATGGTGCGGCTGTTTCCGACCAAGGCTTGACAAATTCGGCAGAGGTTGAACTTGGGGCTTTGTCCGATGATCGTCCTGAGTCGGAAATTTCAAATGTCGAATCTGATGAGGGCGCAGCTTTCGATTTCTTGGAGGATATGTTTGGGGAAGGCATGGTGCACCCAGGCGATGCTGGATCGGCGCCAGATGATGGCGCTGCGGATGTGAAGGAGTTGTCTGCCCAACCTGCCGATGGTTTGTTCGACGAGGCGAGTGCGGATTTGTTCGATCGAGCCGCAACAGATGCCACCGGGGAGTCAGAGGGCGAAGATGATTTGTTTAATGCCCTGGAAACGGATTTTTTAAGTGCGGATTTAGAGCCGCTGCCGGCAGAATCTCTCGATGGTATGTTTGAGGGCGATGCTGACTTGCTCTCGGCGATGGAAACCGGGGCTACTCTCAACAACGAAGAGTTGGAGGGTTTTGATGATTTGTTAGATTCCATCGATGCTGAGGTTCTGGTGACTTCGGAACTGACGACGGGCTTTTGGGACGCTGAGGACGAGTCGGGCGAGGCCGATTCCTCGGAGTTGGAAGAGGGGTCGCTGGCAGACTTTTTTGCCGAGGGCGAATCAGGCGATGAGGATGCCGAAGGCAATTTTGACGATTTAGAAGCACTGTTAATTGCAGGGGGTGCTGGAGCTGTCATAGCAGCTTCTGGAAGCACAAATCAGAGTCCGGTAAATACAGAAGTTTTCTCGGATCTCGAAGAACTCCTTAGCGAGAGCGCAACTATGCCGGAAATTCACGGGCTACCGGCGACAACTGCTAGTAAAGCTCCGCGCACTGCTGCCGATGAGAGCGACGACGAATTTGGCGATTTGGAAAAACTGCTGGAAGATCCAAAGGACAGCGGCCGCCAAGGGGAAGGCAATATGGGGCAGTCGGCGATCAACAGACCCAGGCGGAATGCCCGCGCGGGCGGGTTCGGCGACCAGACGATGCGGGTGCCGGTCAAGCAACTGGACAACCTCAGCAATTTGATGGGGGAACTGGTTGTGAACCGCAACAGTTTGGAGCAAGACCAAGAACGGATGCGGCAGTTTTTGGACAATTTGCTGCACCAGGTTGCGCTGCTGAGCGATGTGAGCCAGCGGACTCAGGATTTCTACGAGCGGAGTCTTTTGGAGATTGCTTTGCTGGCAAACCGGCAGGGACACCGATCTGCCTGGCGCTCTGAGGATTCGGCCCACACCCGGGAAAGTGCCTGGAGACCGGAGGAAATGGACAGGTTTACTCCTTTCCACAGTTTGGCTCAAGAGATTATTGAGCTGATCGTGCGGGTGCGGGAGTCGGCAGCGGACATTGAGTTTTTGGTGGATGAGGCGGATCAGGTGACTCGCCAACTGCGACAAGTTACGACTCAACTGCAAGAAGGTTTGACTCGCGCCCGGATGAAGCCGTTTGCGGAGACGACGGACAGACTGTTCCGGGCAGTGCGGGAAATCGCGATTAAGTGCGGCAAGCAGGCTCAGTTGCAGGTTGAGGGTAAGGATATTTTGATCGACAAGATGATTGTGGATCAGCTATATGACCCGATGACTCATTTGGTGAACAATGCGATTACTCACGGGATCGAACCGCCGGAGGTGCGTCTGGCGGCTGGGAAGCCTGCTGTCGGCCGGATTACGATTCGCGCTTTCCACCAAGGGAACCAAACCGTGGTTTCGGTTTCTGATGACGGGGCGGGGATTGACCCGCAACGGGTGAAGGCGAAGGCGATTAAGCAGGGTATGCTGACGGCGGCTCAGGCTCAGAGGATGTCTCGCTCGGAAGTTTACGATTTGCTGTTTATGCCGGGTTTCAGCACTCAGGAACAGGCGACGGAGTACGCCGGCCGGGGGGTCGGTATGAATGTGGTGCAGACTTCCTTGCAGGAAATTCGGGGCACTGTGTCGATTGATTCGACGATCGGCAAGGGGACTGTGTTTACGATCCGTTTGCCTCTGGTGTTGAGTATTTCTAAGGCTCTGACTTGCATTAGCGATCGCGCTCGCATTGCTTTCCCGATGGATGGGGTCGAGGATATGATCGATGTGCCTCGCGATCAGGTGACGACGGGGGCGGATGGTTTGCCTTGCATTGAGTGGCGGGGTCAAAGCTTGCCGTTCCGGCCGCTGCGGGATCTGCTGGCTTACAGCCGCCATTTGGGTCGGGGCAGTGTTTACGGGTTTAATACTGACGATGACATGATTTCGGTGATCGTGCTGCGGTCTGCTGGCAATTTCTTGGCGGTGCAGGTGGATCAGGTTTCGACGGAACAGGAAATTGTGATCAAGCCGTTGGAAGGGCCGGTGCCGAAGCCGATCGGGATTGCTGGGGCCACCGTGCTCGGGGACGGTCGGATCGTGGCGATTGCGGACGTTCTGGAGCTGATCGATTTGGCTACGGGAAGGCTGCGGAAGGACACTGGCGGTACGCTTTGGGATGAGGGCGATCGGGCTGCTGCCGAGGCGGAAATCGAGAAGACTGAGCCGACTGTGCTGATTGTGGATGATTCGATTACGGTGCGATCGCTATTGTCGATTACTTTTGAGAAGTCTGGCTATCGTGTGGAAGAAGCTCGCGACGGTAAGGAAGCTTGGGAAAAGATGAAATCTGGTCTGCCTTGCGATATCGTTTTCTGCGATATTGAGATGCCGAGAATGGATGGTTTGGAACTACTTTCTCGGATGCAGAAGGATGCGGTTTTGTGTGAATTGCCGATCGCGATGCTGACTTCTCGCGGTGCTGACAGACACCGCCAAATGGCTTACAGTTTGGGCGCGAAAGGTTATTTCACTAAGCCTTATTTGGAGGAGCAATTGCTTGATGCTGCTTCTCGGATGTTGAAAGGTGAGGTTGTTGGTGCTCCGGTTGGTGTTTAATGTGTAAATGTGCGTTTATCTCCGGTTAAAAAAGGTAATTTTTTAACCGCAGATAAGAATTGATAGACGCGGATTGACGCAGATAATTTCTAATTTATCTGCGTTAATCCGCGTCTATCTGCCTATATCTGCGGTTAAAAAAGGGAATTTGTTAACCGCAGATGAAAATGGATTGACGCGGATTGACGCAGATTTAGTTCGCGCTTTCGGTTTTGGTGGTAGGCTGGGAAAGTGGGGTGTAGCGGAAGGGCGATCGAGGTTATTTATGGATGCTAAAGAACTTTTAGAAAAATATGCCGCAGGACAGCGCAACTTTCAAAAAGCAGAGTTAAGTGGGGTAGACCTCAAAGATGCAAAGCTGAGTGGAATAGACTTATATAGTGCAAATTTGACGGGAGCTGACTTGAGTGAGGCAATCTTGACCAAGGCAAACCTTGGCAATACAAATCTTAGTAAGGCAAACCTGACAGGAGCAAATTTGAGTGGAGTGCTCGGAGGTGTACAAAACCTGATTTCTGCCAACCTTAGCGGTGCTAACTTAAGCGGAGCGTGCCTCAATAATTCTAAGTTATGGGATGCCAACTTAAAGGAGGCCAACCTTAGCGGTGCTAACTTGAGTAGTGCAAATTTAACTAGAACTTCATTGATTGAGGCAAACCTCAGTAAAGCCACCCTAAGTAGTGCAATCTTGACCCAAGCAGACTTGACTAAAGCTGATTTAAGTCGGGCAGACCTAACTGGTGTGACGCTTCAAAGCGCAAATTTACAGGGAGCTAAACTCCAGTTAACTAAGCTCTCTAAATCTAACTTATCCTGGGCGAATTTGGATGAAGCTTATCTGGTTGGAGCTGATATTCAAGGCACAAATCTCAAAAAATCCAGCCTGCAAGGTGCAAGTCTGGAAGCAGCCAATCTGCAAGGGGCAAACTTGATTAAAGCAAACCTGGATGGAGCCAACCTGAAACAAGCAGAATTGACAGATGCAAACATTTATGCAGTAAGTATTGAGAATGCAGACTTCACTGGTGCTATCATGCCTGATGGAGAAATCTACAATCAAGAAACTTCGGAAAAATTATCCCAAAAAGTGACATCTATGACGCGCAAAATTATTCGTACTGACAAAGCACCCGCACCCGTGGGCCCTTACAATCAAGCCATTGCCGCTACGGGCACTATGCTGTTTGTAGCTGGTCAAATTGCGATCGACATTAGACTAAATGATATTGTCTACACCGACGATGTGGCAAAACAAACCCAACAAGTTATGGCAAATCTCGAAGCCATTCTCACAGAAGCGGGCGCTACTTGGCTGGATGTGGTAAAAACTACGGTTTTCCTCAAAGATATGAATGATTTTGCCGCTGTGAATGCGGTTTATGCGAAATATTTTGATGCGGAAACAGCACCGGCGCGCGCTTGTGTGGAGGTTTCGCGTTTGCCGAAAGATGTGTTAGTAGAGATTGACTGTATTGCTGTGATTTGATTTGAGCTTCTTTGAGAAACCAGGCTTTTTCAATAAGTCTGGTTTCTGGATAGTTTGTTTTTTTTAATATTTATGAGCGATTTAACCGCAGAGGGCGCAGAGGGCGCAGAGGAAGAGGGGAGAGAGATGAATAATTCCAAGGTTTACTTATAGCAACCGCCGAGGGTAAAGTGCGCGACTTTATTAACTTCTACAGCCGATCGCACTTTTGTCGATCTGTCGCTGTCGCGCACCTACTCCCAAATCAATCTGAAACAATCAGATTTAATCTCAATTAGCAATCAGCAATTACTAATCACCAGTTAGCAATTAGCAATTAGCAATTACTCTACAAGTAATTACCAATTACCAACCGTAAACTATTTATTCAGCGCTTCGCGGGCAGCTACCGCTTCGTCGGGATGAATATTCAAGCGGGTCAAATTAATTCGACCTTTATTGTCAATTTCTCGCACTTTGACAATCACTTCATCGTTCACAGCTAACTCGTCTTCCACTTTGCCAACGCGGTAGTCCGCTAACTGCGAAATGTGAATCATGCCTTCTTTTCCGGGCAAAATTTCCACAAAAGCGCCGATCGGAATAATTCGAGTTACGCGGCCGACATACACGTCTCCTGCATTTAACTTGCGCGTCATGCCTTGGACAATGTTGTAAGCCCGCTGAGCTTTTTCGCTGTCGTTGCCGGCAATTGTTACGGTTCCGTCGTCTTCGATGTCAATTTTGACACCGGTTTCTTCGGTGATGGCTTTGATCGTTTTGCCACCTGGCCCAATTACCAAACCGATAAATTCTGGATCGATTTTCAGGGTTAGCAAACGTGGTGCAAACGGCGACATTTCCTTGCGGGGAGTGTCGATGGTTGCCAGCATTCTTTCTAAAATGTGCAGTCTGGCTGGTTTGGCTTGGCGGATGGCGGTGGCAATCACATCTAAGGGCAAACCTTTGATTTTCATGTCCATCTGCAAAGCAGTAATCCCGGTGTCGGTACCAGCTACTTTGAAGTCCATGTCGCCTAAAAAGTCTTCAATTGCCTGAATGTCAGTCAAAATTCGGACTTCATCGCCTTCTTTAATTAAGCCCATTGCCGCGCCGCTGACGGGTTGGGAAAGGGGAACGCCTGCATCCATTAATGCTAGCGTTGAGGCGCAAACTGAACCCATTGAGGTGGAACCGTCGGAAGAAAGGATTTCGGAAACTACGCGAATCACGTAGGGGAAATCTTCTTTGGATGGCAAAACGGGCAGCAAAGCGCGTTCTGCGAGGGCTCCGTGACCGATTTCTCGGCGTCCGGGCGATCGCATCGGCTTGGTTTCTCCTACCGAAAACGGCGGGAAATTGTAGTGATGCAGGTAGCGTTTGTCTTGCTGCGGGTGCAAGTCGTCTCCTAAGTCTTGGGCGTCGCCTGGGGTTCCCAGGGTAGCTGCGGACAAGACTTGGGTTAACCCCCGATTAAACAACGCACAGCCGTGTACTCGCGACGGCAGCACGCCTACGCGACAAGAAACGGGTCGCACCTCGTCTAGCTTGCGGCCGTCTACGCGGATGCCATCTTCGAGGATCTGCTTCCGCATCATTTTTTTGGTAACGTCTTTGAAAACGTTGCCTATCGCCTTGCTGTTGGCGGTGGCGGCTACTTTTACCGGGTCCTCTTCCGGGAGTTCGGCGATCGCAGCTTCGACTGCATTTGCCTTAACTTCGTCCAATGCTGCATTCCGTATTGTTTTGTCTTTTTCAAATCTTGACAAAATGATGCGGATGGGTTCTTGGGCGCGATCGCGAATGAAGGTTTCCAGGGCCGAATCTTGCGATGGCCGTTCCTCTACCACCAAATCGATGCCCAATTCCGCCATAATTTCGCGCTGGGCTTGAATCAAGTCACAGGCTGCTTCATAGCCGAAGTCGATCGCCTCGATGATATCCTGTTCCGGCAATTGGTTGGCGCCGGCTTCTACCATGATTACTCCATCAGGAGAACCAGCTACCACGAGATCCAACTCGCCTTCTTTGATTTCGCTGTAGGTGGGGTTGATGATGAAATCATCTCCTACCAAACCGACTCGTACCGCCGCCATCGGCCCGTAAAACGGCATTTTCGCCAGCAGTATCGCCACCGAAGCCCCCGTCACCGCCAAAACGTCCGGTGGCACTTGTTCGTCCATCGAAACCGTTGTGGCTACAACTTGGATGTCATCTCGCAGCCAGCTTGGAAATAGCGGACGCAGCGGTCGATCGATCAAACGGCCAGTCAAAGTTACTTTTTCTGGGGGACGCCCTTCCCTTCGCAAAAATCCACCGGGAATTTTACCGCCAGCGTAGAGTCTCTCTTCGTAATCCACCAACAGGGGCAGGAAATCAATTCCTTCTCTCCCCTGCGATCGAGTCGCTGTCACCAAAACCGCCGTGTCACCCGACTGAATCAAAACTGCACCGCCTGCTTGAGGCGCTAGTAAACCAATCTTCAGTCTAATATCCCGTCCATCGAAGGATATTGACTTGTCTATCTCTACCATGTAGCACTGCTTCCTTATCTACCACATTCTTTCTCTGTCGGGATCGTAACATTACCACAGGATGTTTGAGAGTCCGACGCCAAAAGACAGGGATAATCGCCTCGCGATCGACTGTCTGCGTCTCAATTGTAAGCATTTATACTGAATTATTATTTTTTGCTGTCTGGGGTCGATTCTCCGATCGATTCTCCGGTCGATCGCCCGCCAAACGCCTTCCATAGATGGTACGATGAATTTTCGTTTGGGAATTGGGACGTTGAAGGAAGAAGGAAGAGGGATTTAGTTATCTAGGACAGGGAATAAGCCGTAAAGTGCGCCATAAGTACCTAAATATACAGGTTCTACCTACCTAATTCCTATCAGGCTTAAAATTTCCTCGGTTTGTTTTAAATAAAAATTTCATAAATTTCATATAAATTCTGTAGTCAATCTCGCACTTAAATACAAATTTCAGGGTAAAAAATATGGCAATTTTACACGGCAGTTGGCTCCGAGAGAATGAAAAAAGTGGCTTATTTATTTGGGGAGAAACTTGGCGAAAATTTGGGGCAATTCACACCCTAGAAGCGGGGAGCAATCTACCGCACCCCTTAGCAATGACCGAAGCTGAATTTAAGAGTTTCCTAAATTCCTTGCAGCAGTCGGGAAAACTGGATTGGCAATTACCGGAAACCGCAGAAACTCCACCGGAAAAAAGCAAAAAAACTAGGCGATCAACCAAAACTCAAAACGCAGCCGAAATTAGCGCACCCAACTCCTCAATTCAAAGGGAAATTCGGGCGATCGCACTTCCCACCCAAATCTCAGAATCGAACGCAAATCTGATGCCGCAGCACTCAGCAGCAGCACTTGAGGAACCCGCTAAAACCGAGGATATTTACCTTTATCCCTGGCAAGTCGAGGGTTTGTGTCTCAACCCTCAAGCAGCTTTTGTTTTCTTGCAATCACTACCGCTTAACAGTACGGAACCCGACTCTTTTGTCGGCTCAGATTTGCGTTTTTGGTCTCATATTGCTAGGTGGAGTTTGGATTTGTTGGCAAGATGCAAATTTTTGCCTGGATTGGAGAAACAGTCCGACGGTTCTGCTATTGCCAAATGGCAACCCCTGTTAGATAGTTCTACAGACTTACTCCGCCTCGCAACTTTTGTCAAGCAAATGCCGACGGCTTGCCGAACATATCAATCGAAGGAAGAAGGAAGAGGGAAGAAGGAAGAAGGAAGAGGGAAGAAGGAAGAAGGAAGAGGGGAAAAGGAAGAAGAATCCAGTCAATTGCCTTTAACGGTGGATTTGCCGATGGGGGCGGAGGAATTGGTGTTAGGCTTCTTGAGTAGTATTGTAGATAGTCAAGTGCGATCGGCTGGTAGCTCTACTTTAGAGATCAAAGCAGTTTCTCCTGTGCGCGAGTGGCTGCAAGCTTTGCAGCAGGAATCGGGGATTGTGCAAGTAGAAACAGCAGCATTGGAAAACTTGGCAACCAAGCTGAGTGCTTGGACTGCACCGCTGCAAAACCAACTATCTCAACAAAGTCAATTTCGCACTTGCTTTCAACTCATACCACCAGCGCCCGGTAAAGCCAACTGGAATTTAAATTATTGCTTGCAAGCAGCAGATGAAACCGAATTTTTGGTGGATGCGACAACTGTTTGGAACAACTCTGTAGAGCGTTTGGCTTATGCGGGGCGGACAATAGAATTGCCTCAAGAAACTTTGCTTAGCGGCTTGGGTTTAGCCTCGAAACTTTATCCGTTAATTGAACCGAGTTTGCAAGCACAGCGGCCTCAATCTTGCCAATTAAATCCGCTGCAAGCATACGAGTTTATTAAGTCTGTAGCTTGGCGCTTTGCTGATAGCGGGTTGGGCGTAGTTTTGCCGCCGAGTTTGACAAAGAGTGAGGGTTGGGCGAGTCGTTTGGGTTTGAGCATTCAAGCGGAAACTCCGAAAGTGACTCCGGCGAAAGGTGGGGTGGGATTGCAAAGTCTGCTAAATTTTAAGTGGGAATTGACGATCGGCGGACAGCGCATTTCTAAGGCAGAATTTGACAGATTGACCGCGTTGAATTCGCCTTTGGTGGAGATTAACGGCGAGTGGGTGGAGTTGCGCGCGCCGGATGTGAAAGCCGCTCAAACTTTTTTTGCCAGCCGCAAAGAGCAAATGACTCTTTCTTTGGAGGATGCTTTGCGTTTGGCGTCGGGCGATACTCAGATGATCGAGAAATTGCCTGTGGTGAATTTTGAGGCTACGGGTCAGCTTCAGGAATTGTTGAATACTTTGAGCGATAATCAAGCGGTAAGTGCGATCGCAACTCCGGCTAGTTTCCGAGGACAATTGCGACCTTATCAAGCGCTAGGAGCAGGCTGGTTAGCATTCTTAGAACGCTGGGGTTTGGGCGCTTGTCTCGCGGACGATATGGGACTTGGAAAGACCGTCGAGCTAATTGCTTTCCTCGTGCACTTACAGGAACAAGATTCTCTAGAAGCGCCAACATTACTGGTTTGTCCGACATCGGTATTGGGCAATTGGGAGCGCGAAGTCAAGAAATTTGGTCCGACCCTAAAAGTATTAGTTCACCACGGAGACAAACGCGCTAAAGGCAAAGCATTTGCGACGGCAATTAAGGGAAAGGATTTAATCATTACCAGTTACGCGCTGGTGTTTCGAGATGCGAAGGAATTTCAAGGCATTAAATGGCAAGGATTGGTTTTGGATGAAGCGCAAAATATTAAAAATTCCGAGGCGAAGCAGTCGCAAGCGGTGCGAAAAATCGAGGCATCTTTTAGAATTGCGCTGACAGGAACTCCGGTGGAAAATAGACTGCAAGAATTGTGGTCAATTTTGGAGTTTCTGAATCCTGGCTATTTGGGACCGCGCAATTTCTTTCAGCGCCGATTTGCAATTCCGATCGAGAAATACGGAGATCGAGAATCATTGCAGACTTTGCGATCGCTCGTTCGGCCTTTCATCCTCCGCCGCCTGAAAACAGACAAAGAAATCATCCAAGATTTGCCCGAAAAACAGGAGATGACTGTATTTTGTGGGCTTGCTGCTCAACAGGCGGTATTATATCAGAAAATAGTCGAAGAGTCAATAGCGGAATTAGAATCAGCAGAAGGCATTCAGCGCCGGGGAATGATTCTGGCTTTGCTGGTAAAACTCAAGCAACTTTGCAACCATCCGGCTCTTGTGAAAGCAGAAGCTAAGCCGAAAGAATTGGAGATTAAGAGTCAGGAATCGGGGAAATTGCAGCGGTTGGTGGAAATGTTAGAAGAGGTGCTCGCTGAGGGCGATCGGGCTTTAATTTTTACTCAATTTGCTGAATGGGGAAAACTCCTGAAACCACATCTAGAACAGCATTTAGGGCGAGAAGTTTTGTTCTTGTACGGAGGAATTCGGCAACAGCAGCGGGAAGAAATGATCGATCGCTTCCAGCACGACCCCCAAGGCCCGCCGATTATGATTTTATCTTTAAAAGCAGGCGGCACAGGTTTGAACTTAACCAGAGCAACCCACGTTTTCCACTATGACAGATGGTGGAATCCCGCAGTAGAAAATCAGGCAACTGACCGCGTATTTCGCATCGGTCAAACTCGCAACGTGCAAGTCCATAAATTTGTCTGCACAGGTACGTTAGAGGAGAAAATACACGATATGATCGAAAGTAAGAAAGCTCTAGCCGAACAAGTTGTCAGCGCCGGCGAAAACTGGCTCACCGAGCTAGATACAGACCAACTTCGCAATTTACTAATCCTCGATCGCAATGCTATTATAGAAAACGAAGAAGAATAATGTGCTTAATTTTCTTCGGCTTCTGGTGAGGACTTTAGTTATCAAAAATCAGAGGAATTACGCACTCTGACCACAGAAACCGGGTTTTTTACCAGAATTAAAGGTGAGAGTTCAGTTTTTCGGTAAAAAACCCGGTTTCTGACTCTCCTAAATAACTAAAGCTTTCTTCCTTCTTCCTCCTTCCTTCTTCCTTCTTCCTTCTTCCTTCGGCTTATGATTGACAGAGAATGGTGGACACAACAGTGGTTAGATTTAATAAATACCTACCGCTTCAAAAAGCGCTTAGAACGTGGCTGGCAATACGCGCGGGAAGGTAAAGTTCTCAGCATTAAATTTCCCAATCAAGAAGTAATTGCCATAGTTCAAGGAACTGATCCTAAACCCTATCAAGTTTCTTTAGGACTCGATACATTGACTGATGAAGATTGGGATTATGTGATTGAAAATATGTCGCAAAGAGCAGTTTTTTCAGCTAAACTCTTAGCAGGAGAAATGCCGCACAATATTGAAGATGTATTTGCAGCAGCGGGCAAAACGCTATTTCCGTTAAGCTTATCTGATATTCGATCGCGCTGTAGCTGTCCTGACCCGAAAAACCCTTGCAAACACATCAGTGCAGTATACTACTTATTGGGCGATCGCTTTAGCGAAGACCCCTTCGTACTCTTTCAATTGCGGGGGAGAACCAAAGAGCAAATCTTGACAGCACTCCGTCAGAGACGAGGTACGCAAGGAGAGGAAAATTCCCCAGTCAACTCCGGCGAAAATGCCCCCACTACGAATTCTAAATTGCCGAAGGTCGATCGCTTTTGGGAATACAACCAGCAGCTAGAATCATCTTTAGTAGTCATTGTTCCGCCGCCCAGCAGCGAAACAGTATTAGATATCTTAGGCCCAATTCCCATCGCCACCGACGGAAAAGGAACCGCTAGCAAATCCTCCCCCGCATCTGACGCACTCAAGCAGCATTTTAGCAAAATCTACCAAGCAGTTAGCCAGCAAGCAGTTTTAGCAGCACTGAAACGGAGCGAAGGAGATTAACATAATTTATTCGCAAAGATGATACTAGGGAATATGGCGGATAAAAATCAGGCTTTAATACCCATTTTATTCTTGAGTCCCTCTCTGCTTGAACGAGAGTTTGTCTAGAATAGATTTCAAGCGACGAGTCTTACTTTTGGCCATTTCAGTTTAAAGTTCCCACAAATTACTCATAATCTCTATCAATTCCTGGGGGCGTTTAATCAAAAAATCGGGATTGTGTGCAGCCAAAACCTCCTGAGAATTAAAACCCCAAGCTACAGCCATTACCTTAATTCCGGTTTTTCTAGCAGCGTCTATATCTCTAATCTCATCTCCCACATAAACGACTTGTTTAGGATTTATATTTTCTCTTCTTAGCCAGCTATTAATAACTTTATGTTTGCCAAAAGTTGAACCAGAGTAAATAAATGTGAAAGTGTCTTGCAAACCATTTTTTTCCAGCGATGCCAAGACGTTTTCTCGGGAATTAGATGTGATAATGCCCAGTTGAAATCCCAGTTTTTTTAACTCCACTAAAACTTCTTTAATCCCCGGAAATAACTGAATGTTGGGAATTTCGCTGCGTAACTCCGCTTTCAACATTCTAATCAACAGCGGGAATTTGAAGATAGAAATGCCCGAATACTGAAGGACTTGCCAAGAAGTTAAATTGCTCAGTTGAGCGATTTGCTCTTTGGTCGCAGATTTAAAGCCTAATTCTACTGACAAACGGTTGGTGATGCTTAGAAGAATATCGATTGTATCTGCTAAAGTACCGTCAAAATCAAAAATAATTACTTTGGTCATTGGACAATAGCAAATAAGGAACGGGGAAGCATACAATTTTAGATTTTAGATCTTAGATGAGAAATGACTTACTGCATAATGTATTCACTCTTGGCGATTCAGTACATAGCCTAGGGTTATTATCTAGAGGGTAATGCGCCCCCTAAGCACCCTGACGAACCTCTCAACTTTTAAGGGTTAATTTGATTGGCTTTGGCATTTCGCCGCAGCATTTCGGGTTTAATGCGCCGCAGCGCCGAAGCTGTAAATCTGCGGTTCCATTCTTCGTCGGAAATGTCCGCTAATTCTGCAAGTGTCGGTGCTATGTTTTCAGGATAAGGCTCAAACTCTGCCACATCAGTTGGTTTCGCAAATCGCTGATTCCAAGGACAAACATCCTGACAAATGTCGCAACCTGCTACCCAACCTTGTAAATTAGATGCAATTTCGTCGGGCAATTTTTCGGCTCGATTCTCGATCGTGTGATAGGCTATACATCGATCGGCATTCACCACAAAAGGCTCAGTAATTGCTCCCGTCGGACACGCCTCAATGCAGCGAGTACAAGTACCGCAATGTTCCGTATGGGGATCATCCGGCGCTAACTCCAAATTAGTCAAGATTTCGCCCAAAAACATCCAAGAACCGTATTCGCGCGAAATTACATTACCATTTTTGGCAATCCAGCCAATCCCTGCACGCTGCGCCCACATTTTATCCTGAACCGGCCCGGTATCAGCATAATACCGCGCTTCAATTCCCTCGCCTTGCGATCGCACCCAATTTGCCAAAACCTTCAGTTTTTTGTGCAAAATTTTGTGGTAATCCCTTCCCCAACCGTAGCGAGAAATTTTAGCATATTCGATCCCTGCCTCGACCCCCTCCTCACCAGGGGGATTTGAGGGGCGTTGGTGAGGTGTGTAGTAGTTGATGGCGACACATATTAATGACTGCACCTCTGGCATTATTAATCGAATATCCTGCCGTTTCGGGTTTGCCATCCACGCCATATCCGCCTGATAACCCTTGTCCAGCCAAGCTTGCAATCTTTGTTTTTCTAGATCGAAATCCGTGTCTTTTGAGGCTATCCCGACTTTGTGAAATCCCAACTCAAGGGCTTTTTGCTTCACCAAAATGCTGCTAATTGGCGCTTTCATTTGATACCAGGCAAATATTTACCTTTTGTATTGACTATTTTGATTTTATATGATAAATAAAGCAATTTTTAACGATCAGTTTCCTAAATAACCTAATTCGGCGCACAGTCTAGTGACGGCGATCGCAATTTACCAAACCATTGATCATAGTTTTATAACTCAGCTATATGTAATTTATATTTGCAAAAATTAACAAAACGTTACATGATGTTAATCAAGGGAGCTTGAGGTTTCCTAACTCAAGTACCTCACTAAAACCACAAATCCCACAGCATACACATGGCAGTTAGCATTCAATCCGCTCAATCTATCTTCTCAAACACCGAGATTGCTAGCGTTGTTCCGGCTACCACCGAAGCCTTCTACAAACTCAGCGTTGAAGACCAACTAGCCTTGCTCTGGTATGCCTACACCGAAATGGGCGTTTCCATCACCGCAGCAGCTCCGGGAGTAGCCAGCATGGCGCTTGTCGAAGGCATCCTCAGCGAAATCAAGCAAATGTCGCCGGCTGCTCAAAGCAAAACCATGTTTGACCTCGCCAGCAACGCCGACACAACGATAGGTCGGATTTACACTTCCTTGCGCGTCAACACCAAACTCGGTTTCTGGTACGAGTTGGGACAGTTGATGAAACAGGGCCTTGTCGCTCCGATCCCCGCTGGCTATCAAATGTCTTCCGAAGCCACCCAAGTCCTTGAAACCATCAAGAAACTAGATCCAGGCCAGCAAATTACCGTACTTCGGAATACCGTAGTTAACATGGGCTATGACCCTGCTTTTAACCAAGAGTACGCCAAACGCTCTGCCCCCCGCAGCACTCCCACCGCTCTAGAAGAGCGGGTAAAAACCACAATTGAGGGTATTAGCGAGCAGACTGTGCTCAGCTACATCGACTACATGAACGCCTTCGACTTCACCCCAGCCGTCGGTTTATTTGCTGAAGAAGGTGCCCTGCAACCGCCTTTCCAAAAGCCGATAGTCGGTCGCGAAGCTATCCTGAACTATATGCGGGAAGAGTGCGTCGGACTGAAAATGATGCCCGAGCGAGGCGTATCGGAACCCGCAGAAGATGGCTACCGCCAAGTGAAAGTCACTGGCAAAGTCGAAACTCCCTGGTTCGGATCGAATGTGGGAATGAACATTGCGTGGCGGTTTTTGCTCGATCCCCAAGGTCAAATTTTCTTTGTGGCGATCGACTTGTTGGCATCTCCTAAAGAATTGCTCAATTTGATGCGTAAATAGAATATTCTGGTTCGGTCAGTCAAACAGACTTGGCCAGAAACCCAGATGCCTAGAGGCATCTGGGTTTCTATCATTTTAGATTTTAGATTTTAAATTTTAGATTCAAGAATTGAAGGATGGGAAATGACTGATGGTATCAGGGTTTGCAGCTTGGCTACACTTACATTTTTTGAAAGTAATATTGATTTTGGTCGATCGCTCTGAAAGCTGCGCTCGACGCTCTGCGGTTCCCGATTCCTCCTTTTTTCGGAGAATTATTTTCCTACCCCTACTTATATCTTTTGAGGGATTTGCTGCGACAAAGAGAATGATTACAGTATACTCATTCATTTGAAATCACTTGTTTTATGACCGCCACAACTCGACCTATTTTAACTAACTCTATAAAGATTGCAGGCATCACAATACCAGGGATACTGCAATATTTTGAAACTTTAAACGCAGGGGACTTTGAAGCGACGGCTAATTTATTGGCCGATGATGGCGTTCTGCACGCGCCGTTTGAAGATCCAATTATCGGCAGGATTGCGATCGCCACTTATCTAAAAAAAGAAGCACGAGGAATGCAGCTAGACCCCCACAAAGGTGTCAGCCAAATTTTAGAAGATGGCAAAGTAGAAGTTCAGGTCAGCGGTCGGGTGCAAACTTCCGCATTTGGTGTTAATGTCGGATGGCTATTCTTGCTCAATTCTGAGCAAAAAATCCTTTCTGTCACCGTCAAACTGTTAGCTTCTCCCCAAGAATTGCTAAGTCTGCGGTCACAGAAAAAATTTGATGTTTAATAAGCTGTTTCAGATTTAAATTGCCTATTTGGGTTTGACCTGTCGAGTTCACGTAATAGCTTAAATCGTGAACTCGACAGGTCAATCGGCTTCTTATGGCAAGAAGGAGGCAGAAACGGGGTTTTTTTCCCAATTTCTGGTGAAGTGCCGCTCACGGTAGAAAAAATCGGTTTCGTGGCTATTTGTGCGATCGGGACTTTACCCCTACAATCTTACAGTCTCGCCTTGGGCTGACGCTACTGCACGGAAAATTGGCTGTCACCGCAGCGCGTGCGACAGACAGCCAAAGCGAGTCTAAAAGTGCATTGCCAATCATTAAGGACTAATGACTAATGACTAACGACTAATTAAGATTTTTCCGGCAAACTCGCTTCCAACTTTAGACAGTTGCGACCGTCTATTTGCAAAGTGTAGTCCACCCGATCCATAAGTCTGCTCATAATCAGCCAGCCGTAGCCGCTTTCCTGTTTAGCTTCCGGCCTCGGGGGATTGTAAGTATCCATTTCGTAACCTTTACCGTAATCCCAAATTTCTAAACCAATATCCCTATTTTTTAAATTCAAGCGAATTAACACGGGCAAATTGGGTTGATCTTTGTGAGCATGGCGGATCACGTTAGAATAGGCTTCTGCTAACACCAAGCGCAAACGATTCGACTGACGCGGCCAATCGACGTGCTCTCCTAGCTCTACTTCCAAACTGCTCAGCAACCAATTTTCAACAATTGTTAAAAACCGCAAGTCGCTTGGCACATGAAGCTCAGTATTCATAAAAAAATCCCGTAAGTTTGAAAACCCTGTGTATTCACACCAGGTATGAAACACGACGCGCCGAATGGATTCGGCCTCAATACTTGTCGCTACTTGGGGGATACTAGCCTTTTCTGTTTAAAAATCAGGCATTCGTCATTCGGTAGAAGGCAGAAGTTAAGAGTATAGTTGAAAACTTTAGTTATGGGTCTAAAGCCCATTAACAATTGATAATTATACCGAGACTGCAAGCAGCGAGGTATAAAAAATCTTTGTTTCAATCCCTGGCTTTTAAGCTTTGGTTTTTTCTGACCAATGCCTTCTACCTTAACCTTTTACAGGTGTTTAATCCCCCAGGAAAGCGATTCAGGAAACTAGCTGCGCCATCGCCGGCTAGGTTTTTTACTGTTGACGATAACGCCGTCCTTTGCAGGACTACTCTGTGGCCCGTCAACCTGCAGGGCGTAAGTTTTTTTGGCTCTCACCCCCGACTATGGGTCGGGAGTCGCTGACAGATTCAAAGAACCTCCAGAGAGAGTATGGTTTGGTCGTCTTCCTGAACGGGATTATCGGCTCGGATGTGAGCCAACAAATTGTCCAAGTTGAAAGAACCAGGTTCCTGAATCAAGAGTTGCCAAAGCCCTTCTTGTTGTAGCATAGAACGGGTTGGTACACCCCCTGCGACCGCTTCAGTGGTCACGCTAGCTTCAGTAATTCCGTCACTCGTCAGCAGAAATACATCTCCTGACTTTAATTCGATCGCACCTGCTTTGCCTCTCCAAACTGGTAGTATCCCCAAGGGAATGCCACGAGCTTTCAGGAAATTAGGCTCGGCTGGCGTTTTACCGCTAGCGGCTTGAGCTTTCACCTCCGAGTGAGACCAAACAATCGGGTAAATGTGACCGGCATTAGCAAAGGCGAGGTGTCCGGTTGACGGAGTGTAACGAGCAACAACCATTGTAATAAAATGGTTGTTGCCGATCAGGTCGTCAGACATACTGCTATTCATGTTCTGCATAACTTGATCTGGCTCTGGAGAAACTTCTTGGGAAAGTTCCCGCCGCATCACCGAAATCGCGCTGGCCATAAATAGAGCAGCCGGAACTCCCTTACCCGAAACATCTCCCACCGCTATCCAGATATCCCCTTGGGAGTGGACGTAGACTTCAAAAAAGTCGCCACCAACTTCCCGCGCGGGATAACAGCAAGCTTGCACTCTGACTGTTTCAAAATCCGGCCAACTTTGGCGCAACAAGTTTGTTTGGATTTGGCGAGCCACTTCCAACTCGTTTTGCATCTGCTTGGCTAAATCCAGAGTGCGCTGGTAGAGCTTAGCTTGAGACAGGGCGAGAGCTGCTTGAGCTGCTACACCTTCTATTAACTCTATATCTTCTGCCGACCAAGGGTTAGTGCCGCCAATCTGGGACAAAGCCAGTACCGCCAGCAATTCTTGCTGGTAAGTCAGGGGCACGGCAATCTCAACCGAGTTACCATTCCCCCCACTGTTTGAGTTCACTTGAGTTTGGCGGGTGGCTACAGCTTGAACCAGCAAATTTTCATCAAAAGAAAAGTTACTGGCATCGTCGGTTTGGGCTTGGTAGGGGAAGGTACTAGGCAATAGTCGATCGGTCTCTACCGGCCGCAGCATACAATAGTTGGCCTCAAAAGTTTGACCTACGGTTTGAACAATAGTTTGTACCATACTAGAGTAATCTAGCGACCCGCGAATGACGCTCATTACCTCATTGAACAGAGATTCCTTGCGTAAAGCGCGGCGCAATGCAACGCTGCGCTGCTTGTAGTATTTGTAAGTATCTGAGGCTTGATTGATCACCAATTTGAGTTCTTCTGGATTCCACGGTTTGGTGATGTATTTGAACACTTGACCTGAGTTGATGGCCTCAACCAAATCTTCAACATCGGTGTATCCCGTTAGCAGAATCCGAATCGTATCGGGAAATCGCTCGACTGTTTTCCCCAAAAACTCGGTGCCATTCATTTCTGGCATCCGCTGGTCAGATATAATCACCGCCATCTCGCCCTGTTCGTCTAGAACTTCCAGGGCGCTGAGGGCGCTATCTGCTTTGTAAACCTGAAAGTCGCGTCGAAACGTCCGGTACAATAAATCCAAGTTGTCGGGTTCGTCATCGACTACCATCAGTTTCAGCTTGCTTCCATCTCCCCGACTCATCTTTCTTCCCCCTTGAAAACCCCCACCATAGCTGTAATCAGCAAGGTGGCGGGAGGAAAAGGGGGGCTGGATATATGCAACATATCAGTTACGTCAAGTTGAGTTAAAGAAACCCGTTTTACCTCAAGGTGAGCATTCCTTTCGCACCATCTGTTCCCACAGATGAGAGGCTTTCGATACTGTAACCCGCCTCGGTAGGCCGCTTCAATAGGGAAAATTCCCGAGTCAGCTTTCACGCTGTGATACGAGCAATGACCTTGTTAGCAGTCGGTACTTTTCTAAACACACCAGCATTCAAAACTGCTAATTAATGCTCTGATTGCAGAGTTCTTAACTAGCTGGGCACTGTCCTCGGTGTGAATTTTAACACTTACTACTAACGCAGGTATTGCTACCTAAGTCTGGTCAACACCGGCTGTATTTCAAGCCCCACTGTACCCGGAGGGTTAGTGGTGGGTTGTTGGCGCTATTCCCTACATCTTTGCCGCATCGTACTTGATTGCTGCATGCAAGTCTCCCTAATCTCTGAACTTTTTGCAGCAAGCATATTACTACTGCCGAATCAAGTTATTCTTTCTGCCAGTCTGAGCTTAGCAGAACGAGAGCGGGGATTTCTAGCGACTTCTTCGGATTGTGGCCCGATCGGCTTTTTTGTCAGTACCTGCAAATTGGGTGTTCCTCTGAGTTGGTGCTTGACTGGTCGGTCTTCGAGACTGTGAAATGTAATGATTCCGATTCTCCCACCGGGTTTTAACCACCTTGGGGCTTGGTTGAGGAAAGTTTCTAAAGAAGCGAGTTCGGAGTTGACAGCTATCCTTAAAGCTTGGAAAGTACGGGTGGCCGGATGGATTCTGCCGTTGCGCTGCTTGGGGGGGAAGCTGGAGGCGATCGCCCCTGCAAGTTCTGTTGTAGTTTGAAAAGGACGCCCTTGCACAATCCGCCTTGCGATGCGCCGCGACAGCCGCTCCTCGCCGTACTTGTAAATAATATCTGCTAGTTTAACTTCTTCCCAGTGGTTGATAATCTCTTCTGCCGTCAAAGATTGCTGCTGGTTCATACGCATATCTAGTTGAGCTGGGTGGCGAAAACTAAATCCTCGTTCCGGTGTATCGAACTGAGCAGAGCTGACGCCCAAGTCTGCTATGATACCATCAAATTCGGCCTCTGGGGACTGATATTCAGCAAAGTTGCCGTGCCAAAACTTAACGGGCGAGTTGGCAAATCGGGCTTGGCAAAAACGGATGGCTTGTTCATCGCGGTCGATCGCCACCACTGTAACATCTGGCGCCGCCGCTAAAATCAAACTCGTGTGTCCGCCGCCCCCAAGCGTCGCGTCCAAATAGTGTCCGCCTGGACGCACAGCCAAACCCGCAATTAATTCTTGACCCAAAACTGGAACGTGATAGGTGTCAATACTGACATCTGATCCAGGGGTATCCTTCTCAGAGAGCTCGATATCCTTCATAATCTATAAAGCGAAACAAAAATCAACAATAGTCAGTAATCATTAATTCATTTAATTATGTCAAGAATTGAGACTAGAACCGAACCGATGGTGCTCAACATGGGGCCGCACCACCCATCCATGCACGGGGTACTCCGGTTAATTGTCACCCTGGACGGGGAAGATGTGGTGGACTGCGAGCCTGTTTTGGGCTATCTGCACCGGGGGATGGAAAAAATTGCCGAAAATCGCACCAACGTGATGTACGTGCCCTACGTGAGCCGCTGGGACTACGCTGCGGGGATGTTTAACGAAGCGGTGACAGTGAATGCACCGGAAAAGTTGGCAAATATTGCTGTCCCGAAACGGGCTAGTTATATTCGGGTAATTATGCTGGAGTTGAACCGGATTGCTAACCACTTGATGTGGGTAGGGCCGTTTTTGGCGGACGTGGGCGCGCAAACTCCTTTTTTCTATACTATGCGCGATCGCGAACCAATTCTCGATTTGTGGGAAGCAGCCACAGGTTATCGCATGGTGAATAATAACTATTTCCGCATTGGCGGAGTTGCCGCCGATTTGCCTTACGGTTGGGTAGATAAGTGCGAAGATTTCTGCGATTACTTCCTTCCCAAAATAGACGAATACGAACGTTTAATTACCAACAATCCAATCTTTCGCCGCCGGATTGAAGGCCTGGGTACGATTTCCCGCAACGAAGCGATTAACTGGGGACTTTCCGGCCCCATGTTGCGCGGTTCCGGCGTAAATTGGGATTTGCGGAAAGTTGACCATTACGAATGTTATGACGACTTCGACTGGGAAGTTTGTACCGAAGCTGGTGGCGATTGTTTAGCCCGGTATTTAGTACGGATTCGGGAGATGCGCGAGTCTGTTAAGATTATCTATCAAGCCTTGAAAGGACTCCCCGGCGGATCTTACGAGAATTTGGAAGCGAAGCGACTCGAAAGCGGTCCCAAATCTGAATGGAATGGTTTTGACTATCAGTTTATTGGCAAAAAAGTAGCGCCGACTTTTAAGATTCCCAAGGGCGAACATTATGTCCGCGTTGAAAGCGGCAAGGGTGAGTTGGGGATTTATATTATCGGGGATGATAGTGTGTTTCCTTGGCGCTGGAAGATTCGGGCTGCAGATTTTAATAATTTGCAGATTTTGCCTCACATTGTGCGCGGCGTGAAGATTGCGGATTTGGTCGCAATTTTGGGGAGTATCGACATTATTATGGGCTCGGTTGACAGGTAGGTTTTGTCGGTTTTTATCTAAGAAATTAACCCGGTTTTTTTATGGAACCGGGTTGATTTTTTTGAACCCCAGATAAACGCGGATAGATATCGATTAATTTTGCTGTTAAGGTAGCTAAAATATACCTGATTTCTCTCTTCTCTCTTCCTCTGTGCCCTCTGCGCCCTCTGCGGTTAATAAAAAAAATCTCTCCTTCACAAATGAAATAACATCAACTTTGATTCGATAAATTATGAAAGTCCAGCAACCAGATATCAATGACAGCAATCCGGAGCTCTGTGCTTTAATCTGCGAAAGAATTGCCGCCAGTCCCCAGCAGCGAATTACTTTTGCTGAATATATGGATTTGGCATTATATCATCCGCAGCACGGTTATTACAATAGCGATCGCCAGTCGATCGGCAAACAAGGCGATTTTATCACGTCGTCTCATTGGGGGGCTGATTTTGCGGAGGTTTTGGCAGAGGAGTTTGTGGAAATGTGGGAATTGCTCGATCGCCCTTTCAATTTCGCGATCGTCGAAATGGGCGCTGGGCGGGGAAATTTTGCCGAAAATGTACTGCAATATCTGCAACGGCAACATCCCGACTTATTTAAAAATTTAACATACATAATTGTTGAAATTTCGCCAATACTTCAAGCGGAACAACGCCAAAAGTTAGGTGATATCAAGTGCGTTAAGTGGTGCAATTGGGATGAGATAGTTAATAATTCAATAATCGGTTGTTTCTTTTCTAATGAGTTAGTGGATGCTTTGCCCGTGCATCAATTCATTCTGGAAGAAGGGCAAGTTAGGGAGATTTACGTTGCCTGCGAAACCCAAAAAAATGAACAAGAAGAGATAAATTTTGTTGAAGTAATTGGCGAACTTTCCACGCATAAAATTGCCGAATATTTGGATTTTGTAAGCATCGATTTGTCGGCGAGTGTTTATGGGGATGGTTATCGCAGTGATGTGAATTTGGCGGCTTTGGACTGGATGAGTACAGTTGCTCAAAAGTTGCAGCGGGGATATTTGTTAACTATTGATTATGGTTATCCGGCGCACCGCTATTACAATCCGAGGCGCAGGGAGGGGACGCTACAGTGTTATTATCTGCACCGATATCACAATAATCCTTATATTAATGTGGGGCGGCAGGATTTAACGGCTCATGTTAATTTTACGGCGCTGGAAAGGCAGGGAGAATTGTGCGGTTTGGAGGTGGTAGGGTTTACTCAGCAGGCTTTGTTTTTGATGGCGTTGGGTTTGGGCGATCGTATTGCTTCTCTGTCTACAAATGATGCAGAAGTATTGGATGTGGCAACGTTTTTGCGCCGACGGGAGGCTTTGCATCAGTTGATCGATCCGATGGGTTTGGGGGGTTTTGGGGTTTTGGTGCTGTGTAAAGGGTTGAGGGAGGAGGAAAAGCGGAGAATATTGAAGGGTTTGATGGTGCCTGATTAGTGATTAAAAGTTTAATTTCCACTAATCTCCACCAGTGGTTCACCTGCTTTCAATATCTCCAAAGCTTCAGCTAATGTTGCACTCAAAATCTCTCGCAACCGAGCGTTTGATGTATTGCCGCACGTCAACCAAATAATCTGTGGCGGTGAACCCAGGCGAGCGACCAAATCAACAAAGTCACTATCTTTAGTCATTACGATAACTCCCTGCGCTCTCGATGCCTCAAAAATTTCAGGATCTTCGGCATCTCTCAAGCCAATCTCGCGCAAGCCTACTGCTGTGACACCAAATGTGTTTGTAATCCAGGTTGCGATCGCCGGTGACAGATGTGCATCTACCCAAATTATTGTCATGCAACCAATACCGGATGATTTAGTTTGCGCGAAGCATACAAAAGAGATGCTTTCAGATCGTCAGCTTCAAGATCGGGCATTTCTTCTAGTATTTGTTCCGCACTCAAACCAGCCACAAATAAGTCCAGTACGTCTGATACCCGAATTCTCATGCCGCGAATGCAAGGGCGACCGCCGCACTGTCTAGGATTAACCGTGATTCTTGCGAATAGCTCCGACATTAAAGTTAGCTCCTACAACGCTTAGTTATAGTATGAATGAGAGCGCTCGTAATTGTCAATAACTGCATTCCCGTGATTATTAACTAATTAAGCTGTATCAATTGCTTTGGTCATCACTTAAGCGCACTGACTCAGTGGCGGAAATTCCCATTTTCCAGAATATAAAGTAGATGGCAGCTTTAAACAATAGGCAGCAGGAACCACCTCGATCAACCACCAATTAAACATATCTCGTTGAGGCGCAGCAAAACCAGAAATAGCATCTCCGGTAATGGCATCATACAAAATATCCAAGATGGCATTATAGGCTGTTTTGGTGTTGAGTGTTTGCAGCAAGCCGTATAAGATATTATAAGCTTCGTCAGTAGCTTGATATTTTCCGATTTGGTTGATATTAGGAAACAAGGTATCAGCCCAAGTTTCTGGGATTTCACAACTATCCTTCAGCCAACAAGATACAATTCCTTCAACGATATCAGCCTTGTGTTCTTCAGGAAAGTAATGTTTAATAGTCGGTTTAGCTGCTAATGCTATTCCATAAGCCATATAGACGTATCGCTGATGGGATATTGGATCATTAGGCATTCCAAAGGCTGTCATTACTTCTACAAAAGCTTCTTCTACATTGCACTTTCCACCTCGTTCGTATAAATCGTCATATTTTCTGTCCCCAACCGTCTGAAGTGTTTGCTGTAATTCCTCTGGAATAGTTGAGTGGCTGGGCAATTTAAAATCGGTGTAGTGACCTAGAGCAAACTTTATCATTGACTTTCCCTCCTTATGTATTTTATTTAATCGTAAACCCAGAGCCAGCTATTTTTAAGCTTCTGATATACCGCCACATTTGAAATCAACTCTAAACTCTGCTAGGACACCTCTTATTCAGCCCATTTTAATCGTTCCTGAATTGACATCCCCTGCAATTTTTGACTCATTTCATATAAATCAACTTGGGGATAATCCCCCTTAAATAGCGGAATCAAAGCCTCAACAACAGCCGCAATTCCCTGCGGCGGCACTGCATTGCCAATCTGCCGCCGCACTTCAGTTGTAGAACCTTCAAAAACAAAATCATCGGGAAATGTTTGCAATCTTGCCCTTTCACGATTTGTCAAAGAACGCGGTTCTAAATAATGATAACCCCAAGTTCCGCCACCTCCACCAGCAATGATTGTTGATGATGGTTTATCTGGATGAATTCGCCGATAAACGTGACTGATCATGCCTTTGACATAGTATGGACTATCCTTGGGAATATCAGAAAAATTGCCTCCCGGTTTAATTCGATTTAAAATTTCAACGGTGCGGGCTTGAATTTTATGATGTTGGTTATTGTTAAGAACTGCTTCTACATTTTTGAGTGCTTCGCCCGCAGTTCGATAAGGACTTTTGCGATTTTGACCGTATTCTGGCTGAGGATGTACAAAGTTAAATCCTGTATTCATCCGAATGCCAACTAATAACACTCTTTGGCGAAATTGCGGAACTCCGTAATCAGCAAAGTTGTATAGTTTAGGTTTAACTAAGTAGCCTGGAGCGATACTTTCAAAGTCGGAGATTATTTGTTTTATTGCTTGATAATTATTTGCACTTAATAAGCCTTTGACGTTTTCTGCTACAAAAGCTTTGGGCTTTTTTTTATTAACAAAATCTAGAAAATATGTATATAAATTACCTCTGGTTCCTTCAAGTCCGGGGCGCTTCCAAATTAGGGAGAAATCTTGACAGGGAAACCCTCCTATACATATTTCAGCTTCGGGAACTTGTGCAATGTCTATATTTTCTATGCTGTCGTTGATGATGACATCAGCAATGTTTCTGCTGAATGTTTTGCAGGCGTATTTATTGGAGTCGATCGCCCAAACTACCTCAAATCCGGCTTGGTGGAATGGCAGATCCATGCCGCCGCAACCAGAAAATAAGGATATGAGTCGCGGTTTTTTTGTCCACGCGATCGGCTGGAGACGTTCGATTAACATAGGAGTGCCAAGTTCGCCAAGGGCGGGCGGGATGCCCGCACCACAAGAGTGTCATCATACCAAAACCCGATCGAACTCGACTCATCAATTGATATTTCACTCTTCGTCATCTAACTCGATCCCCGCTTGACGCAGTTTTTCGGCCAATCTTTCAGCGCGCAGTCTTTCGCGATCCGCTCTTTCTTCCGACCACAGCAACAACTCGCCTTCTGCATCCCACCACCTCAACCAACAGCCTGTTCTCCCTTCGTGGGTTCCTTCCCAAACTCCTAAAAACAAGTTTAATCCGGGTATCCAATAACGTCCATTTTCATCGGGTTTTTGCAAGTTGTAGTGCTCTGATTCTAAAGCGTAAACTTCTAAACGAGATGTTTTGGCTCGGAATATGACGTATCTGGGGACTTTGATTACTTGCTCGTAAAAATACCACTTTCCCACCCGCGAGGTAAATTCAACGGAGTATTCTTCTCCATAGGTTTCTGAAAGAAACTCCATCACGATTTGGGGGATGGTTCCTTCTGTGTGTGGCGTATAACTACGGCGTACTTGAGAGACATTTTTTGGATTGACGGGTTTCACGTACATCCAATCTGGCGCTTTGCAGATAATACGCTGTTCGTCGCTGGTTGAACCTGGGAAACTTATGCCGGCACACAAGGCAAAGTTGGAAACAATTAAGGCATCCTGCATTAATTCTGGAAATGCTGTTAGCGGCTGGCGCAAAGCGGCGGCTAATAATGGTTGGCTTTCGTCTTCCACGGGGTCGTCTGGTAGTTGAAAATCTTCTGGTAGTAGCGGCCAGGTAATTGTGAGTTGTGTTTCAGGATTTTTAGTTGCTACAGACATAGTTTATCAGAGGTTAAATGTTTTAATTCTTAAATTATATCTCTTGGTTTTTGGGATTAATGTTAATGGCTTAATGACGAGGCAGATCCTCTGGATATGCGTTACCGGGCAGAGCCTGGTAACGAGGAACCGAGAGTTTTAAGGGTTGTTAATTTTCTGCTGTAGTTCGGTGGTCATGGCTAGTAGTTCTGATTGCCCGATCGCACTTTGTTCACCACTCGCCAACCACTTCAATTGTACCGTCTCGTTTTCAGCTTCCGCATCTCCCAAAACTAAACACGCAACTGCACCGCTTCTGTCGGCTCTTTTAAACTGTTTCCCGAAAGCACTGCCGCTCAAATCTATCTCTACACTAAACCCGGCACTGCGCAATTTTTGAGCTAACAATACCGATTGCTGTTCTGCTTTTTCGCCCCTGGATACCAAATAAAAATCTAACTTCGGCGCGGGCAAAGGTTGCAACTTTTGCAGCAGGATAATTAACCTTTCGATACCCATTGCCCAACCGACTGCCGCCGTATCAGGGCCCCCCAATTCCTTGACTAAACCGTCGTAGCGACCGCCTCCGCAAACTGTTGCTTGCGCTCCCAAATCGTCGGAGATAATTTCAAATGCGGTGTAGGTATAGTAATCTAAACCGCGCACTAATCGGGGATTTAACTGATAGCTAATTCCTAAATTTGTGAGCATAAGCTGCACTTGCTCGAAGTGCGATCGCGACTCGTCGCCCAAATATTCTAAAATGCTCGGCGCACCCTCTACAATTTCTTGAGTGCGCTGATTTTTGCTGTCCAATATCCGCAGCGGATTCCGAGTCAAACGATCTTGAGAATCCGCGTCTAATTCGTCTTTGTGCGGTGTAAAATAATCTATCAAAGCTTGTCGGTAATTTTGTCTGTCTTGCTTATTTCCGACAGAATTAATATCGAGGCGCAAATTTTTTAAACCGAGGGTTTGCAGGATGTCGCAGGCGATCGCAATTACCTCGACATCCGCACGAGGATTCGCACTCCCCAAGACTTCCACGCCAATTTGATTAAACTGCCGTTGTCTTCCTTCTTGCGCGCGTTCGTAGCGAAACATCGGCCCAGCATACCACAGACGCTGCACGTCTCCCGCCGCGTACAAACTGTTTTGAATAAAAGCTCGCACTACTCCGGCGGTGCCTTCTGGACGCAAAGTCGTCGATCGATCGCCCTTATCCTTAAAAGTGTACATTTCTTTGCCTACGACATCGGTAGCTTCGCCAATGCCGCGTTCAAATAAAGATGTCTGTTCAAAAATTGGCGTCCGAATTTCTCGATAAGCCGCTTTTTTCAAAATTGTCCTAGCGACTTCTTCTATATTTTGCCAATATTGAATTTCAGCGGGCAAAATATCCCGCGTTCCCGGTAAAGTTTTAATTGCACTCATTTTGTTAGTCAGTAGTCAGTTGGCAGTAGTCAGTTGTGATTAGTAATTAGTCATTAGTCATTGGCCATGAGTCATTAGTTATTAGTCAAGAGTTAAGAGTTAACACTCAACAACTAACAATTCCCAATAACTAATGACTTAATAATTCCCACGCTCCGTAACGATCGCCATAATAAGCCAAAATGCGATCGACCCGCTCGCGACCTGCCAAATCGAACCCTTCAGGATACTGTATCCACAAACCCCCAACTTGGCTGTCGTAGTAATCAAACCGCTGCGACTGCTGCGGAATTAAACCGGTTTCCACCCCTTCAACTTGACGCAAATGGATCGCCACTTCGCGATACACCGCCAGTGGCAATCCAGGGCATTGAATTTGATAGCGGAGTTGTTTTTCTTGTGCCGTTTGCATCATTTCTTTGCCTGTCCCCAACCAGAATCCCTACTTAAGATACTTCTTTATCGATCGGCCGCGGTAGAGGACAGCAGTTAATATTGTCCAAACATACCTTTCCCCACTGCAACGCCCAGCGTACAAGCGTAACTCGATTGTCAGCGCGCGTCTTGTTCAAGATATTGCTAATGTGGTTGTCAACTGTACGCTTGCTAATCTCTAACTTTTCGGCAATTTTCTCATTAGTCAATCCCGCCGCTACTAACTCTACCACTTGCAATTCTCTGTCCGACAGGGTGACAGGGGTCCCAGAGACAATCCCACTCATAAATTTTTCCTATGTCTGCATATTTACCTATCTACAATTCTAAAGGATGAGGGATCGAGTATGAAGAGAAAATTAAATTTGCCGTGCTACTCTTTGGGGCCCGAAGCACAAACTCGCTTGTAGAATGGCCAGGAGTGCAAACCCAGTGCGCACACGCCAAGACGCGCAGCCACCAGTGCTTGTGCGTCGGGTGGCAGATGCTGCCTTTACCTACACGCATCTGACATCCGGGCCCAACCTGCAGATGTTTGCGCGTAAAACAACTAAGTTATAAGACCGCACTATATTTCAGCCTTTAGGGAGTAACTGCCAATATCAGTAAGTCTGATATTATAGGAGCAGCCATAAAAAAATAGGTTGCAATTTTTCTGGGATGGGTTAAAAATCATTATTGACCTGTCTACTGCTGGTCTAAAATCTAAAATCTAAAATCTCAAATCTAAAATTTCTATGACTTATCCTCGCGTTCTGTGTCTGGGTGAAGTTTTATTTGATTGTTTAGCAGACAAACCAGGAGTATCTCTCGAAGAGGTGGAATCTTGGACGGCATATCCCGGCGGTGCTCCTGCTAATGTTGCCTGTGCTTTGGTTAAATTGGGGGCGGCGGCGGGATTTATCGGTGCTGTAGGTGGGGATGATTTGGGGAATTCCCTAGTGCAGGTATTGCAAGAAGTAGGGGTTGATATCGTTGGAGTGCAGCGACATCCAAGTGCGCCGACGCGGCAAGTTTATGTCTTGCGGAATGAAGCGGGCGATCGAAATTTTGCAGGTTTTGGCGAATTTGATACTGCGGATTTTGCAGACACGCGCCTCCTTGCCGCACAACTACCCGAAGTGTTGTTTGAAAATGCCGAATATTTAGTGCTAGGTACTTTAGAATTAGCTTATCCTGAAAGTCGAGAGGCGATCGTCCGAGCGATCGAACTAGCAGAACAGTATGACGTTAAAATTATACTTGACATCAATTGGCGTTCCGTGTTTTGGCCAAATCCAGACGAAGCAAAAGCGCGCATTAGAAAAATTTTAAAAAAAGTTGATTTTGTCAAGTTATCTGAGGAAGAAGCCGAATGGTTGTTTGACACTACCGATGCTGGAGCTATTACCTACCGTCTCGATTCTGTAGAAGGCGTTTTGGTGACTGCGGGCGAAAAAGGTTGCGCTTATTGTATCTCGGAAAATGAAGGAAAAATCCCCGCATTTACAGTAGATGTTGAGGATACAACAGGGGCAGGCGACGCATTTCTGGCTGGTTTTGTGCGACAGTTGTGCAAGCAGGGAATTAAGAATTTAGCAGATCCCAAAATAGCCCAAACAATTGTAACTTATGCCAGTGCGGTAGGTGCCATGACAGCGATGAAACCAGGCGCAATTAGATCTCAACCTACTGCGGCTGAAGTAGAAGCTTTCTTATATTTGTACAAAAATTAGGGCCGCAAACCTATCAGCCTGGAAACGGAGAGGGGGCTAAATTTGGTTCAGAAACTCGGTTTATCAGAACAAAATAACTTTTATACTAAATCCGCCTTAAAAAACCTCAATCCGGCTGTTTGAAATCCATACTCTATAGCAATCCTTGCAGGAGTCGTAAATTTTTTCCCCCCGCGCAACCCTCCCCGAACCAGCTCGCTCGGGAGTAAGAAATTCACAAATGATGCGAGGATTTCTATACAAACTCTGCTTCTAGCTGATAGAAACTAAGAAATCAATGGGTATTGAAGCCAGATTTGGTATCAGAGGTTTTATTGTGGGCAATTAACCGCACATCAGATGAATTCTAATTTGGCGCAAGATTAACTCTAACGGCTGCGAAGCATCTATGATAATTGCATCTTCAGGTTCTTCGAGACTGTCTAACTGACTTAACAGCAAGTCTGCTTTCATGTAGTGATTTTCGCGATTTTTTAACCTTGTGGCTAATAGCTGAAAAGAACATTTGAGATAAACTATCTTCATTCGCTTTTGGTCTCGGTAGAGCATTTCGCGGTAAGATGTTTTTAAAGCAGAACAAGCCAAAACCACATTTTTATTTTCTAACAGCCACCTGTCTATTGCGGCTTGCAATTGTAATAGCCAAGGAAGGCGATCCGCATCTTCTAAAGGAATGCCCCGACTCATTTTATCGATATTAGCTGATGGGTGAAAATCGTCAGCATCGCTGAAATCCCAGTTAAGAGATTGCGCCAGCAACTTACCAACAGTAGTTTTGCCAGAACCTGAGACTCCCATCACGATCGTAATCATGGCACTTATTTACCGAATACTTGCAATTTTATCAAGTTGTGCGATCGACAAACCGGGTTTGTTAAGTTGCCGGATGAATTCTACCACCCTAAAAAATTCAATAAACCCGGTTGATTTTTGGTTCGAGATCAAATTTCTTCCATAGTGGGTCGAATCAAATTATAAGCCAAAACGCCGATAACTCCACCGATCACTGGGAATACAATAAACGCCCATAACTGTTGGATTGCCCATCCGCCTTGAAAAAGTGCAACACCGATACTTCTAGCTGGGTTAACTGAAGTATTGGTTATGGGAATTCCGACTAAGTGAATCAACACCAGCATCAAGCCGATTGGAATTCCGCCCAAACCGACGGGATATTTGGGATGGGTAGTACCCATGATTGTAAATAACAGAAAAGCCGTCAGTACAACTTCCGTCAAAGCTGCTGCCAAAAGTCCGTAACCAGTGGGAGAATGTTCTGCAAAACCGTTAGATGCAAATCCAGAAGCAGCCGCATCAAAGCCTGGTTTTCCTGATGCTATCATATACAAAACAAGACCGCCTAAAATTCCCCCTACAATCTGACCGCCTATATAATAAGGAAGCAAAACAGCATCGATCAGTTTGGCAACTACTAAACCTATGCTTACCGCCGGATTAATGTGGCATCCAGAGATAGGGCCGATCGTATAAACCATGATTAAGAGAGACAAACCAAAGGCGATGGAAACTCCCAAAAAGCCTATTTTGTCTCCAGCTAAAACCGCACTGCCACATCCACCTAATACCAACACAAAAGTACCAAAAGCTTCAGCAACCCCAATCTTTATTTTTTTGTTCATACTCACAATTATCGGAAGTTTATGTTCGGTCAATTTCGCACCCCGACCAATTCTAATTATAAAAAGTATAATTCTAATCGGCTTTCCCCAGAACAACAATACTAATGGATAGCATTAGCAATGTGCAGCTCTAACTTTCATAAATTTTATGGGCTTAAACTAAGACTGCGGAATTGGGAATCGATAAATTAGCTCAAACATACTTTATTATGGAAAAAATGTCAACGTTGAGCTAATTATTTGTATAAATTCTGCAATCTTCTGTATTCAATTCACAATAATTAACTTGACTTTTTCCCTAATTATGCAATTGTAATTTTACTTATTGTTGCTGATTATCCGATCGCACTTTCAGCTAAAACATCACTGCTAAACGGCTGGTACCTCCAACCTTGGAAGGGGCGAAAGTCTCGCCAATCGGCGGTCATCTTGCACAGCAAGCGGAACTGTAGCGGCGTTGGGGGTTGGTTGAGGCGATCGACTTGTACGCAAACCAATTCTGGATGCTGCGAAATAATTTCAAAAATATCATCCACAAGATAGCGCTGACAATAGCCGACAATCCAGTGATCTTTAGTACACAGAAGCAGACGGGAAGCGCGCGGATTTTTAAATTCGTGGGCTAAATACAAAAGTTCGCCCACTTGAAGCCGATTAATCCGTTCAATTGCCGACTTTGAAAGGTATCGCAGTCCATCTGCAAAAAAATGGATAAAATAACGTCCATTTTCATCTGGTTCGGGACAAGGAAACACCTCAAATTTATCAGTTGCCCGTTTACCTCCGCTGCGCGCCAATAAAGCAATTGGGTCATGTTCGTGTTCAGGGATATTCAACCACTGTACAAATTCAGGGTAGTCAGGGCGCGATCGGGTCATCACTCGATTAGAAAACAACGCAAACAGTTTCTGTGAAGTGTAAACATTCTTGAAATCCGGGAAAGATGGCAAGGGTTGAAACCCGCACTTAAGTTTAGCTTCTAGAACACCATTTGTATAATTGAACTGGTATTCTTTACCGTTAAATGTCAATCGACCAATCGGAAACCAAGAACCGCTGTCCGGGCTTTGCCAAGCCAAAAATAGTGTTTTCAAAGCAAATCTCCTTTCAATTCAAGCAGTGCACACCTTACACAAGGATAGGGTTGCGCCCTACGGCGCACCTTACCGCTATAAGTAGCCTGTCAAACCAATTTTTACGTAAGCCTTGTGAATTTATTCTCCTAGTCTATAGGAAATGGCATCAAAATTTAGTATTTTTGGCTTTCTGCTATGACTACAGCAGCACCAATCAACTGAATAAACATCTTTTTTACCCATAAGCTAAAGCTATAATAATACCACCAATGCGGACACTAACTTAAATTGTGCTTAACAGGATTGTAGTGAATATAGTTTAAATGCTGTTCAAAATTATCTTGTTTGGAAATAGAATATCCCCACAAGCGCCGAGCCCAAACATCCCATTCTAGACCCTTGCTGTCAGAAAATGAGACATTTTGACTCACAGTTCCTTGACCTCGCAAAGATTGTGTAAATACAACTTTTATATCTCTAAAAAGCTTGGCATATGCAGTATGATTAGGAAGTGATTTTTACCAAAAATGGATGTGGTCGGGCAATACAACAGCCCAATAATTTCAAAAGGTTATTCTGATTTAATCGCCCCTACAGCCTTGCGGAGTCGCGAGACATTTTATGACTCTGAAAATAGCGGTGTGCGATTGTAGGTAACAAGCGTTAGGAAGAAACTTCCACCAGGAAGGTAAAATCGGCGATAGTTTGGCATTAATATCGTCCTCCTACTTTTTTATAGGGCATTTTATATCATTTCCGGTTACACCGAAATGATGTTGACTGTTGACGGTTGACTGTTGACGCCGTGAACAGTCAACCGTCAACAGTCAACTCGAATTTACTATTCCGATGCTAACGAATTTGATATCACACGCATTTTTGCGGGTGCGCCGCAGAACACATTACATTCATCTCGTAGGGTACTCTTCGGCGCACCTTCCATGGACCTTCGGGTGCGCCGAAGAGCACCTTACGTCAGCTACTTTCTAACACAGGAATTCGCGCGGATCGGTGACATACCCAGTCAGGGCAGAAGCCGCCGCCGTATAAGGCGAAGCCAGATAAACTTGCGCTTCTTTATTGCCCATACGGCCGGGGAAATTGCGGTTAGTTGTAGATACACAAATTTCTGGTTCGTTCATCCGCCCGAAAGTATCTTTCGGGCCGCCCAAACAAGCTGCGCAAGAAGGCGCGGCGGGTTCGATGCAGCCGGCAGCTAAGAAGATTTCCGAAAGCGTTTGACCGTCGTATTTTGTGACAAACAAATCTTCGTAAACTTTCTGAGTTGCTGGTACTAAATAAGTCGGAACTTTGACTTGATTTCCTTTGAGAATGCGGGCGGCATTCAGAAAGTCGGAGGTTTTGCCACCAGTGCAGGAACCGATGTAAACTCGATCGATCTTGACATCGCGGCAGTTGCGGGCTAAGTCGCGGTTGTCGGGAGAGTGCGGTTTGGCGACGACTGGTTCTAATTGGGTGACATCGTAGGTGCGATCGCTATAAAATTTAGCATCCCCATCGCTGTAAAATGAATCGAAGGGTTTGTCAGTCCGTGAAGTAACGTAATCAAACGTAGTTTTGTCCGGCGCAACCGTGCCGTTTTTACCCCCAGCTTCAATCACCATATTGCACAGCGTCATCCGTTCTTCCATCGTCAAACGCTCAACTGTATCGCCCGCAAATTCCATTGTCCGGTAGTTAGCACCGGCAACGCTAATATCACCAATAATCTGCAAAATTAGGTCTTTTGCTAACAAATAATCCGGCAGTTCGCCGTTGAACACAAAGCGCATGGTTGCGGGAACTTTGATTAACAGTTTGCCGGTTCCCATGATAAAAGCCGCGTCTGTATTGCCGATACCCGTGGCAAATTGTCCGAAAGCGCCGGCATTGCAGGTGTGGGAATCGGTGCCGAAGAGCACTTCGCCCGGTCTGGTGTGGCCTTCTTGTGCTAGCGCGATGTGGCAAACTCCTTTGTAGTCGGGATTTGCTTTGAAGTCCGATCGATCCGTGATGTCGTAAAAGTATTTTATCCCTTGTTCTTGGGCAAAATCGCGGAGAATATCGACGTTGCGGTTAGCGCGTTCGTCGTTGGTGAAAATGTAGTGGTCGGGAATGAGGACGATTTTGTCAGGGTTCCAGACTTTCGCATTCTCACCGAATTCGCGTTTGAAAACGCCGATGGTGCCGGGCCCGCAGACATCGTGGGTCATCAAAACGTCTGTTTCTACCCAAATATTTTCTCCGGGCTCAACTTTAGTGCGGCCTGATGCTTTAGCTAAGATTTTTTCGGTCAGGGTCATTCCCATAGTGCGATCGCTCTTTTTTATTAGATGCTACATAGTGTATTGTAAGCGAAACATCGCCTGATGTTGACAGGTAATTTATCAACTAAACCTTTTCTTCAATCTCAAATCTCAAATGGGTTGACTTTCACTTTCTTTTTCGCCACTAATCTCTACAATAGCCTCTACTTCGATTAACACAAAAATAAAATTTATGCAAGTCACTCGATTATGCGACTGGTAACTAACAGCTAGTGACTGTTATTGTTAGTGATTACTTAAGAAAAGCAATTTAAATCAGGGACTGTCAAAAAATCTCAGAGTGCATTTCTACACTTGTATACCTTAACAAGAGTGAAATGAGCTAGATACCCTCACCGCAAGGGTATCTGGTTTCGTCATTCTCACCCTGTATGCCAATGGAGATACTTCCCATGAATTCACAGACACCAAAGCGTCAGCGCGCAGTTAGGTTGACATCTGAAGATATTGATAAATTCCCAGCAACAAAAGCTGATACCAAAAGTTACGAAAATTGCTACCAACATTATACTCTCGAAGTTTTAGGCGATCGCACTAACAAAGAGTCAGATAATTTCATTAAGGTATTAGTCAAGCAAATCTTGGATCGGGTAGGGGCAATAGTTGTGGAGATTGCAGGGCAGGTGCAATTCATGACTCAACGCGCCGAACAACTGTTGAACCAGTATTTTTTATCCCGCGCCCCGCAGTCATTGCCAGAACTCTTACAACATTGGTTCAAGGAACAGATATCGCGACTCACATTCAACGGTGATATTCCATGTAGCTGTTTACCATTGTACATTCAGCAAGCAGGAAGACAGTTGATCGTCCGTCTGATTCCAGATCCCATCAACCAGCAATATCTCTTGCTGTTGGAGGAAGAAGAACTGCAATCATTTTCTATTTCGACCCTGGAATCGCTAGGACTCACCAAACGCGAGGCGGAGGTTTTATTCTGGATTGCCAAAGATAAAAGCAATGCAGGAATCGCTAAAGTGATCGGTTGCAGTGAAGGAACAGTGCGAAAACATCTGGAGCATCTTTACGGGAAACTAAGCGTACAAACCCGGACGGCTGCTGTGATGGTTGCTCTGGAAAAATTGGGGTTATTCAACGGGAAATTTGTTGCAATCTCTTCATAATCCTATACGCGGATCGTCGTATTGCTCTCCAAGTTTATTTTGAGGACTATTAGATCAAAAGCTGTTATCCAGTTTTGAAAATCAGCTAAAAAAGCACTCACAGCCAAGGTTGTTATTTCTAGCTATTGAACAACTTTAAGGTGGAGTTTGTTTGCTGAAAACTACTCAAAAAAGAGGTTAAGTATGTTACGGATTACTGCCGATATATTCTCCGGAAGACCCGCTCCCGAGTGGATCATTACAGACGAGGAAGAAGCTCGAACTACGCTCAAAGAGATTGCTAATCATCGTAGCATTGTAGCCGAGGCAGCTTCTGCTGATGCTGGATTAGGGTTTCGCGGTTTCACCATTGAACCCCTCTCTGACGAGCTTGCCCAAGACTTTGAACTACCCGCTAGTATGTATATGGCAGCAGGTGCGAGTGCTGCTAGCGATAAAGCAAACGAGATTGCTGATCGTTTGATCGGCTTAATGAGCAGTGCAGAATCATCTCCAGAAGCATCGGCTTTCGGAGAAGAACTACCTTTAGATGAAATGTTGCAGAATTTCCTGCGACAACAACTGGAAACCAGCAGCCGACTTTCAGTCTCGGATGTTGAAGACTTACCAAACATGGCCGTAGAAGCCTCAAGTGAGGTGGCTGCTACCTGCTTTTATGATACTTCGCCCTATAACCCCGGCTTTTGGAACAACAACCCCGTAATCCGGCAGAACAATAACTGCTATAACTATGCGAGCAACAAGCGGACAGATACTTTTGCCCAACCAGGAAAAGGATGTGGACATCAGTACACCGCAATTAATTGCGTAGAAGTTACCAAAGCTTCCCTGTGTGATGGATTGCACAAACGCTACGATTGTTTCCCCGCTTCACAAGCCCCTCGCTATTTAGTAGCACTGGTGATTGCCCCTGGTCCGGGCTTTGTTGATTTCCACTGGTATCGCAAAATGCGAGAAGGATTTTGGGGTCACAAACCGGGCGGGACAGCGGCTCGAAATACGGATAACAGCGGCATAGTCATCACTAACCCAGCTACCTGTAACCGCGGGCCTTACACCATCTTCTGTGGCTACTTTTACACTTGTAAGAGCCAAAAGATTAAATAGAATCTATAGCACTGCGGAATGTGGATTCCTCACACTGGAGAAGAAGACCATGCAACGGGTTTATTCATTCACAACATATCCAAAAAGGATAATGGGCTTGAGTTTTTTAATGTTTTTGGTGACTTTGCTTGGATGTTCGGTCACAGCTTTAGGAGACAAAAAGATGCAAGTAGAAGTGGATATGTTTAGTGGCAGGCCCAACCCACATTGGGAATTGACAGTGCAAGAATCTCGGGAATTTTCCCAACGCTTTCAATCATTATCTACACATAAAGGAGAAGGTTATGTTAATGATGGATTGGGGTATCGTGGTTTGATTGTACGAGATAGTGGTGAAGAGGTAGATGGGGAGCGGGAAATTGTAATTTATAATGGATTGGCTGTTACTAGAGGTAATGGCAAATCTCAACAATTTACCGATAAAAACCGTACTTTAGAAAGATGGCTAATCCAGACAGGAGAAGGACGGTTAGAGGATGAACTTTACCATCAAATTAGCAAATTAGCCCAGTAAACAGAACAGGAATTACGCACAAAGTTTATCTGTAGAACGCACGCAGCACTCCCCACCTTACTTCACAAATAATGTAAAAATTGCTCCCCTGCGTAAGTGCTAAATAAGTGGAGTCCGCAACAAAAACAATAGAAATCAATGTCAGAAAAACTGTCATTGATGTCCAATAACAATCACTAAGAGGTATTTATGTCTGAACAACCTAGTTTTCCCATCCCAGAAACTGCCCAAGCCGATGAAACAACAGGGCGTTACATTATTACTTTCGGCGAAGATGCAGTCACAGAAGGATTAGACCTCTTGAGCGACCAAACTGGTATCAGAGGACTGGCAAACGCTGATGATTTCGCGGACTCTGCTCTAGACTTGAGCCAACTTGAAGCAGCAGGGGGAGCGGTGTTTCCTACTCTCGGCGTTGCCGTTGTTTCCTTAGACGAAGGGGGTTTCAGCAGCATCATGACATCAGCGGGAGAGGATTCTGCCATCCTGGCGATCGAACCAGAGCGCACTTTCTACGCCATTGGCGATGGGTTGTCGGCAGATTACCTGCGGGGCTATCGCGATGCGGTGGATAACCTGTACGAGAAAGCCACTAATACAGAGGTAGCAGACATCCAGAAACAAGAATGTTTTGCTGATGATAGCGAGTTTACTTGGGGTCTGAAGGCAACGAAGGCGATGAAGTCTCTGTTGACTGGTAATGGAATCAAAGTTGCGGTGCTGGATACGGGGATGGATCTATTACATCCCGACTTCGCGGGTCGATCGATCGTATCGCAGTCCTTCGTACCAGGGGAGGACGTACAAGATGGCAACCGTCATGGCACGCACTGCATCGGGACAGCTTGCGGGTTCAAGGATCAGAACGGTCGCAGGTATGGGATCGCTTACGAATCGACCATTTATGTCGGTAAAGTGTTGAGTAATGCCGGTAGTGGCGCTAGCGGCTGGATTCTGGCTGGAATGGAATGGGCGATCGCCAATGGGTGTCAAGTGATCTCGATGTCATTAGGAAACACCAATCCAAAGCCCTCTACAGCCTACGAAACTGTCGGTCGTCGGGCACTACAAAATGGGTGTCTGATCGTGGCGGCCGCCGGCAACCACGGACCCACCAAAACCGTTGGACAACCAGCGAATAGTCCCTCGATTATGGCTGTTGCAGCCGTCGATAACTGCGTCCAAGTGCCTGACTTCTCGGCTACCTCTGACCTAATTCAAGGAACTAAAGTCGATATCGCCGCTCCAGGAGTGAAAGTATACTCATCAGTGCCTATGAATAAAGGGCGTTATGCTGCTTACAATGGCACTAGCATGGCTACACCGCACGTGGCTGGGCTCGCTGCCTTGTATGCCGAATCGACTGGTAAACGAGGTGCTGAACTTTGGCAATTGCTGACTGCCTATGCTATGGCGCTACCGTTGCCAAATACTCGTGTCGGAAGCGGTTTAGTACAAGCTCCGTAATGCAGAATACTCAAATCCCCGCAGCACTAGCCTGCGGGGATCTAACAGAAGACAATTTATAATACCGCAATGGATTTACTCCAAAGGATGCTAAATATGTCTGACGAACAAGTACAGCGCATTATAGTGACTGTTGACGACCAAAACATATCGGTAATTCAATCGGTTGTCACTGCCTTAGAATCGGCGGGAATGAAAGTAGATGAGGTGCTGCCTGTGATTGGTATCGTTACTGGAGAAGTTGCTGAGTCGAAGCTAGAAGGACTAAAGAGCGTACCAGGCGTGGCTAGTGTTGAGATCGATCGAGAAATGCAGGCAATTTAAACTAATCAATCATTTAGGGGCTAGTAGATCCAGTTTTGCTAACCCCAAATAGCGAATGCCTTCTGGCGTCACGTCAAACCGACAAGGCAAAACTTCGACACCTTCACTAATCGCCTGTCTGAACAATTCTCCGTAAAGGCGATCGGCACTATCCCCCGGAGCAAAATCAGTACAATCTCCGCGATTAATAAAATACAGCATTACAGCCCTCGAACCCTGCCGCACCACTTCCATCAATTCTCTCAAATGTTTCTGTCCCCTCTCCGTCACTGTATCAGGAAATAAAGCCAACTCCTCTTTTACCCAAGTTGTATTTTTCACTTCCAGAAAAATTGGTTTTTCCTCACCAGTTAGCCAAAAATCCACTCTACTTTTTTTATCAGTGCCGTAAACAACCTCCGGTTGAATTAAACTGTAATTGCCCAACTCTGGAAACAATTTCAATTCCAAAGCTAATTTAACTACTCGATTTGGCAGCCCAGTATTAACTCCCACCCAAGTTGGCACAGTGTCGCAAACTTTAATTAATTCCCAAGTATAAGCTAACTTGCGTTTAGGATTGTCGCTGGGAGATACTAGCACGGGGTTGCCCGGAATGTAAACACCAGTCATCGGGCCAGTATTCGGACAGTGCGCGGTGATTATTTCTCCCGAATCTAGTTCTATTTCGGCAAAAAATCGCTTGTAACGTTTGATGATAATTCCGGGTAAAAGAGGAGGATATTTGTAAATTAAGCCAGTCATTCGATTTTAGATTTTAGATTTTAGATTTTAGATTCTCGATTGTAGATTTTACCTATAACCGAATACATGGGTCCGCACTTTTTATATAAGTCTGGGAGCTAACACAATCGCTAATAAGTTATCAACTATATGTTATTTATCTGCTTTTATAAACTCATTTGTTTCATCATTTTTAGATGGTAGATTGTAGATGGTAGATTGTAGATTCACGCATCATAGCACGAAACGGCGGTTTGTAGTTAGGACGAATAGTCCCGATCGATTATTGAATTTCCGCAAGTGAGTAATATCGATAAAATTGGTATAAGCGCAATTCCCCCTAGAAGTTTTATGAGTTCATGATATGATTCTCCCGATTCGCGATTAAAATAAGTGAATCCTTTTAGCATTAGCGTTTGTAACCATTTGTGTCCCAATTACAGAAGCCCTCTCGTTCCCTCGCAGGGATTGCCGGCATTGTCGCAGTCGCCACTCTAATTAGCAAAGTCTTTGGATTGGTGCGCCAAATTGCGATCGCCGCAGCCTTTGGAGTCGGTGTCGCCGTCGATGCCTACAACTACGCCTACGTCATCCCTGGTTTCTTATTTATTTTGCTCGGAGGGATTAACGGGCCATTTCACAGCGCCATAGTCAGTGTTTTAGCCCGCCGGGATAAAAAAGAAGCAGCACCCTTAGTCGAGACTATCACCACCTTAGTCGGGGGCTTGTTGCTGTTGGTGACGATCGCTTTAATTATTTTTGCCGATCCGCTGATCGATTTGGTGGCACCGGGATTAAACGGAACACCCAAAGGTTTTGAAATCAAAGCAATAGCCGTCCAACAATTTCGGATTATGGCGCCGATGGCCTTACTTTCAGGCTTAATCGGCATTGGTTTCGGCACTCTTAACGCCGCCGATATGTACTGGCTGCCTTCGATTAGTCCTTTATTTTCCAGCGTTGCACTTGTCGGCGGTTTGGGTATTCTCGCACTGCAACTCGGAGACAAAATTATTCAGCCAGAATCCGCACTAATTGGTGGCTTAGTGTTAGCTTGGGGAACTTTAGCGGGTGCTGTTTTGCAATGGTTGGTGCAACTGGTGGCGCAGTGGCGCGCCGGCTTGGGAACATTGCGCTTGCGGTTTAATTTTAAACGGCCGGGAGTGCAAGAAGTAATTAAGGTGATGGTTCCTGCGACCTTATCATCAGGAATGCTGCAAATTAATGTTTATACTGACCTATTTTTCGCATCCTACATCCCTCAAGCTGCCTCTGCGTTGGGTTACAGCGGTTTGTTAGTTATGACGCCTTTAGGCATTATTTCTAATGTAATTTTAGTGCCATTTCTACCCATATTTTCTCGCCTCACCGAACCAAAAGATTGGCCGGAATTAAAAGATCGAATTCGTCAATCTTTAGTTTTGACTGCCCTTACGATGCTGCCGCTGAGCGCTTTAATGGTAACACTTGCTGGGCCGATTGTCCGCGTGGTTTACGAACGCTATGCTTTCGATCGAGAGGCCTCGCTGTTTGTCACGCCGATATTGATGGCTTACAGTATTGGAATGTTTGTGTATTTGGGACGCGACGTTGTGGTACGGGTATTTTACGCTTTGGGAGACGGAGAAACGCCTTTTCGCATCAGTATTATCAATATCTTTTTGAACGGACTGCTGGATTATTTATTAGTAGGGGCTTTTGGCGCGCCCGGATTAGTTTTGGCGACGGTGGGAGTGAATCTTCTTTCGATGATTATGCTTTTGTACTTATTAGATAAAAAGCTGGGTGGTCTGCCTTGGGGGGAGTGGAGTTTACCTTTTCTCGGGTTAACTTCTGGCAGTTGTCTAACTGCTTTCGTTACCTTGGCTACTCTGCAAGCCTGTCAAAGAGTTTTGGGTACTGAAGGTTTGGTAATTCAATTAGTGCAGTTGAGTGTGGCAAGTTTTGTAGGGTTAGGAGTTTTTGCCCTGTTTGTCAGTCAGATGAAGTTGCCAGAAGTTGATATGTTTGTCGATCGCATTCGGGGGCGTTTTCGCAAATAAAATTGTCGGGGCGGATTAAGGGCGAAATACCAGACACAACGCCCACAATCTGCGTACAAAACCCGCCCTTTACTTTACATCTTCCGCTGAAATTCCTCAAGAACATCCATCAATTGAACTTGACACTGCATCGGAATTAAATCTGCCAGTGGCACTTCCCGCTTGCCGCCGCCCAACTTGACTGGAATTCCTTGCAAAACTTGTCCAACTTTGTCAGCATCTAAATTCCCATCTTCCAGCATTGAATAAAGTTGTTGGGCAACAACGGTATGCAGGTGGGCATCATTGAGATACAAATGCCACTTGGCAATGTCAATGTAGACATTTTCGCCGATTTCGGCTGCTAAGGATTCGATCGCCTGTGTAGTATTAGCCATATCAAAAAAGCCGAAAGTTATTTGTTATCAATCAAAAGACTTAACAAATCGCCGCCAACTGCCTTCAGCCAGAATCTTTGGTGAGTGGCGAATAATCGGCGATCGCAAAATGGTAAATCGCGTGGGCCAAAACTACTAGAGCCCATCCACCCGTTACCGAAATTGCCCAAGGCCAATCAGCCTTTTGCAAATTGTGAACAAACCACAAACCTGAATTGGTAGCAGAAAAAAGACCGACGTGGATGGCAAAATTCATCCGGTCATCTAAGCGGCGGTACTCTGGATCATTGCGATCGGGTTTGCGGGGCCAACGAGGAGGCATAGTTTTTCACTTGATATTAGTAGTTCAGTGCCTATTTTAATCATAAGTGCCGCTTTTTGAATGCTGCATCCCTCTTTCGGCAGGAAACTTATGCCTCTACATTTTCATAGTCTCCAGACTTGCCGCCACTTTTACTCACCAGGCGAATTGACTCAATGGCGATCGACTTTTCCAATCCTTTCGCCATATCATACAAAGTCAGCGCCGCCACCGAAACCGCCGTCAGCGCCTCCATTTCCACCCCAGTTTCCGCCTTAATTTTCACCGTCGCTCGAATTTGATACCCCGGCAACCCAGCATCCGGCATCACCTGCACTTCCACACTACTCAGCGGCAGAGGGTGGCACAGAGGAATCAAATGCGCCGTCTGTTTCGCCGCCATAATTCCAGCCAGCCTTGCAGTGCCCAATACATCACCTTTCGGCGCATTCCCCGCTTCAATCGCCGCAAACGTCTCCTGCAGCATACGCACCCTGGCAGCCGCCACAGCTTGCCGCACAGTGGGCACTTTCGCCGAAACGTCCACCATTTGGGCTTCACCGCTGTTGTTGAGGTGAGTTAGTTGTGCCGCATCGGGCAATTTAGAAAAAGTTTGCGAAAGGTCTTGCATTATTTTGGTAATGGTGTTACTGTTAGATTCTGTGAGAAAAGAACTTAATCAATTTTAGATTAAATCTTAACTCAACAGGGGCTTGTAGCTTAGTTGGATAGAGTGCATGGCTACGAACCATGAGGTCGGGGGTTCGAATCCCTCCAAGCCCATTTAAAAACGTTATAAGCTGTGAGTTCTGAGTTTTGAGTTTTGAGTGTTGAATTAAGAAATTAATTCAACTCACGACTTAAAACTCAGAACTTTTTTAATTGGGTACGTTTACTGATGCAAAGCATAAATATCTTTGCCTCGACCGATCGCAAATTTCATCGAATTAGACAAGCCCTTGCTAGACTGAGTAATAAAAATCAGCAAAGCCAAACCAGCGAGTCCAGCCGCAAAACCAAACATATTTCTGTAGCCAACTTGTTCAGCCACAAAGCCTAAAGTCGGCCCCGCAATCGCAATGCCCAAATCAAATCCGCCAATACAAAGCGAAAATAAGCGGCCCCTTTCATGAGGTTCGCACCTGTCCGACATCAGCGTTACCATCATCGGCAAAACCGTACCGCCCGCGCAACCTTCAACCAAAGCGGCGATTAAAAAAGCACTGCTGGTGTTAGCAAAATACAACAATAACATCGACACGGCATAACAGATTAAGCCTGCAGAAATAAACAAGCCACGACCGTATTTGTCGGAAGCCCGTCCCGTGAGCAGCCGTATACCGAAACTGGCGATAGCCGCCGTCGAATAAAATAATCCTGGATTCAAATTAGTCTTAGTTTCTTGGAGAAACAAAGGCATAAAAGTGCTCAAAGTTCCAAATACTAAACCAACCACCAATAACACTAAAGCCGGAATCCGCACTCTCGGATTCCAGAGCATTTCCCAGTATTTTTGGCTATTTTTGTCCTCAGATAGCGAGTCCGAGAGTGTTAAATCTGCAAAATTAGGTTCCGCAATTTGGCAGGTAAAAAATACAGCCGTTGCAGCGAACGCCGCCGACATCGCAAACAGAGGAGTATAACCAACCCAAGCTTGCACAAATCCGCCAATAGCCGGCCCAACTGCTAGACCAATAGGATTCACCAAGCTCATGTAACCAATTAATTCGCCCCGCTTTCCTGGCGGCGATAAATCTGTTACCAAAGCGCTGTAAGCTGTAGTAAAAGCGGCGATACTAATGCCGTGAAAAACGCGAATAAGTAACAGTAAGGGGATAGATTGAGCTAACAGGTAGCCCAAAGGGGCGATCGCCGCGACTGACGCGCCTAGAAGCAAAACTTGTTTTCGCCCCCTGCTGTCGGCTATTTTACCCAACGGCGGCCTCGATAGCAAAAGCCCGATCGCAAATGCACCCATCACAAAGCCAATTTGCTGTTTTGTGCCGCCCACAAATTGAACATACAGCGGCAAAGTTGGCAGTAGCGAAGCCAAACTCGACCAGAATAGCAGGCCTGCGGTGAATAAAATCAGTAAGCTGCGTCTGGGTTGGGGATCGATTTCCCTAAAAATATTCAAGATGCTAATTCCCTTTAAATCTTCCGAGTGCACTCAAAGTAAGTTCGAGTGTCTCTATCATTGTGTTACAAATTCTTAAGATTTGCACCAAAAAAGTTGATATTCGACTCACTGTCAACTCTCAACCGTCAACCGTCAACTGTCAACAGTCAACCGTCAACTGTCAAAAAAGAGCATTCTTACCAATCAACCTCAGCCCTTTCCTCCACCACCCGTTCATAAACCCACTGGGTTTCTATCGCCAACTTCGGCCAACTAAACCGGCGTTCCAAATCTTGATAAGCATTGTCAACCAACCACTGCGCGTAACCCGGATTTTTCAAAACCTCCAAAATTCCCCAGGCCAAAGAATCCCGATTGTTTGCCTCAGTAACAACGCCAGTTTTAGTGTGCAGCACCACCTCTGGAAGTCCGCCCGCATCCGAAACCACCACAGGCACTCTTGCAGCAAAGCTTTCTAACGCTACAATCCCAAAAGGTTCGTAAAGACTGGGGAAAACCGCGCAGTCAGCCACCGTCTGGAATTTGTCGAGATGTTCCTCAAACATGAACCCAGTAAAATAACACTTATTCCAAATTCCCAAATGCCAAGCTAAATGTTTAAGATGGTCTGTATTGCCGCCGCCAACAATTACAATTTTCGCTTTACCCCCCATTTCCCAAATTACTTTAGGTGCCGCATTTAGAAATACACCAATGCCTTTTTCATAGCTAATTCTTCCTACATAATAGACAATTTTCTCATCGTCAGCAGCAAACCTTCGGCGGAAATCCATCGCATCAAATTCGTGCCAACGGGGCTTTTTATCGGGTCTAATTCCGTTGTAAATTACCTCTATTTTGTTCCACGGAGTCGCTAGTACCCGTTCGGCTTCCCGCCGCATATAATCACTGCAAACAATTACTCGCCAAGAATTGTAAGCGAGGTCGTTTTCCTTGGCGTTAATGTAGCGCTGCCCTTCATTGTGGATGCCGTTGAAGCGCCCGTATTCGGTGGCGTGGATGGTGGTAATTAGCGGTACTTTAAAGGTATGCTTGAGGGCGATCGCCGCATCTCCCACTAACCAATCGTGAGCGTGGATGATATCAAAGGGGCCTTCCTCAAGCATCAGTTTCCCGCCTTGGTGGCCCATGCTTTGGTTGAGGTTCGCCACCCAGTGAAAAAAGTCCCTGGCGTGCCCCACCACCACCCGATGCACACGTATTCCTTCTACCACTTCGTACATCGGCGCGTGCCCGAACTCTACTGTAATTAAGTGAATTTCGTGCCCCAGCTTCACCAATTCTGGATATAGTTCCGATACGTGGCGGGCGATACCGCCTACGATTCTGGGAGGAAACTCCCATGCCAATACCAAAATTTTCATCTTTCTCCCTCCAAAAAATTTATATAACTTAATGTTTAGAGTTAACAGATTTATTGTATAATGATCACCCTTAAATTTAAGTAGACCGCAAGTTGATGCCCAATGCCTGACTTTTGGCAGGAACAAAGACAGAAAATCATGCCTAAAGCTGGTTTTTGCATGAAATTGCTCGATCGCCATTACCTCAAAAAAACAGGTTTCCTCAAGATTTGGGCCACTGAAGGAAGCAATGGCGATCGTAACTACCCGCTTACCGTTTCTTCAAAATCGGCTCCAATTCGCCGCGAAAACGGGTCCAAGCAGCAGCAGATGCAGAATTAGAAACAGCACCCTGACGCATCAAAATCGCGCCGTCTTCAAAGCCAACAATGCCGTAATCTCCCGATTTGGACATTCGATCGATCGCCGGTACGATCTCCCGCAACTGTCCCCGTTCCCCGCGAAACGCAGCCTGATACTGCTGCAACTGCCACAGATCGGCAATTACATATTGCATCTTCACTGCCTTCCCCGCATCATTGCGGAGTTCAAACATCGGAAACCTGAGAATTTCCCGCCTGCTTGACAAAATCGGCACAATAGTATTCGTCGCTGCCACGCTAGCATCAGCAGGAATTTGAGCCAATAGCGGCCGCACTTGCAAAACGTGCTGCCATTGTCTGACGAGAGGAACCTGCACCCAAGGATCGATCGCATCGGGCAAAATCAAAGAAAAAGTCCGATTTGGGTTAGAAGTGAAGGTAAAAAATAGCGACAAACAGAGGCAAAACGCCCAAAAGCGGCGAAATTTTGAAGAGGAAGGCAGAGGAAATAAAGCAGAAGGAAAACGCAAAAACATTCTTTCCTCTCTCACCATTCTATCTTCTTCCTTTTGACGCTGGGCCCACCACAGAATCGCCCCATAAAAAAGCCCTGGAACCACAGTCATCGCATAGCGAATATTAATCGCCAGCACTGACTCTCCTTTCGCTAAAAATAGCTTCAGCAGCGGAAATCCAGCTATCATCCAAGACGCAGGCGCGAAAGCTGGCACCAAAGCTAATGGCAACCACTGGCCAAGCAGGTATCTAATCTTACCAAAAAACGGCGTAAATAATGCAGCCACCAACCGCCCTGGATTGCTAACCATTCCCCAAATAATTTCAAGAGTTGAAGCTTCATCTCCATCGGCATATTGGCCGAATCGCTCCATCATAAACCGCTGGGATATATCAGCAGAAAACAAAGGCATAATCAGATTGGTCAGGACAATCATATAACCAAAACTGAGTATGCAGACAGCCAAACCAGTCCAAGGGTAGCGCCGGCTCAAAATCAGGTAAACTCCGACCCCAAATAAAACAACTCCCCCATCTTCTCGCACGGCCAAAATTAAAGTTGCCAGAATCCCAAATAGCGGCCACCAGCGCTTCTCCATCGCCAGCAGCAAGCCAAAGACATACAGCGGCATTTGACAAATATCGTGAAAATTGCCCAAAGTCGGGCCGATGACCGCGTTAGCGCAGTAATAGCTCACAACAATTGTCGCCGACAGCCTCGGTTCCAGATAGTGTCTGGCGAGAGCATAGAGCACTCCTCCAGCCGCCGTAATTAAAGTCACCTGCAACACCGTCAAAGTGACGGGCGAGGGAAACAGCGAGTAAATTGGCAGCCACAGCATTAGCGCCGGGGTGAAATGCTGCCCCAACCGGTAGTAAGATACGGACGGGAGCTGGTTTTGGTGAACCACATTAGTGGACAAAGCCGAAGAGAGGGAACTCTCAAACAAGTGACCCTGAGTGCCATTCCAAAAAAGTTGATTGAAAATGCCTTGGTCGTAAGTAGCGTAAAAGCTGTAGTAGCGGTGCAGCGTCAGCAACAGGCACAGCACAAAAAAGGCGGCCGCCACTTGAACCACCACCCGCCGCGACTCATTTTTCTTCCATCTCAAAAATATCATCTGCCCGCTTGTAATGAAATTATCGGACAATAGCATAAATCTAAAGTAAGTATTAAATTAAAGTAGAAGTGAAATAACTCGGCTCGGCAATGCTCAATTATTTTCACCCGATCGAAAAGCTCAACAGCGTCCATCCAACACCAGGCACCAGCGGCACTGACTGTTCTCTCGAACAGGCGGCCAATTCCGCACCGCTTTTACAGCTTTTGCTGTTTGTAGACAAGCGTTCCTCTTCCCGGGAACAGACCAGACACATCCGCAAGTCCCTAAAGGATTTGAAGGCAGAGTGCGACTTTGATCTTCAAATCATCGACGTAGGAGAACAGCCCGATTTAGCCGAACACTTTAAACTTGTAGCCACTCCCTCGCTGCTCAAAATTCATCCCGATCCGCGACAAACTCTCGCCGGCAGCAATTTGATCGCCCAACTCGAACACTGGTGGCCCCGCTGGAAGCGTTCTGTAGAGGAATACGCAGCTCAACAACAGTCTGCCCCAGCTCTTGCTGAAAGCCTGACTGACCCAAAACCAATCTATTCCGTTGCTTGCGCGGCCGAACTTGTGCAGCTTTCCGATGAAGTTTTTCGCCTCAAACAGGAAAAAGAACACCTGCAAGAGCAGTTGCAGTTGAAAGACCGGATTATTGCGATGCTAGCTCACGACTTGCGTAATCCCTTGACGGCTGCATCTTTGGCTTTGGAGACTTTGGAGTCAAGTCAGAAGGTAAAAGAGGGGGAAAAGTCGCGGTTGACACCGAGTCTGGCGGCTCATTTGATGAAACAAGCCCGCCGCCAAATCGGAATTGTCGATCGTATGATTACAGATATCCTGCAAGCAGCCCGGGGTACCAACGCTCAACTCCACATTGAACCCAAAAGAATCGAACTGGGGGCGATTTGTCAAGATGTAATCTTGCAGTTTCAAGACAAATTTCAGGCGAAAAGTCTGAACTTAGAAACAGACATTCCCGCAGATTTGCCCTTGGTTTATGCCGATCCCGATCGCATCAAACAAGTCATTGTCAACCTGCTTGATAACGCCAGCAAGTACACCCCAGACCAAGGAACTGTTAATCTTTCAATTCTCCACCGCACCGCTTACAAAGTTCAAGTCAGCATTTGCAACAGCGGCCCGGGAATTCCTGAAGAAGATTGCGCGAGCATTTTTGAAGACAGCTTTCGCTTGCAGCGAGATAAATCAACAGCCGGTTACGGCATTGGACTGTCTCTGTGTCAAGGCATCATCCGCGCCCACTACGGTCAAATTTGGGTAGACTCTGTACCCGATAGAGGCAGTTGTTTTCACTTTACTCTGCCCGTCCAAAAATAGTTGACAGTTGACAGTTGACAGTTGACAGTTGCAACCGAATTTTATATTACAGTTCAACTTTTCCGCAGTGCAGCAATAATCTGTGCGTTTGCCTTGGGAAAAGTAAATTGGTCAATTTCGTCGAGTGTCACCCAGCGAATTTCATCGCATTCGATCGTTTGCGGTTCCCCGCTGACGTGGCGGCAGTGGTGCACGTATAGTCTAACTGTAAATTTAGTGTAGTCGTGGTCAATTGTAATCAAGCGATCGCCAACTTCTACGACAATCCCCAACTCCTCCATAATTTCCCGTTTTATGCAAGCTTCGATTGTTTCCCCAGGCTCTATTTTTCCGCCCGGAAACTCCCAGAAACCCCCGTGCAGTCCATGTTGTCGGCGCTTGTCAATCAAAATTTGTTTGCGATCATTCCAGATTGCAGCAACGCCGATAACTTTGTGGGCAAAAGGAGGAAGAGACATATTAATTGGGTATTGGGTATTGGGTATTGGGTATTGAGAATTTAAGAATAATATCAATAATTATTCAATTATTTAATCTAAAACCTAAAATCTCAAATCTCAAACCTAAAATCTCAAATCTAAAATCTCAAATCTAAAATCTAAAATCTAAAATATTAAGCCCCCATCTTGCGAGGGGGGGCTTGACACTTGGATCACTTAAATGTTAAGAATCTACTAATCGTCCGAGCCATGTCTCTCACTGGCTTGTATCGACTTTTCAAAAGTCATTCGCTGTTCGGCATTTTTGAGAAAATAACCGCTAATCATAGCCGAGGCGAGCAATCTACCCAAATGTTCGCGACTGGTAGTCACTGTCACCCCGAAGTGTTCCGAAGGCAAATTCCCCAAAAGTCCAACAATATTTCGCTCCATTACTTGAAACACTTCGTGAGAAGTCGGCTTAGACAACTGAGAAACTGTGTCGGGAGCCATCGACTGCACGTATTGCCATAATAAGTTGGTATTTTCTCCGTCTTCTTCAAAGAATTCTGGGGATTTATTAGATGAGTTGCTCACGAGTACCTCCGTTTCAGACACAGCTTGTTATGTTAGACGCGGGCCCTTAAATTAAATAACCCTTATCTGATGGCTGCTGATCTTTATTACTAAGTAATTACTAATGTAGCAGGACAGTCATAGCAACCAAGTGGGCACAACCGAATTAAAAGCGGCGGTTTTTACGATTTTAGATTGGGGATTGCAAGTGGGGGGAACCCGATCGCCAATCCCCAATCTACCTAGCTGGCTAGATAATCGTTGATATCTTGCTTGCGCTTGCGGAGTTTGGTTAAAGCTTCCCGTTCTATTTGCCGCACTCGTTCCCGACTGATGTTGAGACGATCGCCTATTTTTGCCAAAGTTAAGGTTTGCCCGTCTTCTAAACCGAACCGCAAGGCGAGCACTTCTCGCTGTTGCTGAGTCAGTTCCGCCATTAGGTGATCTAAGTCAGTCCGCAGGGAAGATTGCAGGGCAAAATCTTCTGGCGTAGTACCCGTATCTTCCAACAAATCGCCCAACTCTGTATCTTGATTGTCTCCCACGCGCAAGTCCAGGGAAAGTGGCAAGCGCGCGCGATCGAGATATTCGCGAATCTGTTTGGGAGTCAATTCTAGCTCTGATGCCAATTCAGCAGCCGTGGCCGCGCGACCGAGCTGTTGAGCAAGTTGGCGCTGAGCCTTTTTAATTTTGTTGAGCTTTTCGGTGATGTGGATCGGTAAGCGGATGGTGCGACCTTTTTCGGCGATGGCCCGAGTAATGGCCTGACGAATCCACCAATAAGCATAAGTAGAAAATCTGTAGCCCTTAGTGGGGTCAAATTTTTCTACTCCCCGCTGCATCCCGATCGTGCCTTCCTGAATTAGATCCAGTAAATCTACGTTGCGCTTGATATATTTTTTGGCAACAGAGACTACCAGGCGGAGATTCGCTTCCACCATTTGGCGTTTTGCCCTTTCCCCGTGCTCGATCGTCCGCTGCAACTGTGCCTCAGACAGCCCAACTGCCTGTGCCCATTCAGCCGCCGTCGGGTCGCGGCCTAACTCTTCGGCTAAAATATCTTTCTCCTGATGCAGTGCGGTTGAGCGCTGTACCTGTTTCCCGTAGAGTATTTCTTGCTCATGGGTCAACAAGGGAACGCGGCCGATTTCCCGCAAGTAAGCGCGAACAGAATCTGTATCTGAGGACTTAAGAGTTTTCATGAGCTTTTCCCGCTGAGGATCTGTGCCTCTAAAGGTTTGCGGTAGTCGCAAACCCCTAGCTTTAGCTGGGAAGGAAAGCGGGCGGGGACTTGCGCTTTCCTTCCATTTAAAGAGGCTTAATTTTATGGTAGCTAGCTACTACTCCCAGTCAGCACCGTCTCAGGTTAGGTTTTGGTTGGGGCGTGCACAATACTACGTTATGTTAAGAATCTTAACATTTGTGAGAGCACTTGGCTACACTTCTTCATATTTATTTCATACCAGCCTGGACTGTTGATACGAGAGTACCCGCTTTCCTGGCTTTACAGTTTGCATCAATATAAACAACATCCGCCACATCTCAGAGGGGTAGATTGGTAGAGGGGGAGATGGGGGGAATGGGGAGAGGGGGAGATGGGAGGGAATTTGATCCTTTTGGCACAGTGCAAGAAAAAAATACAAAAAATACAATTTAAATGCCCAACAGCTTTTCAATACCCTGAATATGAAGTTACAGATATTGATGAACCCGCCCCAACAGATAATGACTAATGACTAATAACTAATGACTTCTTTGCCGTTGAGCTTCGTACAAGATGAGGGCTCCGGCGATCGACACATTTAAAGATTCTACGCCACGACTCAGGGGGATTTGGATTTGTCGATCGGCCAAACTCCTCAATTCTTCCGACAAACCAGAGCCTTCGTTGCCCAAAACTATCAGAGTCGGCACTCGCAAATCTACTTCCCAATAACTTAAACTGGCCCCGGCGACGGTTGCTAAAATTTGCATTCCTTGATTTTTATACCCGGAGACTTCGGCGGTTAAATCTGGACTGACTGCCATTGGCAGTTTAAACCAAGCTCCTGCGGAGGCTCGCAGCACCTTTGGATGGTCTAAATCGGCGCTGTCTGCGCTCAACAGCAAACCGTCAGCATTAGCAGCCGCAGCCGTGCGGACGATCGCCCCCAAGTTGCCGGGATCTTGGATTGTTTCTAGGGCTATTCCTAAAGTTGACAATTTTGCGGGTTCTGTTGCGGTGCGGGGTGCGGTGGCGACAATGCCGTCGGGTTGGACTGTAGTGGCGATCGACTCTAATACTTTTGCACTTACTAATTCTGTGCGATCGGCTAAATTACCAACTTGCTGCCAAAGTTCCCCGTGCTGATCCAGCCATTCGGGAGTGCAGCAAACCGTTGCTAGCGGGTATTTGGCAGCGCAAGCTTCTTCGAGTAAGTGCGTCCCTTCGAGTAAAAATAATTGTTGTTCCCTGCGTCCCTTCGAGCTGTGCAGCTTGCGAATTTCTTTAACTAGGGGGTTTTGAATACTTGTCAGCATTGTTTAATTCAGCAGAGCGAATGGGGTTATTGCCTGTATCGGGTTAACCCCAAACTTCCTTCTGCCTTGGGAATGCGGAACCCGGGACTTGAACCCGGAAGGCTTGCACCACATGAACCTGAATCATGCGCGTCTACCAATTCCGCCAGTTCCGCATCGGTCACGAATTAATACTTTGCCATAAGTTCGCGAATCTGTCAAGTGTTTTAGGGAATTTATTTTTTTGTGAGCTGCGAGTAATATTTTGCACAAATTACGGTTCGGGTTGAGAAATGCTTTAGTTTCGAGGATTTACTGTTAGCCAAACATCGCAAAACGCTGTGTAGTTGAGTAGGGTGCGTCAGATCGCGTCGGGTTATTAATAATCCACAAGCTTTGATCTGACGCACCCTAGGGGATTTGCTTAAACAAGGGGAATCTAATCGGCCAAATCGGGGAAAACCTCGCGCACGGCCGGATGCACCAATCGGTGATTCTGCACGTTCAATCCCTTCGCCAAACTCGGATTCATTTCCAAAGCTTTAATCCCGTTATTTGCCAACTGCAAAACATAAGGCAAAGTGCTGTTATTCAAAGCTTGAGTCGCAGTCCAAGGCACAGCACCGGGCATATTCGGCACGCCGTAATGCACGACTCCTTCCTCAACATAAGTAGGATTTGTGTGTGAAGTTACCCGCAAAGTTTCCACGCAGCCGCCTTGGTCAACGGCTACGTCAACAATCACAGAACCGGGGTGCATCTTGGCAACAAATTCGCGAGAAACCAGCACCGGAGCTTTTTTACCTAAGACCAAAACCGCGCCGATTAACAAATCAGCATCGGGAACAACTGCTTCAATTTGCAAAGGACTGCTGTAGAGGTATTCTACTCTGGAACCGAATACAGTTTCCAAGTAAGCTAAGCGATCGACATTTACGTCTAATATCTGCACTCTCGCGCCCATTCCTACAGCAATTCTGGCTGCTTCTGTGCCGACAATGCCACCGCCCAAAATCACAACTTTACCCGGTCTTACGCCCGGTACACCGCCCAAAAGTACGCCCCGACCACCTTGCTGTCGTTCCAGAAACCGAGCTCCGAACTGCACGGACAAACGCCCTGCAATAATGCTCATCGGCGTCAGCAGCGGCAATTTTCTGTCCGGGAGTTCGACGGTTTCGTAGGCGATAGCCTGGACTCCGCTGCTGATTAAATGCTCGGTTAATGTGCGATCGGCCGCCAAGTGCAAATATGTAAACAGCAACTGCTCTTTTTCAATCAGGGGATACTCAGCAGGCAGCGGTTCTTTAACTTTAACAATTAGTTCGCGATTCCAGACATCTGAAGCCTTTAAGACAATCTTAGCCCCTGCTTCAACGTAGTCCTCGTCCGCGAAACCGGCCCCAGCACCAGCATTCGTTTCCACGAAAACTACGTGACCTTTGTCCGAACAAGCCCGGACACTTGTGGGACTGAGCCCGACTCGAAACTCTAAATCCTTGATTTCCTTGGGGACGCCTATTTCCATCTATAACCTCTAATCTAAGCCCTACCTCGACTCTAGCTTAGAAATAATCCGATCGGCATCATGTTTTACAATACCATTTTAGATGTTTGATTTTGAACCCCCCGTTTACAGCCCCCGACTTTTCCAATAAGTCTGGCTTCTAGAGGAATTTGGAGATACTAGATTTGGAAATCATGCTGTGCGGGCGAACATTTTTTTAATTTTCAGCCACTGCGATCGCACTTTCCCAAATAGATCATTTCCCACAAGGTCGATCGTATTTTTAGCTCGCTCTAATTCTAACATTAGTTGTTAGATCTGAAGCTGCAAGCTCTCTAATTCTGAGTGAGCTTCTTGCAAATTAACCCGCACTTCCTTTTCGCCGGTGTTTTTTACTATCGCAATATCGCGATAGCCGAGAGACTGAAGTGCCAAAAATACTATTTCCCTGTTATTTGCTCAAAATTCATTGACCGCTCTCGCCACACCGTAAGGTAAGATTTCGCATACTGACCAATTCATGCAGTCATTAAAAATCAACACCCCGGCCGCTTGCACTGCGGATGTTTTTCTATCTATTCCAGGAGTTGGCTTATATTTTTGAATGTAAAATTATATTCTAACCTTCAAGCGATCGCGCGTCTATTTCTATTTTGCCGAAGTCTAATAGACTTTATTAAAAAATTAGCCTAAAGAAAGTCTGCTGTCAATATATTCGATCGGTCATTTATAATTTAACAGCAGCGACTCAGGTCTCTAAAAAAAATGCCACGGATACCTACTTTAACATTCGATCGCGGAACTCTATTGCTGCACCCGCCGCCCAAAGGCAGAGACTGGGTGGACTTTGCCACTTGGGACGATCGCGTGGAAAAATTCCGCATTCGAGCGATTCACTACCGCCCGCTGGTAGAATGCCTCCAAGCCGAGTGCATTCACTTCACCGACGAAGCTAGGGCATACGAACTACTCGAACTCGTACCCAGCGTGGAAATGCAGCCTTACCCACATCAAGAACAAGCCCTCGTAGCTTGGCAGGAAGCAGGAAGCCAAGGAGTAGTTGTCCTCCCCACCGCTTCCGGCAAAACTTATCTGGCACAATTAGCCATGCAAGTCACTGGTCGCAGTACATTAATTGTAGTACCAACTCTCGATTTAATGCACCAGTGGTACGCTAATTTAAAAGCAGCTTTCCCGGATATCGAAATCGGATTGTTGGGCGGAGGTTCGCGAGACAAAACGCCAATTTTAGTGGCAACCTACGACAGTGCAAGTATTCATGCAGAAACCTTGGGCAATAAATACGGTTTGCTAGTTTTTGACGAATGCCACCATTTGCCAACTGACTTTTATCGAGTAATTTCCGAATATGCGATCGCGCCTTTTAAACTCGGACTGACAGCTACACCCGATCGCACAGATAACCGCCACAGCGATTTGCATTTTCTGATCGGCCCGACAGTATTTAGCAAAAGACCAGAAGATTTGGCAGGCGATGCTTTAGCAAACCATAAAATAGTTCAAATCATGGTAAAACTGTCAAAAGAAGAGGGAGATCGCTACGCCGAATTAATCAACATTCGCAACGACTTCTTAAAACAGTCTAACATCAGAATATCCAGCCTGGATGGTTGGAAACAGTTTATCATGGCAAGCGCGCGATCGCCCCTGGGACGGCGTGCCATGCTAGCCCACCGCCAAGCCAAAGAAATCGCCCTTTGTACCGAAGGCAAACTGCGAATCTTAGCTCAAATACTAGCAGAACACTCTCCCCAGCGCACCCTAATTTTCACCGGAGACAACGCCACAGTTTACCGAATTTCCCAAGAATTTCTCATCCCCACAATTACCCACCAAACCCCAGTCAAAGAACGCCACGAAATCCTCGATAAATTTCGCAGCGGCGAATACAAAACCCTCGTCGCCTCCCACGTCCTCAACGAAGGAGTGGACGTTCCCGACGCCCGAATTGCTATTATACTGTCAGGTACGGGCAGCGAACGCGAATACATTCAGCGATTGGGTCGAGTTCTCCGCAAAAGCAGCGATGTAAATAAGTTAGCAATTCTCTACGAAGTCGTCACCGAAGACACCAGCGAAGAAAGAACTTCTCAGCGCCGCCGAGGAGGAATGCAGCCTCACAAACCCCAACCACAAACACAAATAGAACCGCCAAAGCCAGAATATCAGAAATTAGAAACTGTCAAACCGACACCGATTTACGGAGTCAACCGAGAGATAACCAAAAAAGCAGCAGAATCACCCGCAAAATGGGGAGAAGACAATGATGAAATTCCCTGGTAGCAAGCTTAAACAACTTAGTTGTGGGATGGGAAGTCTTAGCGAAAGGATGGTTATATAATTAAAGCAATCCTATGTCTATTTAAAATCTAAAATCTATTTACGGAGTCAACCGGGAGGCGACGAAAAAAGCAGCCGAATCCCCAGCAGAATGGGGAGAAGACAATGATAATTCCCAGGAATATTGAAGATTGACCAATTCAGGGTATAATCTTAATATTAATTAATTTACATTACGTGAAAATGACCGAAACTGCACAACTAAGTAACTTTAAAGTCTTCCCCAAACATACAGGAGTTTGGGAGGGAGACTGGACAATCCTCGATGCCGACTGCAAAGAAACCCGGCGTTTTATAGCAGTGGTGACCCAGAAAATAGTTGACAACCAATGGAGGCAAACTAACCTTCAAACTTATGCCAATGGCAAGAGTGAAACCCAAAATTTTGTGGGTCATGTTGTCGGTGAAGGGCAAGTTCAAATTGAAGGTCTCGACTCGGTTTTTTCCAACTACAATACACTAGCGACAGAAGTTGGAGATGAATTGATAATTTTTCAAGTATGGGACAAAGCAACTGGCTTTATGAGGGCGGTTGAAACAATCCATCTTGTCAGTTACGATCGGCGAATTCGGACTACCCAAAGCTTGACAGAAGAGGGAAAACTTAGGGGGGTTATGGTGATTGTTGAACGAAGAATTGAGTAAAACTTTTCACTGCTTATGTTACCAACTGATTTATTAAGTCACCGCCAAAACGGAGAATCAATTATTCCTCTCCGCCTCAAGATAGATGCTAAAAACTTAGAAGCAGCGACAGAAATGATCTACTGCTTCCAAGAGTCGATCGGCAAAACCCAAGGCGAACTCGACGGACGCTTGCTAGAATTAGAAGGCGACAGCCCGGATTATCGGCTGAAACGGGGATTAGCGCACCTGCTGAAAGGCGGTTTCTGCACCTTAGAAGTCATCAGTCCCCTAGAACCATCAGAGTTGAGACAGCGGGTTTTTGCCTTGTCTGCGCGATCGACTCCCAGCCCTCAATCCACCCAATTAACCCTGGAAAAAGTAGCAACTGAACTCAGCCAAGAGTTAAACAGAGAAGTTTTACCCAGCGAAATCACTACAGGTTTATACGCCGATTTAAACGAAAACAAAATCCTCACTGAGTTTAATGCACCAACACCCGAAAACTTGCTTCACAAATACAATCTTTCTCAAGTTCAAGGCATATTTTACCGAGCAAGTCAAGTCCAATTAACCGCCCACCGCAACGATCCAGGAGAATACAAACTCTTATTTCGCTATCTGAAACTATTTCAATTAATGACTTACATCGAAGGCGATGCAGACCACGGTTTTACACTGACAATAGACGGCCCTACAAGCTTATTCAAACCCAGCACCCGCTACGGCTTAGCCCTCGCGAAAATGCTGCCCGCACTGCTGCACGTCACCAAATGGAGTATGCACTCGACACTGCACACAAAAGACCCTTTTAGTGGCGTTTTGAAAACAGGTAAATTCACCCTCAATTCCGACTGCGGTTTAGTCAGCCACTATCCCCCTGGCAAGCCTTATGATAGTATGTTAGAAGCCGCATTTGCGGAAAGATGGAATTCCACAAAAACCGAGTGGCAACTAGAGCGAGAAGTTGATTTAATTCCCATTCCTGGTAGTGTGATGATTCCCGACTTTCGGTTGGTGCATCCCGACGGGCGAGTATTTTTATTAGAAATAGTTGGCTATTGGCGACCGGAGTATTTGCAAAAGAAATTTGCACAAGTACAGAAGTCTGAATGCGATAACTTGATTTTAGCTATTTCCGAACGGCTGAATTTAGAAAAAGCCGGGGTGAATGTAAAAGATGTGCCAGCAAAAGTAGTCTGGTTTAAAGATAAATTGTTACCCAAATCAGTCCTGGAAGTCCTCGAATAGTAAGTTATTCTGCATTTAAAATTAACTTTTAGGGCGCGGCTCAAAGCCCACCCCACAAGAGTTTACAGAAAAATAAGTCTACTGTTTTGTTTCTCTCTCTGCGCCCTCTGCGCCCTCTGCGGTTCAAAAAAAGCCTCTTATATAAATTAAATTCTCCTGAAAAAACATCGCACATTGCACGCTATACTAAAATGGGAATTTACCAGAAAGAATTGGTTTAAAGCCTCTCCCTTGTAGGGAGAAATTAAAAGAAGACTATTCATTACTCCAATCCTCTTCCTTCCAGGTAGAGGTCGCTATCCCAGGTCAACTGTCAACTGAATCTCACCCTAAAACCGATTGAAAAATGGCAGACACAAGTATTGTCGAAAGAATCAAAAAGCTTTTAGCCCTCGCCACCTCATCCAATGAAAACGAATCGACTGCGGCGGCAGAAAAAGCTTCCCTTTTACTGGCACAGTACAATCTCAGCCTCGCGGATTTAGGGCCAAATCACCAAGAAGAGATTGACGAAAACTCAGTTGAAACAACATCTAAGTTTGTCACTTGGAAAATGATGCTGCTTTCGGGAATTGCCGACGCTAACGGGTGCGAGGCCATGCGAAATACTTATACGGGCAGTATGTTTTTGGTGGGAACTTCTACAAACCTGATTGTTTGCAAACACCTGTACGAGTATTTGAGTTCTGCGATTGAAAAAAGGGCTAAATACCGCAAAGGGAACGGGAGGGGATTGGCGTATCTGAATGCTTTTCGCATTGGATGCGCGACGAGGTTGAGACAAAGATTGTTGGAACAAAAACAGGAGATGGAAGAGTCGGGGATTCCGGGTTCGGGGGATGCGGCGGCGACTCCAGGGATTGTAGTGCGATCGATGTTTGAGAAAAATCAACAGGCGATCGCGGATTATCTAGAGGGCCGAGGGGTTAAAATTAGAACGAGAACAGATTCTCAAGTCAGCAGCGAGGCGGGTTTTAATTCCGGGTATGAAGTGGGCGACAAAATTAGTTTGCACAAGCAAGTGCAGCAGCAAGGGGATATGAAACAACTTAATGAATGTCTTTGAGTTCTGGATAGTAATTGATGGATAATCAAAAGAGGGGTAAAATTAAAGCAAATTACAAATTAGGTCAGTTGGCGTACTGAAAACTTGAGTATCATGCACCTTGATCCTGACTATTTTTAAGAGTTTGGAAAACTTCCCACAAGATAAAGGTAACAATTACGCTGAGGAAAAATGCAGCCAATCCCCAAATTATCACTGATAGAATAACAGAAAATATTCCTATTAAGGCTAAGGTCAATAATAATCCAATAAATATTGGTATAACCAACCAATGTTTAAATGCCAGTCGAATTAAAGATTTAAATAACTTGGAATATCTTTGGTCTTCTAAATACAAAAAAACCAATTTAATCAGTATTAGTATCTCTCGTTTATCTTCCCCCAGTTCCTGGGCAATTGGTAATGTCTGCTCGTATAACTCAATAGCTTGTGGTTTATATCCTAGTTTTAAATTGGTAGAGCCTAAATGAGCCAATGCTACCATTTCCATGTCACGAGTGCCTGTTGTTTGTGCCAATAATATAATCTGCTCGTAACAACTTTTTGCTTTTATGTAATCTTCTTGCTGAGAGTAAATACCTCCCACGCTAACCAGAGCCAAGATTTCGGCTTCACTGTTATTGATTTCACTTAGAAGAATTAATATTAGCTGATAATACTCTATAGCTTTAGGATAGCTTTTAAGTTCCTTATAAGCTTCTGCAATACACAATAATACAGCTATTTCTCCCTGGTTGCCCATCTGTCGCACAATTGGTAAAGCCTGCTGATAGCACTCAATTGCTTTGATATAATCTTTTAAAGCTATGTAAGTTCTTCCCAAACCAAACAATGCCAAAAACTCTCCTTCAATGTCACTTTTTATTGGTCGCGCTATGCTCAAGCTTTGCTGGTAAAAGTTAATAGCTCGATCGTAATCCCCTTGTAGGTAATAAATCCATCCCAAATCTGCTAGTGCCTGTCTCTGACCCAATGGGTCTTGTCTTTCTTTTGCTCTTGATAAATGCTGATTGTGACACTCAACCGCATTAGTATAATCTTTGAGACGACGGTAAACTGCACCCACATTCATAAAAGACTTTTCCACACCTTTACTGTATTGAATGTCTTGCATAAGATTCAAGCTTTTCAGCAGGCATTGCATAGCTGTAGCATATTCTTTACGAGAGCGGTAAACCACTCCTAAACCTCCTAATGCGGCTCCTTCAAGTTGGCGATCGGAAATTTCGTGTGCAATGAGTAAACCTTGCTTTAAATACTCTATTGCTTGAGTAGAGTTACCCTGGATATGGTAAAGACCGCCCAAATTTGTTAGCGCCATGCCTTCCATACGACGGTCTGGGATTTGCCGTGCAATAGCTAAACTAGCCTGATAGCAATTCATTGTTTTGGAAAACTTTCTTTGAGATAAATAAGTATTTCCGAGACTTACCAAAACTATTCCTTCTAGATGGCGGTCTTGAGTTTCCAGTGCAATACTCAAGGCTTGCTGATTGTATTCAATCGCTATTTCATAGTTTCCTAAACCTTGATACGCATTGCCCAGACCATTTAAAAAACTAGAATTTTTTCTACAGGTTAACTTATGTAAAATCCGACTATAAACTTCAATTTGTTGTAAATAGTATCCCCAATTACCCAATTGATTGTGTAAATTTTGATTGGTTGGTGTATCTAAAGAAGTAAAAAGGATTTCACTAGCTCTTTCCCAGTCTTCCACTTCGCAGAGATGGTGAAATGCTTCCAAGTATCCCCGAACTTTCTCAAGATTGGAAGCATCCGGCTTCAGTTTGTACCTCGTCAGCCAATTTTTAACCGCTCTGTACTGAGCGCGTTTACAAGGGGGCAGTTCCCTAAACTCCGGTGTTGCTAGATCAATTCCCAGATTAGCCAGCATCCACTCTCCCGGTGGCGTGATGTCAACATCCAAACCATTTTGACTTTTAAAATCAAATTCAGCAAAATCACTCTTCATATTGTCCACTTAGCTCACTGTCAAATTTTTCAAATGCTCTAATGCTACACTGCGAATTAAATTGTGCTGTCGCAAGTGTACCTCATCGTCAATTAATTCTTCTTCTACCAAAAAGCGATCGCGCAACGCATCCAAAGCTAACTCTTGCTTTTCTTCATCACAATCCCAATCTTCCAAATGACTCAGCCAAAACTTCTCCGGTACTCTACAGCGATACACCGAAGCTTCGCACAGCAATCGATAGGCATTCAAAACATCTTTTTTCAATCTCTCAAACGTCTTTTCTAGCCGGAAACGCACATTTTTTCGCAGTTCGCGAGTATATCGCTCCAGTCGCCAGTCGTCATCTGCTGATGCGGTTATTCCTTTGGTCTTAGCTTCCTCAATTGCCTTCTCCACTTCTTCAATTTCATGCCCGTATTTATTCCAATAAGCCGCCACGTTGCCATAAAAAGGCTGACTGCCAATTTCCCCAGCAATCACCCGCAAAGCCAATGGATGCCCTTCATAAGCAGCCCCGATTCGTTCTAAATAAGGTTTGTTTGGTGAATCTATTTCAGCCTCTAGTCCAGTTTTCTCGAACAAGTCTAACTGTTCTGATGCTGTCAGTCCCCTCAATTCTTGACAATCCCAGAAATTTTTATAACGAGCCGGAATTTGCTCTGGCAAATCCTGCGATGTTACGATGATACGACTTTGGCAAGATTCTACTGCCAAAACACTCTCAAAAAATTTTGCCCACCACTCATCCTGAAAACCATTCCAGCCTGTTTCTTCATTTCCTTTTAAAATCAGTTCCAGAGAATCTATCAGCACCAAATACCGATTTTCTCGCAATCGCTTGACCAATCGATTCAGCAACCGCTGTGTATCTTTGCGATCATCTGGCGTAATGCGTTCTCCCCACTTTTCCAACCATCGAATCGCCACACTAGCAAAATCAGAAGCTTGCTGTTGATTTTCCAAATTCTCCTGATGAAACTTACGACCGTCGTCTTGCAAATCCACCGCCAATCTTTCAGCTAAAGCGGTTTTACCAATTCCCGCAATGCCCAGAAGAATTAACAGGCGACACGAACCCTGAACCTTATGGGCGAGTTGACTAATCATGTCTTTTCGACCCACCCAAGCATCGTCACAAGCAAAAAACTCTGCTCTCGAATCAGTCTGAGACAAGGGACTCTTATCAATAATATCTTCCCAGTTATCCACTTCTACAGCCTTGCAAATCTTGACAAAAACCTCCTGCCCAATAGGAATCCGCCGCCAAAACCGCTTTAAAACTGATTCTGAAGTTTGGGCCTCGCCGCACCAGCGACGAGCGTGTTTGTTCAAGCCTTTCTTTCTCCTGGCCCGATCGACTATTTCCAACCCAGATTCAGATGCTCTTAGACTAGCTGCCATGCTAAATTTTTAACCTTCATTAACCATATTTAACTTATAACATCTGCCAATTTGTGGCCCGGCTCAATTTTGGCTCACTTTTGGATACAGCGGCAGAAGTGCGTTGAAATTGAGCCGTCAAGCCTTTGCTGTTCAAGGAATATAGAGATGGGAAGCAAGTTAGGCGATATCGACCTCTTCCCAATTCTCACCTCAACTAGGGATTAAAAAAATGCAGGACTACAAACAATTGACATTGGCTGATGAAGTGAGCGCACAACTTCAAAAATTACTCTCTGAACCATCCCGCAGCATCGAACAAGCAGAAAAATCACGCCTAAAAATTCGCGCACTTCTGGAGTTGCAAGAATTATTTAAGCTTGTGTGAAAAAACTCTGTTTTACTCATATAAAAATATGAGTGGTTTCAGGAAACCGCTATCAGCAAAAGTTGCAATCGATAAAATTAGTCGCGTTTCCAGCTTAGGGAATGCGACTTTTTTGTTGCCCAAAAAAGAGCTATCGCCCTCAATCAATCAATTCCGCTTCTTCAAAAATCTGTCTAGTCGTCAACTCCAAACCAGGCAGCAACTCATCCAAAATTACTGTATTATCCGTATAAACTTGACTCGAACCATCGGGGAAAAAGGTTCTTATTAAAATAGCTTCTGGATCAATTACCCAAACTCGCGGAACACCCGCCGCCAAATAATCTTTCGCTTTCTCTTCAAATTCCTTCATACTTTGATCGGGAGAGATAATCTCAATCACCAGTTCCGGAATTGCGGGACAAGCTTGATTCCGTCGATAACTCAGCGGTAAACGCTCATAAGAAATATACAGTAAATCTGGTACAGGAGCCCAGTTTCGATCCTGACGCTTTAATAGAACCGCTAATTCTGGAAATACTCTACCTTTTCCCCGACTCCATAGACGCAATAGGAAATTTAAAGCTCCCTGTAAACTGGAATGAAAAATTTTTGGAGACACTTTAGGAACTGCTTGACCATCTACAAACTCATAATATACATCTCCCTCGGGCAAAGCTAGAAATTCTTCTAAAGTGAGTTGGGTTCCGATGCCTACCATGACTCCTAGCCCTCTCGCTAATTAATTGATATGTCTATTATACAAAATTTCCCAACTTTCCTAGAAGTGCGATCGCCCTTCTCCCTCTATGCCAAAAGTGGAACAGGCGTCCCGCCTGTGAATTTCTGTGAATTTCTGCGCCTCAAAAATCAAAATCCCAATTCCCCAAAAACAATAGCAGGGCCGGCCATCTAGCCCGCCCCAGCTTCCCCAAAAGCCCCAAAACCATTCACTTCAACCAGGCAGGATGAGCCATCAAAGCCGCAAACGGCTGCACTCCTCGCAACTGATTTGACAGCGGCAAATGCCCTCTCGGCGCGCTCAAATCCCAGATAAACTCTTGCGGGTAGCGCGTCCAATTATTCCCCTTTTTCCAGCCAATTAGCGGCCACAATTTATCCCAATTCTTGCCAGAACTCAGCCAAATTTCCCGCTGCACCGAAAAGCCAAATTTACCTTCAGAATGAACTTTCCACAGCGTATTAATTGTTTGCAAATCCACCACCGGCAAACTCTCAACTTGCGTAAAATACAGCCACTTTCTCACGGAAGCTGTATCACCAGCCAATTCACAAAGCTTGTCTAAAGTCAAGCGATCGGCTTCTTGAAATTCCTGTAACGCCAATAATTGTTGCAGCGGAGTGTAATCAACGTTAGAGTCCGATCGCAGCGGCACAACCCCACTTGGAAAATTTGCTTGCAAAAACTCCCTCGCTCTCGGAGAATTAGCACTATAAAGAATTTGGTAAGCCTTACCCATTACCGCAGTCGGTGCATCTGACTTGCGCTCTAATAAAAATTCCATCAATACATCCCAACCGGAATCTGCTATTTGTTGTTGCAGCAGTTGCAGTTGAGTTTTTTCCGAACCAGACCTCAACTGAGAGCGGAGTTCGGCTGTATCGGCCGCCGAGTCTAGAGGAGAAGTAGAAATCGAGTCAGTCATGAGAAACTATCAGCTATCAGCTATCAGCTATCAGCGATTAGCTGAAGCCCTGGTTTTCCCCCATTGTACAATGGTACTGACTCCGATTCACTTCTCTGTACTCGGATGCCTGCGCGCCACGCCGCCTCATTTAGCCGATCGCCCCCACCCTCTTCGCCAATGGCAGCAATAGCAAATAAGTCTACCATCTGAAATTTACGATCGATGCCATGTCAAAGAGTTTTTCTTGAACCTAGTCGTCCACGATCGAAACCCATGCAGAGAAGGAAGGCGGAAAAAAGTTTATGTCATATTCCGAGTCTTCCCACTCTTTGACCCAAAGAGGCACGGCGCCGGGGCGAGGAGTTGCAGAAAAGGTGCGTTCTTTGACTTCGATCGAGTGAAATAGCTGTTTTAAAGTATCTCCCCGATCCAAAGCTTCGCTGAGGATGTCGTCCAAGTCAGGATCGACCCGTTTGACGCGGTTTTTGTCCTCCTCCAGCCACAGAAGTTTCAAAGACTTCAGATCTCTCGGACTGAGGATGCTCTTGTAGTACACGCGTTTAAGGGTCGCTACGGGTTCCAATGAGCGTTCGATCCGGCGAATTTGCTGAACTCGCAGGTAGTGCCATTCCGCTAAACGCTTGCGTTCCGAAGGCGGGAGGGTTCCCTTCCCTGCTGCGTGTTTGTAGTCGTATTTAATCAAACTGCAAGCCATATTGGCTAGCAGGTGAATCAACTGTTTTTCTTTGGGTGTCGCCTGACGCCGTTCCTGGGTTCGTGTCAATACGCGCTGTCTGCGGGTAGTTTCGAGAGTATTTTCCATTGGGTTTTTACGATATCAAATACGATTGTGCCAGATCCAAATCCCGAACATCAGAAGGTAAGGAAGTTGATAGGCGGGGAAACTCCACCGACAGACTCGCCTTACCTATTTATTTTCCCATTCACCGTTCTCTGAAACTGACCCCCACCCCCGGGATTAGGTAGACTGATATTGGGATCGAGTTTTAACCGCCTCGATCAGAAGCGGTGGGGACAACAAGCACCACAACTACAACCACAACCGCATCAGAGCGAACCACACTATAGCGCCCCTTATTTCCTGCCTTTACTACCCGTTTTTACCTCTTCTTGGTCCCCATCCTCATTCGTTCCAGTGTAGTTAAAGTCGGGACGACTCTCCCAAGCCGTCAAACTGCTGGCTGATGAATGTTGTGGGGCGATCGCTGAAGCGCTGGCGCTGCCTGCCTGGAAAAAGCCGAAGCCAGCCGAGGCAATTACCCCTAATACTAAGATGCTGTTTTTCATGTTCGATGACCCTGATTTCCGTAGATTGACACTTTTTGGCTAACCCGATCTGTCAGAAATGGGTTGATGCAATAGCCCACTTGTCTTCTGATAAATCTGCCTGCCATAATCAATTCAGACAGGCACACCCGCTTGCGATCGGAAACGCCGGAAGTGACGTGTTACTAACGTCCACGATCATCCACCAACCAGATTTTTTTGGGTAGTGGAGCGAAAGCCATCAGGGCGTCGATCCATCAGGGAGTTAAGCCATCAGGGTGCTAATCCATCGGGTAGTTAAGCCATCAGGGCGCATCTTCTACAATTAGCCACAGCCTTAACTTTTATAGTTGAGTAAGTGGTTAGCCTGGTACTGACAAAGCCTTTAAGAATTAAACTTTTTGTGGATGCATCCTGAAAAGTTTGTTCTTAGGAATCCCCGAACGCGAAAGCCCGGGGAAGGTCAGCAGCATGGAATTCCATGCAATCTAAGTCAAATAAAAAAACGCAGATTAACGATATCTCCCACTCAAGCAGTCCTCAGCAAAACGCTGGGGTTTTTTATTGGCAGCCATTGCGAGCGCGTTTTTCTCCGGCATCCGGCAGGCGGAGCTGAAGGCAGAAGGTTGACGGCGCTGTGGTTATGAGTTTCCCTGCCCACATCATACCATCGGGTGAAATTTAAAGTATTATTGTAAAAAAATGTGAAAGAAAGGGCGTTTTAGCGTTTTCAATCCGATCAAGTGAAAATTAATCTAATTATTTATGTGAAGGAGTGTAAAAAATCAAGTGGCGGGGTACAATTGGGCCGATCGTAGGATTGGCGGCGAACCCTTGCAAAGATACGGTAAAGATTGACAAGGAGAAAGCTGAGCTAGTAGACAATAGAGAAAGAGGAACAAAAATTTTCCACCATAGTAAGCTGGCAATAATTGCAATTTGTAACCTTTCGAGTACACAGCATAGGGGCGCAGCATCTTGATGAATTCCCAGATGACAGCAGAAGTCAACTCAACGTACCAATATCAAGTCGGAGGATATTTGCCTGCCGGTGCGCCCACCTATGTCAGGCGATCGGCAGACAGCGAACTCTACGAAGGACTCAAAGCCGGAGACTTCTGCTACGTGTTGAGTTCGCCACAAATGGGCAAGTCCAGCCTGCTAGTGCAAACGGCCAAAAGGTTGCAAGCCGAAGGTACAGTTTTTGCCGCCATCAACTTGAGAAGCATCAGCAGCTCAAATATCTCCCCCCAAAAGTGGTATGCCGCAATCATGTACCGCATGGCAAGCAGTTTGCACCTCACAAACAGGTTTGATGCCATCAAGTGGTGGAACGATCGCGAACTGCTGCAGCCGCTGCAGCGATTGGAGATATTTATCGAAAAAGTTTTGCTCAAGTCACTTCAGCAAAATCTGGTAATTTTCATAGATGACATTGACAGCATCAGCAGCCTAAATTTCAGTACCAGCGATTTTTTTGCTTTGATCCGGGCTTGTTACTCGAAACGGGCAGAGCAACCGGAATACGATCGCCTGACTTTTGCTGTTATGGGAGTAGCAGCCCCCTCAGAATTGATCCGAGATCCAAGCTGCAACCCTTTTAATATTGGGCGGCAGATTCATTTAAGTCGATTCCAACTGCACGAAAGTTTGCCCCTAGCAAAAGGATTGGCCCTCAAAGCTTTTCGGCCCCAAAAAGTGCTCCAAGAAATATTAGCGTGGACGGGCGGCCAACCATTTCTAACTCAAAAAGTTTGCCAATTGGTACTTGAATACGGGTCTTTCATTGGCAGAAATTCCGAAGCTAAGCAGGTTGAAAAACTGGTAAAACACAGAATTATTAAAAATTGGGAAGAAGAAGACGAACCCCAACATTTGATACCCATACGCGATCGCATTTTCCATAGCCACTGCGACCTCACGCGGCTGTTAACGCTGTACCAGCAAGCTTTGCAACCGCCCCAGCCAACAAACATCGGGGAATCGCAGGGAGTACCAGCAGATTACTCGCCCGAAAAAATCGAATTGCAACTGTCAGGACTGGTTGTTAAATCTCACGGTAAATTAATAGTTTCTAACCTAATTTATCAGTCAGTTTTTAATCGATTTTGGGTAGAAAAGGAGCTGGGAAAATTGGCTCCGTACCGCTCCGCCCTAGCAGCATGGCTGGCTTCAGACCGCGAAGATGAATCGCTGTTATTGACAGGGGAAAGTTTGCAGTCAGCTTTGGATTGGGCTGCGGACAAACAATTAAGCCAAGAACACTATTGGTTCTTGAATCCCGATCGAACTTTGGGGGAAAAACCGACCGTGGTTGTCGCACAAGTTGCAGACAGCAGCGTAGACACAGATGCAGACAGCAGCATCCTCACCCCGCCCTCAGAGAGTGTTCCAATAGGCAGCAACGAACAGAGATTGTACGATCACATTGTCTCCTGCGTGGAAACAGAATCCCCCGCACAGGTGATCGAGCGGTTCCGAAAGCTATTTATCGACGGCATGGGCTATCCCGATCGAGAGATTGAAGCAAGTTTGTATAGTATAGTCTCCGTCAAGCGATCGGATCAGGACTTTAAATATCTCCTCCACCGCTGCTGCTACATCCCGATCAACCGCTGGCAATTGCATTCCCAAAACCAATTTGCGATCGCCAAGTTGGTAGCTTTATTTAAGCAGAATTCTCCCCGATTCGGGATGGAATTTTACATAGTCAAGCGCTTGCAAGAACAAATAATTTTTTTTACTAAGAGTGAAGAATTCCAGACCATAGAGCGCTTAGTAAAAGCCTTAGATAGAGAGGCGGAACAGCAGAAAAAAGATACAGATTCTCCTTTGGGCGAATTGATCTGTCGGTATCCTTATTTGTACGGCCATTCTCTACTGAGCAAGGACAGCATTGAGGAAGACCAACAAACCATCAAACAACTGGCTTTTCAAAGACAGCGGCAATTTGAAACACATTTGTCTCAATATTTGAATTATATGGTTGAGCCGAGAAATACAGAAATAGGAATTGTGCAGCGGGCGCCTAATCCCACACTTTTGAACGATGCAGAACTGCACTTAGCGGTCATGGAATTTGCGGGAAAAGTAGCAGGCGATCGCAGCTACAAAGAAGCGGCTCAATTTTTCCTAAGAGATTCCCGAAAAACTCCATCTTACGGCTCATTTAAAGTGGATTTATATGAATATTTAATATCGTCTATCGAACCAGAATATGGCGGTCGTCAATTTAATGACCGTTTGTACAAACAAATCAAAAATACATTGCGAGAAAATGACTCGGTGAAATTCAATAATCCATTGTTAGTTCGTACTTGCCACCAGTTGTTCAACTTCTTAGTAGTGGAAAATTCCCAACATCCCAGCCACTACGTTTTTTACGATTTAGTGTATAACCTCGGCGCCAGCCGGACAATGGGTTTACTGATGAAACTTGTACTGCTTTCGGGCAAAGTCAAACCAGAGTTGGAAAAGCGATTTTCTATTTTGTTTAATCACTATGAAGGTAAAGCTTCTAATGAAATTATGTGGTTTGTCAAATCGTTGGAAAATTTTAATGTGGCTTTGGTTGTGAATTTTGGTAAGACGGATTTGTCTTTAGTTAAACAGCATCTTATTTTGAATTAAAAAGTTACAAAAGCGCTAGATCAGCGTAATAGCTTAGGATTAATTAAAAAACCTCACAGGAAAACAAATAAAAGCATTGGAAGTCAGAGCAACGATCGACGAAAAAGGTCAATTTATTCTCGATAGACCTTTAACCGCAAAAACTCCGAGTCCCGTGCGAATCCTCGTCCTTTTTCAGGAACCTACAGGTGAATCTGAAGAAGACCCCGAGGATACTTTATCTGTGAAGCGAAGCTACCCCGAAGGGAATCGCGCCAATATCAGCCTCAACGAAATCCGCAACATCATCGCCGACTTTGATGAAAACGAATAGCGGTGTATTATTAACTCTATGATTAGCTATCTCAAAGGCACAGTCGCCGATATCGCCAAAGGCAGCAACCGCGTCATATTGACTCTCGAAGTCAATCAAATCGGCTATGAAATCCAAATTTTGCCCCGCGTGACCGGTCAATTGCCAGCATCCGGCGAAGTCGCCCAAATTTTTACCCACCAGCAAGTTAAGGAAGACCAAATCGTATTGTACGGTTTTGGCAGCGCGGCAGAACGCGATTTGTTTCGGCAGTTAACGAGTGTTAGCGGTGTCGGTGCTCAACTGGCGATCGCACTTCTGGATACTTTAGGATTACAAGATTTAGTCCAGGCCATCGTCGGCGGTAACACCCGCATCCTTGCCAAAACTCCGGGCGTGGGAACAAAAACCGCAGAACGTCTCGCCCTGGAACTCAAAAGCAAACTCTCGGAATGGCGACAGCAAGCAGGTTTGACAACTTCAGTCGCCGCCGGAGTCCCCGCAGCTATTCAAGAAGAAGTCGAGATGATCCTGCTGGCGATGGGATACACTGCGGCTGAAGTCTTGCAAGCGCTGCAAACCCTTAGTCAAGACAGCACTTTATCCGCCAAAGGTAATGCCGATGATTGGATACGTGAGGCGATCGCCTATTTGAGCCGATAATCCCCTACAACATCCAAAAACCGCCAATAAAAACCAAAATTCGGTCGGGCCAACAAACCCATCCCTGGCAAAAATTTTATCGTTATTATGCTTCCCCTGTGATAACATTGGAGATTGTGACAATCGTACAAAAAAAACTAAAATCAATTCATGGCTCTTACACAACAGCGCAAACAAGAAATCATGGGCGACTTCCAAACCCATGAAACCGATACCGGTTCAGCAGATGTCCAAGTCGCCATGCTGACCGATCGCATCACAAAACTCAGCGCCCACCTGAAAATCAACCAAAAAGACTTCGCCTCCCGGCGCGGTTTGATGATGATGATCAGCCGCCGCAAGCGCCTGCTGGCATACATCCAAAGGGAAAATGTCGAGCGCTACAAAGCATTGATTGCCCGTCTAGGGATTCGCGGCTAAACACCAAAGCCAAAATTTGCGACAATATTCTTTAATCTTGGGCAAACACCAAGACTTATTGAAAAATGTTCGAGATTTCAGGTTAGAGATAAAATATGTCCTCCGAACCACCCCGCAAGCGCTTGCCCTTTGAACCGGCAACGAATCGTAAAAAAACGCCTAAAAAGCCCCCAGACCCCCAAGCAAGCGTAGCCTTCGAGTCGGATTCTGCCGACAAGCAGCCCAAAGCTAACAAAACCGGAAAACAGGCGCAATCCATCCCAGAAGTAGTCAGTCAACGCATGATATCTCGCATAGCGGTATTCTGCGGCATACCTACCCTATTGGGAATTTGCACATTTTTTGTAAGCTATTTGGTAGTCAGCAAGGGCTTGTTTGATTTGCCCAACACAGCAGTATTGCTGGTAAGTATGGGCTGTTTTGGTCTAGGCGTTCTGGGATTAAGCTACGGAGTCCTCTCGGCTTCCTGGGATGAAGAAATTTCAGGAAGCACTCTGGGGTGGGAAGAATTTAATACCAATTTTGGACGGATGCGAGAAGCGTGGCGCGCCGCGAAGCCAAAAAGTTAGTCATTAGTCATTAGCTAAAAACTAAGCTGTTAACCATTAGCGAGTTTGTATTTGGGGAGGGAACAAGAACCCGCCCCACAACAATGCTAAAAATACTGATATAAATAGATTCTCGATCGCCATTGCATCTATTTTTCTCAGTGCATCAGAGTCATGATCCGTTTCTAGCCCAACTAAAAAGGCAAAAAAAATATGATTATTGTAATGAAAGCCGGCACTCCAGAAGCCGAGATCGATCGACTAGACGAAGACCTCCGCACTAACTGGGGTTTGATACCAGAAAAAATCGTCGGCCGTTACAAAGTTGTTATGGGTTTGGTAGGCGACACCGCCGAGCTCGAACCCATGCAACTGCGCGAATTGAGCACCTGGATTGAAGAAGTGCTGCGCGTAGAAAAACCCTACAAACGCGCTTCTCTGGAATACCGCCAAGGAGAACCCAGCGAAGTAGCGGTTGCTACTCCTTTAGGAACTGTAATGATCGGCTTGCATCACCCGATCGCGATCGTAGCAGGCCCTTGCTCGGTCGAAAACGAAGAAATGATTGTCGAAACGGCAATGCGCGTCAAAGCTGCTGGAGCTCATTTTCTCCGTGGTGGCGCGTACAAACCGAGAACTTCCCCCTACGCTTTCCAAGGCCACGGCGAGAGTGCTTTGGGATTGCTAGCTGCGGCGCGGGAAGCTAGCGGTTTGGGAATTATTACCGAAGTTATGGATGCGGCCGATTTAAGTGCGATCGTGGAAGTAGCCGACGTCATCCAAGTCGGGGCGAGAAATATGCAGAATTTCTCACTGTTGAAGAAAGTCGGAGCTCAAGACAAACCAATTTTGCTGAAGCGCGGCATCTCCGCTACCATTGAAGAATGGTTGATGGCTGCTGAGTATATCATGGCTTCTGGCAATCCGAACGTGATTTTGTGCGAGCGCGGAATTCGCGGGTATGACAGGCAGTATACGCGGAATACGCTAGATTTGTCGGCGGTGCCAGTATTGCGGACTCTGACTCACTTACCGATTATGGTTGACCCGAGTCACGGCACCGGTTGGGCGCAGTTTGTACCGTCAATGGCCTTTGCTTCGATCGCCTCTGGTACAGATTCGCTGATGATTGAAGTGCACCCGAATCCCAAAAAAGCTTTGTCTGACGGGCCGCAATCTTTAACACCGGATCAGTTCGACAAGTTGATGGAAGAATTGGCGGTGATTGGTAAAGTCATGGGACGTTGGCCGCAGCCCGTGCCAGTTTTGGCATAAAAACAGGCGAAACGCCTAACGTAAAATGCGATCGCGGCAGGGCTGTTTCATTCTCGGGTCCGATCGCCAAAAGTAAAAGCGATCGCGCTATCTGATAAGATTTTTAGCGATCGCTTAACAATCAATATATATGCTGACTCTAATCCCCTTTTGGAAAAAAGTCAATTCCCCACGGAAAAAAATTAGGAAAAAGACACCCATTATCGCTGATATTACTATTAGTTGTTTTGCGACTAATGTTCGGTTATTTTTGATATAAAGATCTAGAAACCTTTGCTAAGTATAACCAAAAACTGATCGTTAAAACTTTTCCTCTAACAATCGACCGAGTCCCATCTTATTCTCAGTAACTAGACAAAATTAATGACATAGTTTTCTCCAAATTATTTCAGGATTTTTTGCACAGATGTAATACCAATTGGGTTTAATAATGGCACAATTATTCAAGCTCCTTGTTGGTTATCGAGATGAGCAAGATGCCTAGAGTCCAATGTCACTGAAAAAGTCTCGATCGCCTAGCCTGTTTACCTTTTAAGATAGAGCGAGGTTCCTGCATTCGGGGATAGGGCTTCGGTCTGTGTTTCAATACCCTAGGTTCGGAACGATCGGCTCGCATCGTGAGTAAATTAGTTGCCACCTGCTCCAACAGAAATTGATGGCATTGTCGTTGTTGGTGTTTTCCTGTAGTTGCCAACAACGTCAATAACTGATTAAACTGCTGTCGAGTTGATTGGAAGGAGAGTTGAAAAGCAGTATGTTCTGACGAAGATACGGCTTGCCACATAATGGTACGTAATAAAGTGTAAGCCAATAAGTGTGTCCAGATATCCTTTCTAACCATTGCCGGAGTTTTAGCTGTTAACATCTCCATTTTCAAAGTTGTTTTAAGATGCCGGAGACTAACTTCAGCAGCAGACCAGCGCCGTCCATATAACTGAGTTAATTTTTGAACAGTGTAGCGCTGGGCATCCAGTAACGTTGTGACTACAATAATACGCTCTTGTCGAAAGCCACGGCGTTGAATTCGCAAGCAGACTTCCCGAACAATGAAATTAGATGGTAATTCCTCAAATTCCTCATTACTCATGTGTTTGGGATACTGTTGGGGCTTATTCCAGACTACTTGATGGTCGCCAATCCCCAACTTCTTACCCCGCCATTAAGTCCGTGTTACGGAGATGATTTTTCCGAAAAACAGCGTCTGCTCCCTGCTGTTTTACCAAAACTAAATCGACATAATTACCGTAAGCTCGATCGGCTAATATTACATCGGAGGGAACTAAGGAATGAAAAATAAATATAGCGTTTACTATATTAATGAGGTACAGTAGCAACAATGAGCAAACCAGTTATGAATATCTTTTTTAGTAACTTGTAGAATAGCATCTGTAATTGCATCAATTAAGTCTAAATAATTTCTGACTTTAAGTTTTCTTAACAAAAATTTCACTTTTGACCAAAAATTTTATATCAGGTAAAAGTCGTGAGAGTAAGGAGATAAATAAATTAACTTTGCTCCTGCCTGTTCTATAAATTCTTTAACCATTTCTCCGCAATGAATTATAGAAAGACCCAAAAGTTATGAGGGAGAAAAACGCTGAAGACTGCACAGAATTAAGTCATCATGATTACCATGTAGAAAAAGAGGTCAAGCCCTCGGTCTATTAGTACGCCTCAGCTTCATCCCTCTCAGGACTTCCACTTAACGCCTATCA